>CANMLK010000038.1 GCA_947498445.1 Beijerinckiaceae bacterium
GCGAGATGCCAGCATGGCCCTGCGGTGGACCGCCGCAGGCATGATGGAGGCTGCCAAGGGGTTCAGGCGGTTGAAAGCCCGTGACCAACTGCCCACCCTGCGCGACGCACTGCAACGTCATCACGCCAACCACTTCGGACTTGATGAGATATCAAAGGCCGCGTAATCATCAAACGAGGCAAGGCCCGAACCGCAATTTTCAACATTGAGCGGGACATCCCCAATCAAAGCCCGAGCGCGCCATTGATGCGCGTTAAAATCGCCTGGAAATCGTAGGGTTTTGGCTCTACGGGGATAAGGATTGAGGGCAGCGCGGCGGTCTCCAGCGTCAGCATCGCGCCGGAGGTGAGGATCACCGGCAGGCCGGGATGGTTCTCGAGAATATGACTGGCGAGGCCAAGGCCATTCATTGGGCCGGGCATATGGACGTCGGAGAAAACAAGGTCGATGCGCGCGCCTGATGTCAGCATCCAGAGCCTGTTTCGCAGCGCACGCCTCGATCACTTCGAAACCGACCTCGCGCAGCATGTCGGCGACGTCGAAGCGAATGAACACTTCGTCCTCGACAACGAGAATGACAGGGAGGGTGGAGGCGGAACCGGACATGCCAGCGGTTTTTGTACTGCGGGCCCGGGCAAGTCAGCTGCGCCGTTCACGCTTTTCCCGCCCTTGACTCTTCCGCGCTGCGGGCGTTGATATAAGGAACATATAGGGAACATAACGGCGGAGAGACCCGATGTCGCCAGGCGGCAGATCGGACCGGATAGACTTTTTGCGAGAGGCGGTCGCGCGCATTGAAGCGGGTGGAAGCTCTCTTGAAAACAAAGGCCTGGAGGATGAGGCCACGCGTGCAGAAGCACGTGTGCGCCGCCGTTCCGCGTTTTTCGAGATTGCGCCAGCGGCGATGTCGGACGGGCCGGCCGCAGCCGGCTTCGCGCTGATGGCGGCAAGTCGGCTGGGCGCAGGAGAGGGCGGTCCCATCCTGTGGATCGCGGAGGAATTCGCGCTGCTCGAATCGGGCGTCCCCCATGCGCCGGGCCTCGGTCTCCATGGCGTTGGCTGGGGAGATTTCGTGCTCATGCGGCTGCCCCGCCGCGCCGATGTGTTTCTGGCTCTGGAGGAGGCGATTCGCGCCCGCGCCTTCGCCGCCATCGTGTGCGAGCCCGCTGGTTTGGCCGAATCCGACGCCCGCATGTTCGCGCGCCGCCTTGCCCCGGCGGCGCGCGCGTCTGGCGCGCGGGCGATCCTGCTGCGTCCGCCAGCTGGTCCCCGCGCGCCCTTTGTCGCCCCCACGCCCATGCGGTTCGAGGTCGCCGCGCGCCCTGCGCCGCGGCCCGCCGCCGGGCGAAGGCCCTTGCCCGGGTTTGCGGCCTGGCGGGTGCGCTGGACCGGTCCACCGGGCAGTTTGCCGGGTCTGGAGCCCGGCAGCGTTCACGACGTCGATCTTTCGGGAGAGGATTTCCTCAGTGCCGCGTTATCTCTCCGTCTTCCTTTCGGCATGGACGGCGCAAGCCCCGCCTGCCGGGTCGCGTGAGGCTGTTGAGGCCGACCGCGAAAAGCGCCTCGGCCTGATCGCCGACTGGTGCCGCCGGTTCACCCCGCTGGCGGCGGCCGACGCGCCTGATGGAATTGTGCTCGATGTCGCGGGCGCCGCGCATCTGTTTGGCGGCGAGGCGGCGCTGGTCGCGCTGGTTGAAGAAAAGCTCGCCCGCCACGGCGCCCGCACAGGCCTTGCCGACACGCCGGAAGCGGCTTGGGCGCTGGCGCGCTACGGCCCTGATCTGCCGCGCGAACGCATCCTGCCTGCAGGCGACGCCAAAGCGCTTGCGCGCGCCATGGCCAATCTGCCGGTCGCCGCATTGCGCATTGAACTGGAGGCGGCGCGCGCGCTGTCGCAAACCGGCCTGAAATGCATTGGCGACATTGTCCATCGCCCGCGCGCGCCTATCGTTGCGCGTTTTGGCGCGCAGGTTTTCGCGCGGCTCGACGCCATGATGGGCCTTGCGAAAAGCCCCATTTCGCCGCGCTTCGAGGCGCCCGCCTATGTGGCTGAGCGGCGCTTTGCCGAAGGCATTCTGGCGCGTGAGCAGATTGAATCCACAATAGCCTCCCTTGCGCGCGATCTGTGCGACATGCTCGCTCGCCATGATGAAGGCGCGCGCTCGCTGGCTGTCATTCTCTTTCGCGTCGATGGCGTCGTGCGCCGCATTGATTGCGCGGCCAGCAGGCCCTTGCGCGAGCCGTCCGCCATCGCCCGCCTGTTCCGCGAAAAGATGGAAGCCCTGTCGCGCGATGAGGGCGGGCTTGATGTGGGGTACGGCTTCGATCTTGTGCGTCTGGCCGTGATGCAGGCCGAGAAATTCACGCCCGGACAAAGCGGCTTCAAACTCTCCAATCTTGCCGGCCCCGGCAGCGCCAATGACAGCCGTGGCTTTCATCGGGTTGGGCGCGCGGACGATGCGCTCGCCGATTTTCTTGATCGCATGAGCGCGCGCTTTGGCGCCCATCGCGTGCTGCGCTTCTGGCCGCAGGATTCGCATATGCCCGAAGCCGCCGCCCTCGCCATGCCCGCCTCGCGCGGCGCGCCGCCCCAGCCGCCTCCTGAGCCGGAAGGGCGGGGCTTGCGTCCTTTGCGCCTGTTCGAAAAGCCTGAACCTATCGAGACGATTGCGGAAGTGCCGGATGGTCCGCCGCTGCGCTTTCGATGGCGCCGCGCGATGCATGAAGTCGTCGCCATCGAAGGGCCCGAGCGCATTGCGCCGCAATGGTGGAAGAGCGCGGCGCCTTCGCTGACGCGTGATTATTTTCGCGTGGAGGATTCAAACGGCCGCCGCTTCTGGCTTTATAGAGAAGGCCTGTACGGGGCGCAGAGCGCGCTGCAGGTGAATGGTCCGCGCTGGTTCGTGCAAGGTCTTTTTGCGTGAGTTACGCCGAGCTTGCCGCCGCGACAAATTTCTCCTTCCTGCGCGGCGCATCGCACCCCGAAGAAATGGTTGCGCAGGCGATGGCGCAGGGCCTTGCGGGCATTGGAATAGCCGATCGCAATTCGGTGGCGGGCGTCGTGCGCGCCCATGTGTTTGCGCGCGAGAATGAGGCTGCACGAAAGGGCTTTCGCGTGATCGCGGGCGCGCGTCTCGTGTTCTGCGACGGAACGCCCGACATCATCGCCTATCCGCGTGATCGCGCCGCGTGGGGCCGCCTGTGCCGCCTGCTCACGCAAGGCAATCTGCGCGCGCAGAAGGGCGTGTGCCCGCTCACTCTCGATGATCTTCTGCAATGGCGCGAGGGCCTGTCGCTCATCGTCATGGAGGAATCTTCCCATGAGGATAAAGCGCCGCCCGCAAGCGATGCTCTCTCTCGCCTCATCGCGCACTCGCCCAACCACATCTGGCTCGCCGCGCGCATGGTTTATGACGGCCACATGCGCGAACGCCTTGCTGCGCGCGTCGATCTTGCAAACCAGTTTCGTTTAGCCCTCATCGCGATCAACGATCCCATCATGCACGCGCCTGATCGGCGCGATCTTGCAGACGTCGTGGCCTGCATCCGCGCCGGCGAGCGCATTGAGGAGGCGGGCGCGCAGCTTTTGCACGCCAATGCCGAGCGGCATATCAAACCGCCCGATGAAATGACGCGGCTGTTTGCCGAAGCGCCGGACGCGGTCGCGCAAACCCTGCGTTTCCTGCGTGAAATCGAATTTTTGCTCGATCATCTGCGCTACGAATATCCGGACGAATTGCGCGAGGGTTTTTCCAGCGAACAGGAGGCGCTGAAGGCTTTTACATGGGCAGGCGCGCA
The DNA here is from genome assembly GCA_947498445.1 of Beijerinckiaceae bacterium. Classification (GTDB taxonomy): domain Bacteria; phylum Pseudomonadota; class Alphaproteobacteria; order Rhizobiales; family Beijerinckiaceae; genus Terripilifer. The sequence continues at coordinate 3,799 of CANMLK010000038.1, forward strand.
CATGCGTTATCCCCATGGCGTGCCCTCCAGCGTGGCCGCCGCCATTGTGCACGAAATAGCGCTCATCGCAGAGCTGCAATACGCAGCGTATTTTCTCACCGTGCACGACATCGTGCGCTTTGCGCGCGCCAGGCAAATTCTCTGTCAGGGGCGCGGCTCGGCCGCCAACTCCACCGTGTGCTTTTGTCTGGGCATCACCGAGGTTGATCCCACCAAGCACGATCTTTTGTTCGAGCGTTTCATTTCCACATCGCGCCGCGAACCGCCCGACATTGACGTGGATTTTGAACACGAGCGGCGCGAAGAGGTGATGCAATATATTTATGCGCGCTATGGGCGCGAGCGCGCAGGCCTCACCGCCGCCATCGTGTCCTATCGCGGGCGCTCGGCGCTGCGTGAAGTGGGCAAGGTCTTCGGCTTCGACGATGCGGAGCTTGGCGCGCTCTCGTCCACCGTCTGGGGCGGCGAGGGACCAAGCGAAGCCGCCACGCGCGCGGGCTTTAACGCGCAGGAAACGCGCACCGCCCATCTCGTTCGCCTCGCCAAGGAGATTGCAGGTTTTCCGCGCCATCTCTCGCAACACACGGGAGGCTTCGTCATCACTCGCGCGCGGCTCGATGAAGTCGTGCCCATCGCCAACGCCGCGATGGAAAATCGCACCATTGTTGAATGGGACAAGGACGATCTCGATGCGCTTGGCATTCTCAAGATCGATATTCTCGCCCTTGGCATGTTGTCGTGCATCAGGCGCGGGCTTGATCTGCTTGCCGCCCATTACGGCCCGCAGCTGACGCTCGCGACCATTCCGGCGGAGGAGCCTTGCGTCTACGACATGATCTGCCGCGCCGACACGATTGGCGTGTTCCAGATCGAAAGCCGTGCGCAGATGTCGATGCTGCCGCGCCTGCGCCCGCGCGCCTTTTACGATCTTGTCATCGAAGTCGCCATTGTGCGGCCCGGCCCCATTCAGGGCGACATGGTGCATCCTTATCTGCGCCGCAGGCAGGGTTTTGAAACCGTCACTTATCCGTCCAAAGAGCTTGAAGCCGTGCTCGGCAAAACACTTGGCGTGCCGCTATTTCAGGAGCAGGCGATGAAGATCGCCATTGTCGGCGCGGGTTTCACGCCATCGGAAGCTGACAAGCTGCGCCGCGCCATGGCGACCTTCAAGCGAGTCGGCACGATCCACACGTTCCGCACGAAGATGATCGAGGGCATGGCGGCGAAGGGCTATGACCGCGAATTTGCGGCGCGTTGCTTTGCCCAGATCGAGGGCTTCGGCACCTATGGCTTTCCCGAAAGCCACGCCGCCTCTTTCGCGTTGCTGGTTTACGCCTCGTGCTGGCTCAAGTGCCGCTACCCGGACATTTTTGCCTGCGCGCTGCTGAATTCGCAGCCCATGGGCTTTTATGCGCCCGCGCAGATCGTGCGCGATGCGCGCGAACACGGCGTCGAGATGCGCGAGGCCGACATCAACTTCTCCGATTGGGATTGCACGGTGGAAGCAGATGGCCCGCAGCCCGGCAGCCGCCGCATTGTGCGCAGACACGCCGAACAGGCGCCGCACATTCATTCCACCCACGCGCTGCGATTGGGGCTGTGCATGGTCAAGGGCGTGCGCAAGGATGACATGAATCTCCTCTCCGTGCGGCGTGGTCGTGGCTACGATTCCGTGCGCGACGTGTGGCTGCGCACGGGTCTGTCGCCGTCGGTGCTTGAACTGCTTGCGGCGGCTGACGCCTTCCGTTCCCTCGGGCTGGATCGGCGCGATGCGTTATGGGCTGTGCGCGGGCTCAACCGCGCGGGCGACAAGGACGATCTCGCGCTCTGGCGCCATGTGCAGTTGAACGAGCTTGAACCCGACGCGCATCTGCCGCCCATGCCGCTGGGCGAGCATGTGGTGGAGGATTATCGCGCGTTGTCGCTGTCGTTGAAGGCGCATCCGGTTTCATTTTTGCGCGAGCGGTTGAACATGCGCCGCATCCTGCGCTGCGCAGATCTTGCGCGCGTGAGCGCGCCGCAGACGGCCCGCAAACCCAACCGCGCTCTGCCGCGCATCAAAGTGGCCGGGCTTGTTCTGGTGCGCCAAAGGCCGGGTTCTGCCAAGGGCGTGGTGTTCATGACCATCGAGGACGAGACAGGCGTCGCCAACGCCATCGTCTGGCCCAAAGTGTTTGAGGCCCAGCGCGCGCAGGTCATCGGCGCGCGGTTCGTGGCCATCACGGGCCGCCTGCAGAACGAGGCGGGCGTCATCCATGTGGTGGCCGAACATGTGGAGGATTTGTCCGCCATGCTCGGGTTTCTCTCGATGCAGGGGGGCGACGTGTCGAGCCTGGCGCGCGCCGACGAGGTGAAGCGCCCGCAGGAGCGCTCGAAGCAGGACGCGCCGCGTCCCGGTCAGGACATACTGCCCATGCCAGCGATTGCGCCCACGCCAGCGTCCATTCCTGCGCCGGCGCCAAGACATCCCCGAAACGTGCGCCCGCTTGCGGGCGTCGCCAGCGTCATGCCGCGCGGGCAAAATTTTCATTGAGAAGCGCCCCATTATGGTCCGCGAAGGCCGACCATCCACGAAAGCCGCAATCAACGACGCTCAGAGTTTCTCCCGGGAGCCAAACAACGAGAAACCCTCCGCGGGGGGCAAGCGCGGAGGGCTATCGGGACTTTGGAGGTTATGCGTCCTGGCGGCTTCTATCAGTTGCAGACGCGAACGCTGCGGTAGCCGACGAATTCACCGAAGCGGTTGTGAACCGGCTGCTTCTCGCGCCAGCAGGTCGGCGCGTATTCGTAGGAGGGCGCTGCGTAGGCGTTCGACACAATCGCCGCGCCAACAAGACCGGCAGCCAGTCCACCCACAACCCAGCCCGCGCCGCGATAGCTGCGCGCTTCGGCAGGCGCCGAGGAGGCGGCGAACGCGCTGGCCAGAGCAACAGCGCCGAGAGCCGCGGTGAGGGTCTTCTTCGAGAAAGCGTTCATTTGATCTCTCCGTCCGATGTGCGAGGCCGCGATGTCCGCCGCCGATGAATGTGACATTAGCTGGCGGTTTCGGGGTTCGATGTGCGCGAGCGCACGCGCTGTTAAAAGCCACATGAATCGGCGCGTTCGCCTGTCAGTGATGTCTCCGGTCTTTACACTTCGCAGACCATGACGGGGCGCGGGCTGCGTGCTAACCTTTCCGCCATGCCCACTGACTCTCTCGTCCACGACCGCACAAAACTTGAGCCCGGCGCCGTCACGCGCCTGTCGCCCCTTGTGCGCCGCGTGATTGCGACCAACCCCAGCCCCTTCACGTTTACAGGCACCTGCTCCTACATCGTGGGGCAGGGCGAGGTCGCGATCATCGATCCGGGCCCAAACGACGCGGCCCATCGCGCTGCGTTGCTTGACGCGGTGAAGGGCGAACGCGTCGTGCATATTCTGGTCACGCATACGCACAAGGATCACTCGCCCGGCGCCCGCGCGCTCAGTGTTGCAACAGGCGCCCCGGTGTGGGGCTGCGCGGCCCATGTGCCGGTGGAGGATCATCCCTCGGGCCGGCTCGACGCCAGCCACGATATTGATTACGCGCCCGATGTTGAGATGCGCGACGACGATGCACTGCAAGGCGCCGGCTTCACGCTCACCGCCGTGCATACGCCGGGGCACGCCTCAAACCACCTCTGCTTCGCGTTAAGCGAGGAGGTCTCGCTGTTCTCCGGCGATCATGTGATGGCGTGGTCCACGACTGTCGTGGCGCCGCCCGATGGCGACATGGCCGCCTACATGGCATCGCTGGAGCGTCTGGCTGCGCGGCCGGAGGATGTGTATCATCCGGGCCACGGGGCGCCCGTTCTCAACGCGCGTCGCTATGTGCGCGGCCTCGCCACCCATCGCCGCCAGCGCGAGAATGCAATTCTCGCCCGCATTCGCGACGGCGACGCCGACATTGCGACCATCGTCGCGCGCATCTACGTGGGGCTCGATCCGCGCCTTGTGCGCGCCGCGTCGCTTTCTGTGCTTGCGCATCTGCAGGACATGACTGCACGCGGTCTCGTCGCCTCCAGCGATGGCGCGGCGACCCTGGATGCAAATTACACGGCGACCTGAGCCTTACCGCGCGTCGAGCTGTTCCTGCATCTGCCGGGCGAAGCGCTCGATGCGTCGCGCATTCACGCCAAAGTCGTGTCGTCCAAAGCGTGAGGCGGAGCGCACGTCGATGCGCGATTGTCCGGCGCCGGGGCGCACGCGAATCGTGATGTCGTCCGGGAAGCGCATGATGAGCGTGCGCTCGATCGCCTCGATGTGTCCATCGCCCAGCCGACCACCGGGCGCGGAGCTTTCGATCACCTCCCAGCCCATCGCCTTGGCGGCGACGAGCACGAGCTGAAATGCTTCGTCTCCATCGAGATCAATGACGATCGGCTGCACGGCGGGATAGGCGCGCGTCTGGGGCAGGCGCGCTTCGGCGGGGATTTCCACTGGCGCATGACCGTTGCGGGCTTCAAGCGCGCGGGTCGAGCGCGAAAAGCCCGGCGGGTTGTTGATGTCCGTGGAAATGTCGTTGAGGATCGGCAGGCGCATCGCCTGAATCGTGAGCCAAAGCGGCCACGCCAGCACGAGCGCCGCTACAAGAATTCCCAGAACCGCCAGACTCATACCCGTGCGCCCCGTTCGCCAGATGATGACGCTTGCCGCCACCGCAAGCAGGATGGCGGCGCATGCTGAAAGGATCGCGAAGCCAAACACGCTTACGCCCGATGTTACGTCAACCACCCGCGCGCGGGTGATGAGAATCGCAATGACGGACAGCGCCATGGCGAACAGCGCAAACCGCAGGCTCCATCTGGCCGCCGCCGAAACAGGCTCTTCCCATGCAATGCGTTTCATGGGGCGCAACTTATCGCGTTTCGCGCCCCGGTGAATAGCCGCGCCGATTGTCCGCCTGCTTCATAGCTTGCCAGCGGATGGCGCAAGCGGCTAGCTTGCCACAACGCTCGCTTGGCGGGCGATAACCGGGAGGGGACAAAATGGCGAACAATCGCCTCGTGAATGCCGTGATGGGCGCGCTCCTGGGCGCCCTGTGCGCCGCGCTTGCTCCAGGCGCCGCATCCGCCGATGAAAATCTGGATTTCTACAAGGGTAAGGTGGTTCGCCTCGTCAACGGCGGCTCCGCTGGCTCGGGCTATGATCTCTATTCGCGCATGCTCGCGCCCTATCTTGAAAAGAAGCTCGGCACGACCGTGATCGTCGAATCCCGTCCCGGCGCGGGCATGATGACAGCGATGAACCATGTCGCGATTGCGCCGCCCGATGGCCTGACGATGATGCTCGCGCCCGGCGAAGGCGCCGTGCTCGCCAAGTTGGTCGACGACCCCGCGCTCCGGTTAAATCTTGACAAGTACGGACTGCTGGCGCGCGTCAACACCGCGCCGCGCGTGCTCATCGTCAATCCGAAAACGCCCTACAACACCATCGACGATCTTCTCAAGCAGACCAAACCGCTGCAGATCGGCGCCAACGGCAAGACGGACGCGGCCTCCGACACATCGGCGGTCTTCTGTCACGCGCTCAAGCTCCAGTGCAAGATCACCATCGGCTACAAGTCGTCCAACGACTTCTCGCTGGCGGCGATTCGGGGCGAGGTGGACGGCACAATTCTCGTGGAGGATTCGTCGGCCCGCTATGCGCAGGGCGGGCAATTGCGCGGCATCATCGTGACCGCGCGTGAGCGCTCGCGCCTGATGCCCGATGTGCCCACCGTATATGAAGCCGCAAAGCTTGACGCGGAGGCGACGTGGTGGCTCGACTTCCGCGAAGACGTGCGCAAGATTGGCCGTCTTCTCATCGTCCCGCCCGGCATGGCGCCCGAGCGTCTCGCCTTCCTGCGCAAGGCGGCAAGGGAGGTTCTCACCGATCCTGCCGCGGTAAAGGATTTTGCAGCCAAGCAGCAACCCGCGCTCTATGGTGATCCTGAAGAGATCAACAAGATCATCCAGAACGTGAAGAACCTCCCGCCAGCGCGCCTCAAAGAGGTCAAGCACGTCATCATGGAGAAGTTCTATTGAGCGCCGCCGCAAATGCCTGTTGATGAACTTGTCGTGGTCCACACCTCCGACGTGCATGTAGACCACGACTACAATGCGAGACGGTTCGGGGGGGATGGCGTCGGGCCGTTGCGCGCTGTCATCAACGCGGCGCAGGACGCCCGCGCCGATCTACTCCTGCTTGTGGGCGACACGTTCGAGTCCAATCGCGTTCCCGAAGGCATCATCATCGAAGCCGCCCGCGCGCTCGACGCTTTTGGAAAACGCGTGGTGATCCTGCCGGGCAACCACGACCCGGCGATAGACGGCGGGGTGTTCAGCCATCGCGCCTTCGCGCGGCTGGACAATGTCGCGGTTCTTGGCGCGACCCATGGCGACGCTGTGCGGTTTGACGATTTCGATATGGAAGTGTGGGGCAGGGCGCATCGCCATTACGGCGACATGGACCCGCTCCATTCGCCGCCGCCCCGCGCCGCGCGCTGGCGCATTGCGCTGGCCCACGGCCATTATGAAGAACGACCTGACCGTTCGATCCGCGCGCGGCCCTCGTGGTTGTGTGGTGCCGACGAAATCACCGCGACGGCTGCGGACTATCTCGCCTTTGGCCACTGGAATCGCGCCGTGCGCGTGGGGGTCTGCGATATCCCGGCGTTTTATTCGGGCTCTCCCGATTATGCGGCTACGGTCAATGTCGTGCGTCTTGGCGCTGCGGGCGTCACCGTCGAGCGCGCTGCGCTCGTATTGCCGCCCGAGGTGATGGCGGAAACGCAAGGCTTTCAAAAAGGCTCTTAAGTTCAGGGGCGAATCGTGGTGGACGCGCTGAAGAATCTGTCGGAAATTTCGCTGGAGGGGCGCGTCGCGTTGGTGACAGGCGCCGCCCGGGGCCTGGGGCGCACCATGGCGTTCGCACTCTGCCAGGCGGGCGCCAATGTTGTGCTGCTCGATATGGACGCAGAGGCGGCGGACGCTTCGGCCCATGAGGCGGCGGGCCAGCCCCGCGCCGGTCGCGCGATGGGCGTTTCGTGCGACATCCGCAACCTTGGCCAGTGCCGCGCGGCGGTCGCGCGCACGCTTGAGGCGTTCGGCGGCTTGCATATTCTGGTCAACAACGCGGCGCTGGGCCCCACGCATGTGGAGCGCGCTGCACAAACGCGCTCTTCGCTTTTCCACGAGACCGACGCCGAGGCGTGGGGCGATGTGATTGACGTGAATGTGAAAGGCACGTTCTTCATGGCGCACGCAGCGGCGCCCTCTCTCATCGCCTCCCGCTGGGGCCGCATGATCAACATTACGACCTCGCTCTCCACCATGCAGCGCGGCGGCAATTCGCCCTTCGGCGTCACCAAGACCGCCATCGAGGCCGAGACGCTGATCTGGGCGCAGGATCTTAAAAACACCGGCGTCACCGTCAATTCGCTCATTCCCGGCGGCGCAGCGGACACCGATTTCGTCTCCGCCCGCAGCCGCACACAGATTGCGCAGACCGGGCGCAAGCTTCTGGCGCCAGATGTGATGATCGCGCCGCTGCTTTGGCTTTGCTCTACAGAGGCCGACGCCGTGACCGGCACCCGCTATGTGGGCAAAATGTGGAACGCGGCGCTGTGGCCTGCCGAAGCGGCGCGCGGCGCGCTCGACCCCCCCCCGTGTTGCGCACCCCGGACCGCGACTAGAGGCGCGGTTGCGGAGCCCCACGAAAAAGTACAAAGCTTAAGACGGATCGTCCATGGCTGTGGCGTTAGCCGCCCCGTAAGGCTCGACCCTGAGGGATCAAAGAGGAGGGAACCTATGCTTCGCAGAGATTTGCTTAAAGGCGCGGCGACAGCTGCGATTGCGATTGCAGCCGGATTGCCAGCGACTGTCGCGCTTGCCCAGCAGCAGACCGTCAAGGTCGGCTTTATCGGCGCGCTCACCGGGCCGCAGGCCGCCTCCGGGCGCCAGATGCTGAACGCCATCAGACTCTACCAGCAGATCAACGGCGACACGGTTGCCGGCAAGAAGATTGAAGTCATCGTCAAAGACGACACCGGCGTCGCCGACCAGACGCGCCGCATCGCGCAGGAATTGATCGTCAACGACAAGGTGGCCTTTCTGGCCGGATTCAGCCTGACGCCGCTGGCGCTGGCCGTCGCGCCAGTCATCACGCAGTCCAAGACGCCGTCCATTATCATGACGGCGGGCACGTCCATCATCACCGAGCGCTCGCCTTATTTTGCCCGCGTCAGCTTTACGCTGCCGCAGCAGACGATGCCGATGGCCGAATGGGCCGCCAAGAACGGCATTAAAACAGTTGTGACTTTGGTCTCCGATTACGGCCCGGGTCTCGATTCCGAAAAGGCCTTCTTCGAGAAGTTTACTGAACTGGGCGGCAAGGTTGTCGCGCAGCTAAAGGCGCCGCTGGCCAACCCGGACTTTGCGCCCTTCCTGCAGCGCGCGGCAGACGCCAAGCCTGACGCGATCTTCCTGTTCGTGCCCGGCCCGACTGCCGGCCCACTGATGCGTCAGGTTGTTGATCGTGGCCTCACCAAGGGCGGCATCAAGATCATCGGCCCCGGCGACATCACCGAGGACGAGCAGCTTGTCAGCATGGACGAAAGCGTTGTTGGCGTAATCACGTCCCACTTCTATTCCGTACTGCATGACTCGCCCCTCAACAAGAAGTTCGTCGCTGACTACAAGAAGGCCAATAACGGCTCGCGTCCGAACTTTATCGGCGTCGGCGGTTGGGACGGAATGCACGCCATCTACGAGGCGCTCAAAAAGACCAATGGCGACACCGACGGCGACAAGATAATGGCTGCGCTCAAGGGTCTCGAATGGGACAGCCCGCGCGGCAAGATGTCGATCGACGCCAACACCCGCGACGTTGTGCAGGATGTCTACATCCGCCGCGTCGAGCGCAAGGACGGCGAACTCCACAACGTCGAGTTCGATGTCGTGCGTCAGGTCAAGGACCCCTACCACAAGTAAGGGCGCTATCGCCGGACCCCGGTCCCCTCGCGGCGTCGTCGCGGGGGGGGGGGGCTCGCGTATCCCGGGACGGGAGGAAAAAGTGCTGACGATTCTGTTCGACGGCGTCGCCTACGGAATGTTGCTCTTCATCCTCGCCGTGGGGCTCTGCGTCACGCTGGGGCTGATGAATTTCGTCAACCTCGCGCACGGCGCCTTCGCCATGGCGGGCGGCTATCTCACTGTCATCATGATGAACCGGATGGGCATTTCATTCTGGTGGTGCCTGCCGGCGGCCTTCATCTTCTCGGCGCTGCTGGGCGCTTTTCTCGAACGCACGCTATATCGGCGGCTTTACGACAAGACCCATCTCGATCAGGTGCTATTTTCCATCGGCCTTATCTTCATGTCGATGGCGACCGTCGATTACTTCATGGGCGCAACGCAGCAGATCGTCAATCTTCCGCCGTACCTCAGCGGGCGCATCGAAATTCTTGGCGCGCAGGTTGGCGTCTATCGCCTGTTTGTCATTGCGGTGTGCGGCGTTCTCGCCATCGGCCTGCAATTCATCATCGCACGTACGCGCTTTGGCAGTCAGTTGCGTGCTTCCGTTGACGATGGCCGCGTCGCGCGCGGTCTTGGCATTGATGTGACGCGCATCTTCTCGCTTACATTCGCTGTGGGATCAGGGCTTGCAGGCCTTGGCGGCGCGCTAGGCGCGTCCATTCTCAGCATGGATCCCTTCTTCCCGCTCAAATACATGATCTACTTTCTCATTGTCATCGCCGTTGGCGGCGCGACGACCATCACGGGGCCATTCTTCGCCTCAATCCTGCTGGGCATCGCGGATGTGGGCGGCAAGTATTTCGTGCCGGTGATTGGCGGCTTCATCATCTACACCATCATGGTCGCGGTGCTGATCTTCCGCCCTGAAGGCCTGTTTACGCGAGGCAAGCGCAAATGAGCGTCGCTGACAAAGACGCAGCCGCCCCGGCGGTCGCCTCCACGTCGCCCCCGACGCCAGCCGCCGAGCAATCGCCATCCTGGCGGCTGCTACTCGACGCGAAGTGGCGTTGGTATGAGTTTGCGTTCTGGCTCTGCGCCGCAGCATCCTTTTGGGTGTTTCCCAAAAAGCTGATGCTGCTCAGCGAGATCTTCATCCTCGGCCTGCTCGCGCTGTCGATTGATCTGGTGCTCGGCTTTGCGGGCCTCGTCACGCTGGGGCAGGGCGCATTCTTTGGCATAGGCGCCTACGCCGCCGGACTGATGGCGCAGGCGGGCATGGGCGCCTTCCCGCTGTCTGATCCACTGCTCGGGCTCCTTGTCGCGGGGCTCGTCGCAGGCCTCGTTGGTTTTGCTACCAGCTTTCTCGTGCTGCGCGGGTCCGATCTCACGCGCCTCATGGTGACGCTGGGCGTCGCGCTGATCGTCGAAGAGCTGATCGTGAAATTCAAGGACATCACTGGCGGCAGCGACGGTCTTCAGGGCGTTCTGTCATCGCCAGTGCTGGGCCTCCGGAGCTTTGATCTGTATGGCTACACCGCCTTCTGGTATTCGCTCTCAGTCACCTTTGTAATCTTCCTGCTCTGCCGCAGGCTCATTCATTCCAACTACGGCTTGTCGCGGCTCGCCATCAAGGGCAATCCATTGCGCGCCCGCGCCATTGGCATGCCGGTCAACGCGCGGTTGGTGTCGATTTACACGATCTCGGCCGCAATCGCGGGAATTTCTGGTGGATTGCTGACGCAGACAACGCAGTTTGCGTCGCCGGACATGGCGGCGTTTCATCGCTCGGCCGATGCATTGTTGATCCTCATCTTCGGCGGCGCGGGATATCTCTACGGCGGTCTTCTCGGCGCTGTGGCCTTCCGCGTCATGCAGGATTTTCTCGGCAACATCACGCCGCAATACTGGCTGTTTTATGTGGGCCTCGTTCTCGTTCTGCTGGTCCTGTTTGTGCGCGGCGGAATCATCGGCTTGATGATGGTCGTGCGCGACAAGATATTCCCCCGCGACGACAAGGATGCGGGAGGGCGCCCATGAGCGTTGTTCTCGAAACGAAGAACCTCATCAAACGCTTTGGCGGCATCACCGCCACGGACAATGTGACGTTCAGTCTGCCCAGCGGCGCGCGCCACGCGTTGATCGGCCCCAACGGCGCCGGCAAGACGACGTTCGTAAACCTGCTCTCGGGCGTGCTTCCTGCAACGAGCGGCAAGGTTATTCTGAACGGCGAGGATGTTACCGAATGGAGCGTGCGCGACCGCTCGCGCGCTGGCCTTGCGCGCACCTTTCAGATCAATCAGCTCTATCCAGAACTGACGCCGCTCAAGAGCGTGCTGATCGCGATCAACGAGCGCGAGAACGCAGCGACTTCATGGTTTCCGCGGCTGGGTTCGCGTAGCGACCTTGTGGATGAAGCCGCGGCTCTGCTGAAGCGTCTCAACCTTGGCGATCGCATGCACGAGCGCGTGGGCTCCATGCCCTACGGTTTGCAGCGCCTGCTTGAAATAGCCATTGCGCTGGCCTCCAAGCCTAAAGTTCTTCTGCTGGATGAGCCCGCCGCCGGCGTGCCAGAAGGCGAGCGCGATCAGATTCTCGATGTGGTCGCCGCATTGCCGGATCACGTGTCGCTCATCCTCATCGAGCACGACATGGATCTCGTGTTCCGTTTCGCCAAAACGCTCTCGGTGCTCGTCAATGGCGCGCTCTTTGTTGAGGGCACGCGCGACGAGATAGCTAACGATCCGCTTGTGCGGCAGGTCTATCTTGGCGAGGAGGTCATCGCCCATGGCTGACATCCTGAATGTGAAAAACATCTCTGCAGGCTATGGCGAAGCGCACGTGCTCCACGGCGTCTCGTTCGAGATGCAGCCCGGCACAGCGCTGGCGCTGCTTGGCCGCAACGGCGTCGGCAAGACAACATTGATCAACACGATCGTCGGCCTCACGCGCTGGCGCGGCGGCTCCATCCATTTCGACGGCGCCGACGTGACAAAGCTGCGCGCGGACGAGCGCGCGCGCCGGGGCATCGGCTGGGTGCCGCAAAAGCGCAACATCTTCAAGTCGCTGACCGTGGATGAAAACCTCACCGCCGTCATGCGGCCGGGTACATGGACGCTGGATCGCCTTTTCGGCATGTTTCCTCGTCTGGCCGAGCGCCGCTCCAACATGGGCAACCAGCTGTCCGGCGGCGAACAGCAGATGCTCGCCATCGCCCGCGCGCTCGCCACCAATCCAAAGCTTCTGCTGCTCGACGAGCCTCTGGAAGGTCTCGCGCCGATCATCGTCGATGAACTGCTCGCCGCGCTGCGCCGCATTGTGCGCGAGGAAAAAATGACGGCGATTATCGTCGAACAAAGTGCGCGCAAGGTCTTGCCGCTGACGGACAACGCGATAATTCTTGAGCGCGGTCAAATCGCATGGTCAGGCGTCAGCGCTGATCTTGCGCAAGACCATGAAACGATTTCAAAGCTCCTGGGCGTTGCGGAAAAAACCGTCGCCTGAACCATCCAGATATCCATCGCCGGAGGCGAACATGATGCGTGATCTTCCCCCATTCCGCGCTGACCACGTCGGCTCGATCCTGCGCACGGCGCCGCTCAAGGAAGCGCGCGCGAAAAAGGCGCATGGCGACATCGACGCCGCTGCATTGAAGGCGGTCGAGGACGCCGAAATCCGCAAGATCATCGCAAAGCAGGAAGACGTCGGCCTGCAGGGCGTAACCGACGGCGAGTTCCGCCGCGCGTGGTGGCATTATGATTTTCTCTCGCAGCTGGATGGCGTGAAAATCGTCGAGGTGGACGGCGGGATCAAGTTCGCAGGCGTCACCACGAAGGCGGAAGCGCCGTTCGTCCACGGCAAGCTCGGGTCAAAGAGCCATCCGCAGATCGAGCACTTCAAGTTTCTCAAGGAGAACACGAAGCGCACGCCCAAGATGACGATTCCCTCGCCGTCCATGCTGCATTATCGCGGAGGCACGTCGATGATCGACCGCGCCGTGTACCCGAAGATGGATGATTTCTGGACCGACCTTGGCCGCGCCTATGCGCAGGCGATCAAGGGCTTCTATGACGCGGGCTGCCGCTATCTGCAGATCGACGATTGCTCGATGGCTTATTTCTGCGACGAAGCGCAGCGCAAGATGTTGCGCGAGCGCGGCGATAACCCGGACGAGCTGGAGCAGGCCTACGCCTATGCGCTCAACACTGCGCTGGAAGGTCGCCCGGCCGACATGCGCATCACGATGCACGTTTGCCGCGGCAATTTCCGCTCGACGTTCGTCGCCTCCGGCGGCTACGAGCACATTGCCGACCTGATGTTCAACAAGATCGGCCTCGACGGTTATTTCCTCGAGTGGGACAACGACCGCTCCGGCGATCTGGCGCCGCTGCGTCTTTTGCCCAAAAACAAGCAGGTCGTGCTCGGTCTCGTCACATCCAAGACGGGCGAACTGGAAACCAGGGATTCCATTAAGCGCCGCATCGAGGAGGCGACGAAATACGCTGATCTCGACCAGCTTTGCCTCTCGCCGCAGTGCGGTTTCGCCTCGACCGAAGAGGGCAACACGCTCACCGAGGACCAGCAATGGGCCAAGCTGCGCCTGTGTGTCGAGGTCGCCCAAGAGGTGTGGGGCAAGGCCTGATCGGCCTCGTTCGGTTTACGGACCCGGTTTCCGCGCTTGATCGCGCGGGACGCCGCGTGCAGAATGTTCAGCGAGACAGGCGAACGGCCGAAGCGGCCGGAGCAGCCTGTACGCGCCGCAAAGGGCCGGGATGTCCGAAGACAAGAGGCCACGAGACCCTTCGAAACGAATGAGCCCGGCGCAACGGGCCGTGTCTGACGACGTGGATTATGGTCATCGTCATTTCATCAACTTGCTGAGCGTCGCATTCCTCCTGCTGCTTGCCGTCGCGATGGCGTGGGCCGTCAAGGCGCTTGATGAGCAGGAGTCCACGCGCAAGTGTTACACGTCAGGACGCAAGGATTGCGTGACCATCGTGGGCCCGCCGCGCGACATGCGTCAGGCCGTTCGCTAGCGTTTTCAAGCGAAGTGGACGCCGGTTCGTATGACGAAAATGCGCCAAAGCAAGAAACTAGTTGGTAGCAAACCGGCGCGCCGCCTTCGTCATTTCAAGGATCGCTGCGAACGCGCCTTCCGCCATCTGGTCCAGCGTCATTCTGCGCGGCCATCCCTTGCGCGGCGGGCGAAGCCGCCGGGGCCGTGGCGCGTGCAGAAAGGCGACCAGCGGGGCTGGCCCGCCGAGCGATGCGTAGAGAGTCTGGTTGCAGAGATAATCGCCCGCGTCGATGGACGCCGCGCATGCCGCGCCTGTTTGCGAAATCGCCGCCACGCAGCGCGCGACCGGCGCGCGTGACGCGTGCGCAAAAGGGCCCTGTGGGTCGATCCACATGTGGCCTGAAAATTGTCGCGCCGCATCGGGATGCAAGACGCTGAGCCGATTGCGCGCGCGCGTCTCAAAGCTCAGCTTTTTGCGTCGCGCGGCCAGGCCCAGATGCAGCACCACATGCGGTTGCACGGCCGCGATCAGATCTGCGGCCCGCCTCTCGGCGCCCTTATAGACAACCGGCAGGACAGCCGTGTGGATCTCGACGCCCAGGCGCGCGAGCCTGCGCCCGTGGCGTCGCTCCACGCGGCGGGCGATGGCCATCGTCGGGTTCACCGGCGCGCCGGGAAAGGATCCAAAGGCCGTGAGGAGCACGCGCAGGACTGGCATGTCGCCTTTCTAGCGCGGAAGGCGCCGCTTGTCCCATTCTCGACACGTTCCCGGTCCATTGGAAAGGTCGTGCGCTTCAATGTCGCCTGTTCCATTAACCCCCTGTCAATCCTTGCGGCGCTTTCAATGGGGCTTCGCACGCGCCTCGTCGACAGATCTCGCAGAGTTACTCCAGCACCCATGACACGTTGCGCACCCCCATCCATCGCGAGCCGCCGCCGCGCTTTTGCCGCTGTCGTTGCGCTGTCGCTTGCGCCCGGATTGTCGGGCTGCGCATCGGTGGGCCTGTCAGCCATGTCGGCCACCGCGCCTGCCGGCTTTTCGGCGCGCAAGGAGCCTTTGATTATCCCGCTCTTCGTCGCTTCGACCCGCCGCGACGATCGCGCCCGAACCCCGGGCTACGACACGCCCAAGTCCAACGCGCATTTCACGTTCGAGACGATCTCCGTGCCGCCTGCCCACAAGCCGGGCCAGATTGAGCTGCCCTCATGGGGCAAGGCGACCGCGCGCGAACATTTCGTCGTTACGCAAACGTCGCCTGTCGAGGTCGACAATTTCACGTTGCAGATCGCCACTCATCTTTCGGGCCGTGTCGGCTCAAACCGCGATGTCCTCGTTTTCGTTCATGGCTTCAACACGACGCTGGATGAAGCGCGGTTCCGTCTTGCGCAGCTCACCGCTGACGGGCGCTTTGGCGGCGTCCCCGTGCTTTTCACATGGCCGTCCACAAGCTCGGTTCTAAGCTACGTTTCGGCCCGTGAGAACGCGACCATCTCGCGCGACGCGCTGTCCAAGCTTCTGACCGATATTTCGCGCACGCCGGGCGTGGGCCGCATCCATTTGCTCGCCCATTCCATGGGCGGCTGGTTGACGATGGAAGCGTTGCGCGAAACGTCGATTGGCGGTCAGCGTCACCTTGATGGCAAGCTCGGCAACGTCATGCTCGCCGCGCCCGACATTGATCTGTCGGTTTTCCGCCAGCAGATGCAGCGCATTGGTTCAGGCGCAAACATCGCGGTGTTTTCTTCCACTGGCGACCGCGCGTTGTCCCTGTCGAGCACGATCACGGGTGACAGGACGCGCCTGGGGGCCATCGACCCCGCAAATGCGCGCGACCGCGCGGAACTAGCCAAACTAGGCGTGAAAGTTTACGACCTGTCTTCGATCTCGGATGGATGGATCAACCACGGCGCATACGCCAGCGCGCCCGATGTCGTGCGCCAGATCGGCGCGCAACTGACGCGGCCCCGCCAGGATGACTCGCAAACAACATCCGTGATTGACGCAGGGGTGGAGCAATCGCGCCCGCAGACGACTGCGATTGATGCAAAGCCGCTGGATGCGCTGCCAACGCCCGCACAGTGAGATCAGCCGTACTCGTTCGATGCGCGGGTGACTGACGTCGCGTTGAAAACAAGCCGCAGGAAATCCTCAGCGCTTGCGCGCATAGTTTGTGAGCTCGCGTAAAGACGGCATTTCTCGCGATCAATAGTAAGAGCGGCCATCGCAGCTTCTCGCAGATCCTCTGACAGAAATCCGCATCCGCTCCGCCCCAGGACGTCGCGAGGCCCCGTTACGTCGAAGGCGGCGACAGGCGTTCCTGCCGCTAACGCCTTGAGTATGACCAGGCCGAAGGTTTCAGTGCGGCTAGGAAAGACGAACACGTCCGCCGACGCGTACATTGACGCCAGTTCGTTTCCTTCCTTGTATCCAGTGAAGACGCAGGTCGGAAACAACGATTGCAACCGTTGACGATCGGGTCCGTCACCCACAACGACCTTTGTTCCGGGAAGGTCGAGCGAAAGAAATGCGTCGATGTTCTTGTCGACCGCCACGCGTCCTACATAGAGGAAGATGGGACGCGGCAAGCCAATGTCTCGTCGAACGCCCGCCTCAAATCGACTGGTGTCGACGCCGCGGCTCCACACTTTCAGTTTTTGGAATCCATGCGTTTCCAGTTCGGCCTTCAACGCTGGCGATGAAACCAGTGTTGCGGCGGCAGCGCCGTGGAACATACGCAACAGGGCATATGTCAGCCGTTGCGGGATTGGTGCGCGGGCCGCGAGATACTCAGGGTAGCGTGTATGAAAGCACGTGGTGAAGCGGCGTCCAGAGCGGCGGCAAATCCAGCGCGCGAAAAATCCGAGCGGACCTTCAGTGGCGATATGCACGGCCGTTGGCTGGTACGCTTCGATCTCCTTCGCCAGACGGAAAGGGGAGGGCAGCGCAAGCCTGAGTTCACTATAGCCGGGCATGGGATAAGTACGCCAGCCACGTGGCGTGATGAAACGTGTTCGCACGCCAAGGTCGTGACATTCGCGACGCAACATCTCCATTGTGCGGGCAACGCCGTTGATTTGCGGCCGCCAAGCGTCGGTGACAATGAGAAGGCGCGGCTTATCGACGTCACTCTTTGGCGGTGTTGGTTTTGCTTCGAGACTATAAGCGCTGGTCATCGGCTTCACACAGGTCGGGCAGAGGAGCAATTGTCCCTGTCACGCGCGGCGCTTGAAGCGCGACCCGTCACGGGGAGCAGTTGGCGACTCATTTCGTGCAGTGAAGAATTGGACGTGCGGGTGACGCCGTCGTGACGCTCATGCCTTTCAGCCACGTCAGAGCTTCGCAGATGCGAAGCTTCTCCTTACTCCGCCGCAGGCTTTTGCGCGTAGCCAAGGCGTGCGTTCAGCGCGTCGAGCAATTGCGCGGCGGCCTCAACCACGGGTGTGCCCGGCGGAAAAATCGCGGCTGCGCCAGCGCGGCGGAGAGCCTCAAAATCCTGCTGCGGAATGACGCCGCCCACCACGATCATGATGTCATCGCGGCCCAGCTTCTGAAGCGCGGCGCGCAGCTCCGGCACCAGCGTCAAATGGCCTGCCGCCAGAGACGACACGCCAACCACATGCGCCTTTGAATCCACAGCCTGCTGCGCGGCTTCGTCAGGCGTGGCGAACAGCGGGCCCACGTCCACATCAAAGCCAAGATCGGAAAACGCCGAGGCGACGACCTTCTGCCCGCGATCATGCCCGTCCTGCCCAACTTTTGAGACAAGCACGCGCGGCGGGCGGCCCTCGTTCTCCGTGAAGGCGGCGGTCATACGCTGCACGCGCTCTACAGAGTCCACTTTCTCGCCAGCCTCCCGGCGATAGACGCCGGAGATAGTGTGGATTTTCGCGACATGGCGATTGAAAACCTTTTCCAGCGCGAAGGAAATTTCGCCCACGGTCGCTTTGGCGCGGGCGGCCTCAATGGACAGCGCAAGCAGGTTCGCGCCGCACTTTGCGCCCGCCGTCAGGGC
>CANMLK010000039.1 GCA_947498445.1 Beijerinckiaceae bacterium
CATCCCCGTGCAATTCGCGGTCAAGAAACATCCTGAACTTCCAAACGTGCCGCTGATCCTTGATCAGGCAAAGTCGGAGGAAGACAAGGCGGCGCTGACATTGCTGCTCGGCGCGCAAGCCTCTGGCCGCCCATACGCGATTCCGCCCGGGGCGCCAGCCGACATCGTCGCAGCCCTGCGGACCGGGTTCGACAAAACCATGCAGGACAAGGACTTTCTTGCCTTCACAAAGAAGGTCGGCCTCGATCTGCAACCCATGACAGGCGCGCAGGTTCAGGATGTGATAACCGAGATTTATCGCACCCCGCCCGCAGCGGTGGAAAAAGCCAAGGCGATGATCAAGTGAGCGAACGAACCTCGAAAGCAAGAATGCAATACCAAGGGAATCACGCGATGAAGACGAGTCGTAAAGCCGGACCGGGCGGAACATTGCGCGCAACGCTCATGAATGCGGCCCGCGCCCGCGCAATGACCCTGGCGGCGGCCGCGTTCCTGATCGCGCCCCCCGCTTCCGCACAACAGGTCAGCGACTTCTATCGCGGGCGCAATTTGACCATCGTTGTCGGCTCCGACGCAGGCTCGGGCTACGACGCTTACGCCCGTCTGGTCGGCCGCCATATCGCCAAGCACATTCCGGGCAATCCCGTCGTCATCGTGCAGAACCAGCCTGGCGCTGGCAGCATCACCATGGCCAATGCGCTTTCGAACTCGGCTGCGAAGGATGGCGCGACGATCGGCGCGCCGCAATCCAGCGTCGCGTTCGAGCGGCTTCTTCACTTGCTGTCTCCGGGCGGCAAGACCGCTAACTTCGACGCGACGAAACTCAACTGGCTTGGGACAGTTGCGCAGGACACGTTCGTCGTTCTCGGTTGGCACAAGAGCAAGGTCCGCACTACGGATGAAATGCTGACGAAGGAATTCGTCATCGGCACATCCGGGCCGAACACGGATGGATCGCTCATCGTCGCGATCATGAACAGGCTTCTCGGCACGTCGATCAAGCTCATCACCGGTTACAAGGGAACGGCGGCGCAGTTGCTAGCGCTGGAGCGGGGCGAAATCGACGGGTCCTCCATGGCCTACGCCACCGTCTCGACGCTGCGCCCGAACCTGCACGAGGCCAAGGAAATTTCTGTCATTCTGCAGATCGGGCGCGCCCGGCATGCTGACCTGAAAAGCGTGCCGCTGCTCGCCGAACTGATCAAGGACGCAGGCGACCGCAAGGCTGTGGAACTGATCTTCGACAAGTACCAGATGGGCAGGCCCTTCTTCGCGCCGACAGGCGTTCCTGCCGACCGCGTGGCGTTGCTACGCGCTGCGTTTGACGCCTCGATGAAGGATCCGGAGCTCATAGCGGAAGCCGCCAAACTGAAGCTGGAAATGGATCCGCTTACAGGAGCGCAGGTCCAGGCGCTCGTCGATGCGCAATACGCAGCGCCGGAAGCCACCGTGCGCAGAGCGCGCGTGTTGCTCGGGACCGAAAAGTAGAACCGGGGCATCGCATGAAAATTACGAAGGTCGAAGCCTTTCATTTGGCCATCCCTTTCGAGCACGGCGCGCCAATGCCAACACAAGGCGCCGGCGGCGTGCGGACGCGGCTTGAATCGGTTTACGTCCGCATCGACACAGATGAAGGCTTGAGCGGATGGGGCGAATGCTTCGGCTTCGCATGTTGTCCCGTTACGCACTTCGCCTTGCAAAGGATTGTGCGCCCCATGCTCGAAGGCCGCGCCTGCGACGACATTGCGAGCCTCATGCATGACATGCATCGGCGGGTGCAAAGCTCTGGCCGCAACGGGCCACTGATCTTCGCCTTGTCCGGCGTCGACATCGCGTTGTGGGACATCGCAGGCAAGGCGCAAAATCTGCCGATTCATCGCATGCTCGGTTCAAACGGCCAGCGCGCCAGCGTCCCAGCATATGCAAGCCTGATGCGCCTCGACACGCCGCGCAACGTGAGCAAGGTCTGCGCGGATGTGATCGAACGTGGCTTTGGCCAGATCAAACTGCATGAACGCACGCTTGAAACAGTCGCCGCGGCGCGCGAGACGGCAGGGGCCGGCGTTCCGATCATGCTCGACACGAACTGCACATGGAGCCTTCCCGCAGCGCTCGACATGGCGCGGAAACTCGAGCCATACGAGCTTACCTGGCTTGAAGAGCCGATCTTTCCACCCGACGATTACAAGGCGCTCGCCAAATTGCGCTTGTCGTGCGCGATCCCGATTGCAGCGGGCGAAAACCTCGGCAATCTCCTCGACGCCGAGCGCATCCTGGATGCGGGCGCTGTGGATGTGGTGCAGCCCGATCCGATCAAGATGGGCGGAATCACGGAATGCTGGAAAGCGCTACAAATGGCCGAGGCGCACGGCGTGCAGGCTGAACCGCACTCGCCATGGCACGGGCCGGGCCTTGCGGCGGCGCTTCATCTCATTGCGGCCATGAAATCCGAATGTCTCGCCGAATTCTACTATGCCGATCTGGAGAAATCGCCAATCGGCGAGGCGGGCATTCCGCGCAACGGACGCCTGCCCGTGCCGCAAGGAGCGGGGCTTGGCGTGGAAGTGGATGAGGCCGTCGTTGCGCGTTATCGCGTCGCCTGAAGCTCGAGCATGGTCCCCGACAGATTTGATATTCCGTCGCTTCGATAAGCCGACCGAAGTAGACGCAGGGAGTGAAAAAATGAATCATTTTGTGGGTCGCACGATAGGCATTGCCGCCTTATCAGCAAATATGCTGATAGGAGCATCTGCGTTTGCTCAAGATGAACAGCTTGTAGCGCGCGCAAAAGCGGAAGGGCGAATACTCTGGTACACCGCGCAGATCGTGGATCAGCTTGCCCGGCCTACTGCACAAGCATTTGAGAAAAAGTACGGAATACGCGTCGAGTACGTAAGAGCTGATTCATCGGTCATTGCTCTTCGCATTGCTAACGAGGCCAAGGCGGGAAGAAACGTAGCTGATGTGTTCGATGGGTCAAGTACGGTTCCATACCTCAAGAAAGAAGGGCTCGTTGCGCAGTGGGTTCCTCCATCAGCAAGTCGACTTCCAGACAGATACGTCGATAAAGAAAAATATTGGGTCGCCATCAATGAGTTCGTGTTCACGCCAGCATTTAACAGCACACTCATCAAGGCCAATGAGGCCCCGGTTATTTGGACCGACTTTTTGAACCCTCAATGGAAGGGCAAGTTGGTATGGAGTTCACTGCCTATCGCGTCCGCTGCGCCTGGCTTTATCGGCATGATGATTTCGGAACTGGGCGAAGACAAAGCCATCGATTTCTTGAAGAGGCTCAATGCCCAGCAACCAGTTGGATTAAAGACGTCCACACGCCAGGTCCTTGATCAGGTTATCAGCGGTGAATACCCGTTAGCGATACATTCATTCAACCATCAGTCTGTCATCAGCGCAGCAAAGGGCGCCCCGTCCGTCTGGCAACCGCTAAGCCCGGCGCTTGCGGTGATGACAGTGGCCTCCGTGACGAAGGCCGCTCCCCATCCAAATGCTGCCCGCTTATTTGTCGAGTTCCTCGTGTCCAAGGAAGGACAGGAACTTTTGAGAGACAACGACTATATCCCGGTTGATCCTGAGGTGCCTCCCCGCAATGCTGATCTTCGGCCTAACGGAAAAAATTTCCGGGCAATTTACATGACGCCGGAAGAAATCGAGATCGGAATGACCAAGTGGACGGGTATCTACAACGATATCTTCAGGTAGCAAAGCCGTGAAGCATGGCTGGCGTATCAACTAGTATCTGGCGCATCAGAGCCGCATCGTTATCGATGTAACGATAAAACAGTTCCAATGGCTCGGCGTCGTTCATCATTGGCTTGCGCCACGCGACGTGTGGCCAGTCCGTTCCCCAAACCAGTTTATGAGGAACTCTTTCGACAAAAGCTTTTCCGAAAGGAATGACGTCGTCCCAACCAAAATCCATCGCCGAGTGACGATTTCCATTCGAAATCATCATGAACCAGTTTTCGTCCTGCAGGACATCGAGATACCAGCGCATGGCAGCCTGATGGACGCCTTGGGCGGGATCAATAGATCCCATATGGTCAATGATGTAAGTCAAACCGTGCATGGAGCGGAGAACGGCGCCCCACTCGTCAAGGTCCTCTGGCGCAATATGAAGCCTTGCATGTAGTCCCAAGTCGCGCGTTCGTTCAAGGTTTCGCCGGACGGACTCCTTGCTCGATCCCTCCATCCATCGTTGTCCGATGTTGAAGCGGGCCCCGACGACGCCAAGATCCTTAAGATCTAATATTTCTCGATCTGGAACGGCGTCCTTTACGATGCAAACCGCTTTGAAGCGCGCGCGATCATGTTCATCCAGAGGGCGGAGTGTATCGAACAACAACCTGTTGTCCGTGTCATAAGGCATAGGATAAACAATGACGCCACGCTCAATACCAAGGACCCTCAGTACTCTTTTGACATCTTCAAAGGTGGCGCTTGGAGGATCGTATAGCGGTTGACTCTTTGGAGGATACTTTTCAGGATCACCGTAGATATGAAACTGACAATCACAACTTCCGACTGGGGGCTTCAAGGACGGCTTGCGTGTCTCTCGAATCCATTCTGGAAACGGACCGCGCTTTAATGTGCCCATATTCGTGTGTGACATTCTTCCAGCCTTCCCTCAGTCCGCAAATTGCATAAGCCCAGCAATTAGCTTAGCCGCATCCCTGCGAGCCTATCACCGAGGGCGCCAAATCTCACGATAACACAAGTCGCTGTTCCGCCAATCCGGCAGCAGTGCGCCACGCGGAACGCCGAGACTTGTCAAAATATCAAATCCGGGTCAGTTTTCCGTCTGATCGGCGATCATTCGGGAAATGTCGGTTAACTGGGAGGTGAGCCATGCTCGCGAGAATATTGGCCCTTGTAGCACCACTACTTCTGGCGAACCTTTCCTACGCCGATCCGATCGCCGAATTTTACGCCGGAAAGACGATAAGCATTGCGGTTGGAATGTCGCCGCCTGATCAGCACGACAACGATGCGCGGCTGCTTTCACGTCACATGGGCAAATACATTCCAGGCTCCCCCGCCATTGTAGTTCAGAACATGCCTGGAGCCGGCGGCCTCAAGGTCGTGCAATACACGGCAACCGTGGCGCCTCGCGACGGAACGACATTTGCGATTTCACAGCGCGGCACCATGATGATGCCGCTCCTTAAATACCCCGAAGGAAACTTCGATCCGAGGAAGTTCACGTGGATCGGCACACGTTCCGGAGAAACATCGATTGTGGTGCTGTGGCACAAAGTACCCGTTAACACGATCGACGACGTTCGGAAGCGGGAAACGATCGTCGCCTCAACAGGGGGAGGCGCGGACAGCAATACGCTGCCGTTCATCTATAATGAGACGCTGGGCACACGCTTCAAGGCGGTCACGGGATATTCCAGCGGCGGCGACATGAACCTTGCCATGGAGCGAGGTGAAGTAGATGGCAGAGTTGGCTGGTCGGTTGGAGCGATGCGCGGAACCAAGGAAGACTGGTACCGCGGCAACCTAGTAAAGGTCATTCTACAACACGGATTGAGGCGCAACCCCGAACTCGGCTCTGTACCTTTGGCGCAAGACCTCGCAAAGAACGAGAATGATCGGAAGCTGCTCGAGCTTTTCGCAGCGCGTCAGGAGATTGGCTTTCCCGTTTTTGGCCCACCCGGTATCCCTGCGGACCGTGCAGACGCACTACGCGTGGCCTACGACAAGACGATGAAAGACGCCAGCTACATCGCCGAGGTGAATAAGATGAATGTGGAGCTTGCCCCCATCTCGGGCGCAGAGATGCAAGTCCTGGTGGAGAAGATTTATGATACGCCTGCTCCCATCGTGGACCGCGCGCGCGAGATCCTGATGCGAAGTGGAGCGATCCCGAAATAAATCTGGGGCAGTTCTGCTTTAATCGATGGACTTGGCAAATCGCGTTTATCTTGGTCCCGCCGTCTGCGCGTACCGGTTCGACGGGCGCGGCAGCCCGAGACTATCTCGTAACATCGGGCCTTCGTATTCCTTACGGAAAAGCCCGCGGCGCTGGAGTTCGGGAACCAGATGGGCGCAAAGCCTGTGCACAGCATCCGGCACATCGCTCGCCAGAATGTTGAACCCATCTGCAGCTTCATTGTGGAACCAGTCTTCGAGCTGATCAGCGACCTGAGACACTGATCCTATGAGTGTCCAGTGATGCTTCGCCGCCGCAGCCCGCATGGCAGTCTGCCGCACGGTAAGTCCCTCGCGCCGCGCGATCGTCACGTAACTCTCGACCGCGGAGACGCGTGCAGAGTTTACCGGAACATCGGGCATTGGCCCATCAAGGTCGTAAGCGGACAGATCAACCCCGCCGAGATTATTCGAGAGACGCTGCATAGCTACTTGAATGGGAATGAGGGATTGCAGCTGTTCGAATTTGTCCCGGGCTTCCGATTCCGTCTCGCCGATAAATACAAGCGCGCCAGGCATGATCTTCATGGAGTCCGGAGAGCGATCGAATTTGTCGCAGCGATTCTTTACCTCCGCGTAGAATGCCTGTCCGTCCTTCAATGAGGACTGGGACGTGAAAACGACATCCGCCACGCGCGCGGAAAGATCCATTCCTGCCCCCGATGAGCCTGCCTGAACGAGCACGGGGTGACCCTGTGGCGTTCGCGAGACGCTGGAGGGCCCCTTGACGGAAAAGTGGCTGGATTTGTGATTCAGGAAATGCACGCCTTCAGGGCGGAGATAAACGCCAGCATCCTTGTTGCGCACAAAAGCGTCATCATCGTAGCTGTCCCACAGGCCGCGGACCACGTCCACGAACTCCTCTGCTCGGTCGTAGCGAGCCGCGTGAGGCAGGTGCGTCTCTTGGCTATAGTGGAGGGCGTCGTCCTTATTCCCGCTAGTGACAATATTCCAGCCAGCGCGCCCGCCAGAAATATGATCCAGCGATGCGACAGAACGCGCGATATTGAAAGGCTCGTTGTAAGATGTTGAGATCGTAGCGACGAGTCCGAGATTCTGCGTGGCCATTGCGACGGCCGCGAGAATGGCGATCGGATCCATTCGATCAATGCGCGATGTATGTTGAAGCGTCTCCAAATCCTCCGTGCCGCTCACGCCGGCACCATCCGCGATGAAGAGCATATCGAGCTTGGCCCGCTCAATCATCTGCGCATGCCCGACCCACCGATGAATATTGTGGCCACCGTCGTTCGCGGCGCCGGGCAGGCGCCAGCCAGCCATATGGTAATTTCCATCTCCGGTGAGGAATAGGGCCAACTTCATCTGGCGCTTCGTTTTGGCGCTTTGTGGGGCCATACGCTTTCTCCCAAACCGGATTGATCAAAAGATAAGGACATGCGCAAAGTAGATCAACTCAGAAACTGACACACTGCCATTATAACGCGTCGCTTGCCGCAGTGGCAGTCTTACCTCCATAATGAAAAAAGCCATTGGGAGGAATTATGGAAATCGCGCATATTGAAGCTTATGCGTTGAAGCCGATTGTGCCGGTCAAGGGCCCCGGCTTCGACCGCACGGCGCCTCGATCCGTTCTACTGGTGGAAGTGAAAACAAAATCCGGTTTAACTGGATATGGAACAACCGGCTTGGCTCCTCCGCATGCGGTGATCGCCATCATCAATCGCGTAGCGGCGCCTATCATCAAGGGAATGGATAGCCGGCGGATCTCTCACATTTGGGATAGCCTCTACCGCGAGTTCGGCCACCGCGGACAGACCGGCCTCGCCTATCACGCGCTGAGCGCCATTGACATCGCGCTTTGGGATATTCGTGGGAAAGCGCTGAACGAACCTGTCTGGCGCCTCATGGGAGGTTCGCGGGAGAAGGTGCCCTGCTACGTAACCTGCGGCCTCCCGTCATTTGACCGGGAGCAACTCGCAGCCGGGGCGAAGGATTGGGTCGATCAAGGTTTCGGGGGCGTCAAGGTCGTCGTCGGCGTGATCGCCCGCGAACGGGCGCATGAGTTTCCGAATATGACGGCGGCGCTGCGCGAAGACGCCGAACGCATCCGGGCTATCCGCGAGGTGGTTGGCGATCGTGTCGAGATCGCCATCGACATCAATTGCGAACTCGATGCGCAACAAGCGCTCGCTCTTGCAAAGCTCTGCGCGCCTTATGATGTAGCTTTCATTGAAGAGCCCACGCGCGACAACGATCCCGAGGGAACAGCCGACTTCCGCCAGAAGGCGGGAGTTCAGGTCGCAGCGGGACAGAGCCTGGGCGGACTGGCAAGGTTTCGCGAATTGCTGCAACACCGAGCGGTGGATATCTTGCAGCCGAACGTTGTGAATTGTGGCGGCTATACAGGCGGCCTGCGCGCAGCCGATCTGGCGCTCTCCTTTCAGACGCCAATCGGCAACGGCGGTGGCTCTACAGTGCACAACCTTCATTTGCAGGCCGGCGCCATCAACGGCACGGTCTGCGAATGGCATCCCTATCAATCCGCTGGCGCCATGGCAGTCCTCTGCCCGTCGGCGCCCGTCCCCGTAAACGGCTGGCTTGCGCCGGGCGAGGGGCCGGGTCTCGGATTCGATCCCGACCCCGCCGCCATCAAGGAGTTTCGCGTCCCCAATTGAGCCAGATCGCTCAAACCATAAATAGTGAGGACTTCATGCTTGGTTTCATGCGCACGGTTGCAATATTTGGCTTCGCCTCGGCGTTAGTCGGCATGTCAACGTCGTCTGTCCGTGCCGACGCCGTCGAAGCCTTCTACAAAAATCGCCAGGTAGAGGTGATTATCTCTGGCAGTCCCGGGTCAACTTACGATCTTGGCACTCGCCTTGTTGTCCGCCACATGGCTAGGTTCATTCCTGGCGCGCCAACCATGGTTCCCAAGGGGATGTTCGGCGGCGGACACCTGATCGCGGCAAATTATCTCTACAACGTTGCTGCGAAGGACGGATCGGTCATCGGCTCGCTCGGCGAGACAATTCCGATGGCTCCCCTATCGATGCCGGATCAGGCAAAATTCGATGCAGGAAAATTCAACTGGATTGGCAATTCCCAGATTACGACGAACACGTTGTTCACCTGGCACGGCTCCAACATCAGATCGCTGGATGACGCCAAGAAACGTGACGTCATGACGGGCGCAACTGGAGCAGCGTCACCTTCCGCCCAAGTGCCAACGACATTAAACAACCTTCTTGGAACACGATTCAAAGTGATAGCTGGTTATACGGCGGGCCAAATCGAAATGGCGATGGAGCGCGGCGAGTTGGATGCGCGCGGCAGTTCAACGCTCGGACGGCTCAAGTCGATTCGCGCCGACTGGACAAAGGAAGGCAAGATTAATCTACTGTTTCTCCAAGGGCTGAAGGGCGACCCCGACTTCCCGAATGTGCCGCTCCTCATTGACCTCGCACGCAACGAAGCAGAGCGGCAAGTATTCAAGTTCATTTCAGCCTCGTCGCTCGTCGGGCGTCCAATTCTTGCGCCCCCGGGCGTGCCTGGCGAGCGCGTCAAGGCTCTGCGTGACGCCTTCCAGAAGACGATGACCGACAAGGATTTTTTGGCTGAGGCGGGCAAGCTTGACTACGAGATCATCCCGGTGAGCGGCGAGGAATTACAGAAAGCGATGGAGGATCTGGCGCAGACACCGCCCGACGTGCTGGCGCTGGTCGATGCAGCTCAAACTCCGGGTAAGAAATTCGTCTGCGCCGAGATCGTCAAGGACAAGAGCATCTGCGACAAAAAATAGTAATCCGCTAGTACGTTCCTGAAAAGTGAGGGCCAATAGCATGACCGAAACCGCTCTACCGATGATCGGCATCGTGACGCCCAATGCCCAAGGCGCTCTCCAGCCCGAGGCCCGTGAAATATTTTCGGGTCGGATAAACGCCGTCACTAAAGGAATAAACGTCGAGCACCTGTCGCTCGAAGGCTACACGGCGGCACTGGCGCGCATGCCAGAGGCCGTTGACCGTCTCGTGGGCGGCGGCTCTCAAGGCATCGTCGTGAACGGGACTTCTCTGAGTTTTGCGTTTGGCCGAAAGGCCCATGACAATCTTGTAGCGCAGGTCGAGGAGCGTTCTGGCCTGCCAACAACAACCATGGCCGCATCTCTCGTGGATGCACTCAAAGAGCTCGGGGCCAAAAACGTTGTCCTCGCCACGGCCTACGACTCGAGCATCAGCGATCTGCTGAGCGAATTTCTATCGACGCATGACATTGCGTCCCAGCTGGGCGCATGCCTTGGCATTGTCGAAAACGCAAAACTTCGTTCACTGGGAGCACAGGACATCGTTGAGCTTGTTGTTCGAGCAGCCGAAGGACGTAAGATGGACGCCATAGTCGTATCCTGCGGAAACCTGCGCACCATTCCATTGACGAATATGCTCGAAGACCGACTTGGCGTTCCCGTCGTTTCGAGCGCTCTCGTTGGGGTCTGGGGCGCTTTGCGTCTCGCGGGCGTGGACACACGCGTACCGGGCGCCGGCCGCCTTTTCGAACTCAACGAACCTGGCAAGGATCTGCGAGCGACCGTTTAGTCGGAATCTGAGAAACCTCAGCTGCCGAATGATCGACTTTCCTGACGCAATTCTGGCTATGGCGCCGCCGGGATATCAATACACTGGAGGCGAAGATGAGGCTAATAACTCACGCGAGGTTGATAACGCGTTTGGTGGCGATAACCTTATCGTTTTTTGCGCTCCCGTCGACATACGACGCCCGAGCAGATAACTTTTATGTCAATCGCGCGATCGAGTTCATTGTCGCTGGAAACGCAGGCGCTGGCTACGACACTTACGCCCGCACTTTGGCCCGTCACATGGGTCGACATATCCCCGGCTCACCGACCTTCGTTATTCGCAACATGCCAGGAGCCGGAGGGATAGTGGCTGCTTCCTGGCTTGCTAACGTGGCGCCAAAAGACGACAGCACAGTCGGGGCTATTTATCCCGGCTCCATCATGAGCCCGATTCTTCAACCAGAAACAAAGCTCACGTACGATCCTGCATCCTTCAAGTACATCGGAAGCGCCGATTCCAGCGTCTATCTTTGCGCGATCTATCATACAACCCGTGTAGGGTCCTATGATGCCGCGAGACAGCAACCGATTGTCGTGGGCGCAAGTTCGGCCGGCTCCACCATGGAGTTCGCCAACCTCCACATCAGGGCTGGCGGCGTTAAATTTAAGGTTGTGACCGGATACAAAGGCACTGCTGACATCATGCTGGCGATGGAACGCGGAGAGGTGGAAGGCCTGTGCGGACTTGATTGGGCGAGCGCGCAAGCTCAACGTCCAGACTGGGTGCGCGACGGGAAACTGAAGTTCATTGTTCAGGACGCTCTTGTCCCAAATGAAGAGCTCACAAAGCGAGGGACGCCACATAGTTTGACGTTGTTTTCGGATCCATTGGACCGTGAGGCGGCAGAGTTGGTCTTCTCGCAACAGGTATTTGGCCGCCCCTATCTGGCGCCCGCTGGGACGCCAGGAGCGCGAGTCGAAGTCCTTCGCGCGGCGTTCATGGCCACAATGAAAGACCCGGGCTTTGTCGCGGACGCACAGAAGTCACGCCTGAACATCGCTCCTGCTGACGGTGCAAAGGTGGAGGAACTGATCCAACGCGCGTTCTCAGCCTCAGACCGCACCGTGCGGCGAGCAAGGGAGTTGATCGCCCCCTAATTGGCTTCGCGGCGGCGTCACTTCACAACATGCTCGTCGATGACGAATGCGTGTTATCCTTCGCCCTGCTTGCGTTACACCGGGGGGCCGCCGATGGTCCTTGCGGAAGGAAAGGTCTGGCCCGTCGATCACCGCCAGCACCAGCTTTGTGCCATGTGCTGGGCTGCTTGCGTAACGCGACCTCGACGACGCGCTTGGCTTGTCCGCAACGCGCCCGGCCAGCTTGAACCGCGCCTGGTCAGGGTCGCGTGTTGATGTCTCCCGGGCGCCAAGATCGCCTGTACACCTGCAAAAGACGGCGAACGGCGTTCAGCTCTATCTGTAAAGCGGCAACTCCGTCATATCGGACGGACGCACGCCGCGCGCGTAATTGGATCGCCCGACAATGAACTCATCCTCAGGACCATCGTATGGGGTGATCCAGATCCTGCGATAGGTATCTCGGATCTCCTCGCGTCCTGCCTGATCGAGAATGGAAACCTGATCCTTGCCATGCTTGGTGTCGCGTGTCAGCCCACCATTGCCGCCTACGCACCATTGAAAATAGCGAATGTGCGCCCAGGGGTGGCCGCCCTTTAAGAGTAGAGGCTGTTGGAGGCGATGAACAAGCCTGTAGGCCGGCTCGAGCCGCCAGTAGATTTTCAAAGCTTCATCGAAACGCTTGGAAGCCAGAGCGTTCATCATTTCTACCACATACGGTTTCTCAGGCGACTGTACGCCCTCGACGATCCACTGCCCCGTCCATTGAACGGGATAATGCCTGGCCAGCAGCATCGCCATTTCCAGGGAGGCTGGGCCCACCAGCACGCGATCACTCAGACGCTCGCACAATTCCATCGCCACTGCTGGATTCATGGGCTGCGTCAGCTTAACAGCGATGACGTTGTCAAAGTCGGCGAGACGATCGAAAACATCGACGGGAATGCCGCTGGGATGAAAGCGCCGCATGTTCGGCGCGTCATAGGCGTAAAGGACGATCCCCATGTCGGTCGCCTCAATTATGCGGCGATAATAGGCGTAAACCTCATCCTGCGTCTCGGGGGAGAGTTGCCTTGGGAAGCTAACGAAAGCATGCGAGCAGCCTATCCGTCCGGCATGGTCCAGCAGGTCGAGGCTCTCGTCGAGGGATGGTTGCGCAACGTTGACGCCAACCAGCAATCGCCCGCCAGACTCCTCGCACACGATCTGCACCAGGCGTTTGCGCTCATTCAGTTCAAGGCCAGTGCCGGAGCACATGGTGGAAAAGAAACCATGCCGGATGCTCTGACGAACATCATGACGAACGCCTTCTTCGTCTATGTCGCGAAAGTCGGGCGTGTAGGATGCCTTCGTCGAGCCTTCAACCCCTTTGTAGCATTCGCGGGCCCATTCCTTGGAGCGGGTCGGATTCGATAATGCACTCTGCATGCTATTCTTCCTTTCTCGGACTCGCCTAGCATGAAGCAGAAGTCCCCCCAAAAAAGCACCTTAATCTCCAAGGCTATTCTAGTTGACTCGGATTTTCAATTCACTGAGAATATTATTCAACGATACGAGAAGACCCTCAGGGAGACCGACGTGCGCAGAGTTTCGTATGCTATCATGCTGCTCTTCGCCGGCTCCATCCTGGTGTCGGCCGCGACGACGGCGCAACCGCAAACAGTGGAAGAGTTTTACGCCAAGACGTCGTTGCGGATGATCATCGGGAATCCTCCCGGGGGGGATTATGATCTAGGCGGCCGGGTTATGGCTCGGCATCTGGAACGCCATGTTCCTGGCAGGCCAGCGATCATCGTCCAGAACATGCCCGGAGCAAGCGGTTTGACCGCAGCGAACCATCTCTACAGCGTGGCGCCCCGCGATGGCTCAGTCATAGGCTCATTCTCCCGAAACTTGCCGGGCCTCGCCGCGCTGAACCCAAGCAAGATCAAGATCGATTTTGCAAAGTTCAACTGGATCGGCGCCTCCTCACTGCCCAGCAGAGTCTGCGTCTCTTGGGGTTCAAGCAAGATCCAGAAGGCCGAAGATTTGTTCTCACGGGAACTTATCGTGGGGTCCGCAGGCGCAGGGAGCGTGCCCTCGCTCGTGCCGACGGCGCTCAACAGCGTTCTGAATACGAAATTCAGGATTGTAGAAGGCTACAAAGGAACCAACGAAATTTTCATCGCGATGGAGCGTGGTGAAGTCGATGGCCTGTGCACGGTGTTAAGTTTCTTTCAAACAGTCCATCCCCAAACCCTTCTGCAGAAGAAGGTGAATGTGCTTTTTAACGTCGAAGAGACGAAAATCGATATTCCTGGTGTTCCTTCAATCTTCGATTTCGCAAAAACGAGCGAGCAAAAGCACCTGTTGCAGTTCGTTTTCTCGAGTGCTGAATTCGGACGCCCCTTTGTAGCGCCCCCGGGCGCGCCAGGGGATCGGGTCGCGGCATTACAGGAGGCATTTAAGAATATGCTAGCAGATGAGTCTTTGCTTGCAGAGGCGGAAAAACTCAAGCTGGACATGACGTATCGCAGCCCCGAATCTCTTAGGGCCCTCGTGACTGAACTTTCAAGTACGCCGGAAGAAACGCGCGAAAAAGTAAATAAGCTTCTACAATCACAATAGGCAATAGCGCCTGCGCGCACCTGTCACCGCTTACTTCGGCGAATGGGCGGCAGGGGCTGTTGAACGACCTCGTTCGCATTGGAAAACGCGACGTTCAGGCTCAAGCGATAGTCACATAAGCTGCACCGTTAGCGTGCAACATTTGCCCGGTCATGTATCGGCATCGCGAAGAACACAAAAATTCCACCAGCGCGGCGATCTCATCCATTTCACCGGCACGACCCAGCGGGGTATGGGCGACCAGCTTGCTGCGATCCGGCGACGGCGGCCGAATATCGATCTTGCCCGGCACGATGCAATTGACCGTGATATCGTCCGGCGCCAGCTCGGCAGCCAAAGAGCCAGTCATTCCAGCGAGGCCTGCCTTCGCAGCAGCAACGTGGCATCGCTGCGGGCGTCCAGAATGTCCGGAACCACCACCGATGTTCACAATCGTTCCACGTCCGCGCTTGCGCATGTGGGGAACGCAAGCCTGAACACAGAAGAACGTGCCATCAAGGGTTGGTCCAAGCGTTTGCCGCCACTCCTCAAGAGTGATCTCCATAATTGGCCGGAAGCTTCTGACGTTTGCGTTATTGACGAGTATGCTTGGCGGCCCAAAGGCGGCGATGGCTTTCTCCACCATCGCATTGACCTCATCCTGCCGCGTTACATCCGCCTGGACCGCAATCGCCCTGCCGCCGGCCTCCCGGATCCTCTTGACCGTATCCAACGCGCCTTCTTCGGCCCGTCTATAGTTGACAACAACAGCAGCCCCGGACGCAGCGAGCCGCATAGCTATCACACTACCCGTGTTTACGCCGCTGCCGGTGACGATGGCGACATCGTCGGCGAATTCATCGGAGTGCGTATTCCCCATCATTCCCTCCAAAGTTACAGCGAGCGCTGTCAAACCGTTTGCTGTTTCCGTATTTGAGGCACGCGCAAGTACGTCACCGCCCCTTGAACTGCGGTTCGCGCTTCTCCATAAAAGCGGTACGCCCCTCGCGATAATCTTCGCTCGCAAACGCCTCTTTCACCAGAGAGGCGCAAAGCTCGAGATTTCGATCCCCCGGATCTTTCATCATTTCCTTGATCATCAGCTTCCCTGCCCGAACGCTGAGAGGCGCGTTTCGCGCGATCGTCGCGGCAAGTTCGCGAACCCGCGTCTCAAGCGTTTCGTGCGACGTCACCTCATGCACCAGGCCGATCCGCAGCGCTTCGTCGGCGCTATATCGTCGGGCTGTGAAAACCATTTCCATCGTTCTTGCAGGCCCAATGGTTTCAACTACGCGCTTGAGACCGGGATAATTATAAACCAGCCCAAGCCTGCCTGCAGGTATTCCAAACTGCGCATCGGCTGCCGACACCCGCATGTCCGCTTTCAAGGCCGTTCCAAGTCCAGCTCCGAGACATGCGCCCTGGATCATCGCGATAAGCGGTTTATCCAGCCCCTCGAAGGCGCGATCAAGGTTTTCACTCGCCTTTCTGTACAGGTCAGCCTGTTCCGGAGTCGCCCGCCGATCCTTGAATTCGGAGATATCCGACCCGGAGACAAACGCTTTCTCCCCCGCGCCCTTCATAACGACGACTCGCACTCCTTCATCCCGCTGAAATTCAGTCAAGATATCGATCAGTGCGATGCGCATCTCGAGGGAAATAGCGTTTCTACGCGCGGGATTATTGAAGGTAATCCATCCAATCCCGGCCTCCTTCACGGCGATCATCCGATCCGTAGCAAGAACCATGGCCAATTGTTCGCTCAAGTCTTCCCCCTCATATTATGTCAATCAAATGATGCGCTGAGTCCTGAACGCGGAAACCTCCGACGCGCTAAAGCCCAATTCCGACAGGATGTCCTGATTGTGCTCACCTGCATCGGGCGTCGCAGTCCGCATTTCCCAAGGCGTCCGCGACAAATGAATTGGTTGCCCAACCAGGCGTTTTTCCCCAAGGCGGGGGTGCTCCACCTTCGACGCGATACCCAGATGCTGCACCTGCGGATCGGCGAACGCCTGATCTACGGTATAGATGGGCCCACAGGGGACGCCAACCGCATTCAATTTTTCGATCCACTCCGCGGTTGAACGTTTCCGGAAGAGTTCCGTGATCGCCGCATTCACTGCGTCGCGATTACGCCGCCGATCATCGGGTGTCGCGAAACCTTCTTTGTATGTCAGCGATTCATCGCCAAGCGCCTTGCATAGCTTGATCCACCGGCCTTGCGAGCCCGAGCCAATGTTCAGATGACCGTCTAGCGTCTCGAATGTCCCTGTCGGAATCGTATTAGGATGATTGTTGCCGCACTGTTGCGGAACCCTCTTGTCGAAGAGCCACGCGGCGGCCTGGAAATCGAGAATTCCCAACATCGATTCAAGCAGCGACGTATGCACCCACTGCCCTTCTCCAGACTGTTCGCGCTCAAGCAACGCCGTCAGAATTCCAAGCGCCAGATAAAGCCCCGTCCCGACGTCAGCCACCGCCGCGCCAGTGCGCACTGGCCCCTGCCCTGGCGTCCCCGTGACGGACATCAACCCGCTCATTCCCTGAACAATCTGATCGACCCCGGGCCTGTCGGCATAGGGCCCATCCTGGCCAAAGCCGGATATGCTCCCGTAAACGATGCGTGGATTGATTTCGCGTAAGGTTTCGTAGTCTATGTTGAGACGAAACTTCACGTTCGGTCGGTAATTCTCGACGACCACATCGGCGGTTTTCACCAGTTTGTAAAATATGTCCTTGCCTTCCGGGCTCTTCAAATTGAGCGTCAAACTACGCTTGTTCCGGTGCAGATTTTGAAAATCAGCGCGGTCGCGCTTTCCGGTGTCATCATCTTCGGCAAGCGGCATCTCGATTTTGATAACGTCGGCACCCCAATCCGCCAATTGTCTCACGGCGCAGGGACCAGCACGAACGCGACTGAGATCAAGGACACGAAAGCGGGAAAGTGGTAGTTTTCGTTGTTTCATTCCTTCATCCTATCGAATTCCTGCATACTATCGAATTCCTGCATCCTATCGATATGCTGCCTGTTCCTGAAGCGATCAATCTCCGAGACTGCCAGCAAGCTCCCTGATTTCCAGCGGCGTCTTCATAAGTTGCGCCACGATGCGTTCGATCTCCTCGCCGGATGTATGAGTCACAACAAGCCCCTGCTTCTTGGCCTCGGACTTAAGCTCCGCATCGTTCAGCGCGAGCCCGTACGCCCGCCGGAACGCAGCAACACGCTCAGCCGGAACATCCGGCGGCGCATACATTGGCCTCCCCAGAACAACACCCACGGAGAAGAGCGTTAGAACTTGCCTTTGCTTGTCATCGGTCGTGAATTCAAAAATAGACGGAGCATCGACACCCGGTATCTGAGATTCCTCCATCCTGAAAAGAACCTTTATCTTGCCGCTAACGAGTTCATCCGCGTAGGACCGGCTTACCTGTGTGTAGCTTTGGCAAAGCCCATGGACTTCGCCGCGATCAATGGCCAGCTTCGCGTCGGTCGCGCTCTTGTAGCCCTCGATGAGCTTCATTTTGGTTCCGAGCATTCGGTTGAGCATCGGAGGTATCGTGCTGAGCGCAGATCCTTGGCCGGAACCAGCTAAAATAACCTCTTTCGTGAAGACATCCTTCGCGTTCGTAACCGGCGACGCGTCAGACACAATACACACACGATTGGTCACCTCGGGACTGCCTATCCAATTCATCTTCGT
Source organism: Beijerinckiaceae bacterium (assembly GCA_947498445.1). Taxonomy (GTDB): domain Bacteria; phylum Pseudomonadota; class Alphaproteobacteria; order Rhizobiales; family Beijerinckiaceae; genus Terripilifer. Next base: position 17,914 of record CANMLK010000039.1, read on the forward strand.
CGGATCGAAACGCACCGTCTTGTCGCCAGACAACGCTTTAAATGGCGCGTTGCGGCTCGTCATCGCAACGACACTGCCGTCGCGTGGAGAAATATTGTAAGTAAAATTGGTGGCCCTTATGCCACCAGCGCCAGGCATATTCTGCACGATGGCTTCTGGATTTCCCGGTATGTACTTGACAAAGTACCGGCTGATCATTCGCGCCCACGTGTCGTAGTCGCCGCCCGATGCAGAACCTACGATGATCGTTAACTGCTTTCCTTTGTAGAAATCAGCGACCGGATCAGCAATTGCCGGAAGGGAAAAGGCCACGAACGCGAACGCAGGCAGACTCCCAAGGACGAGCATCCTTGATGGCATATTATTCTCCTCCCTGACCTCCCCGGGCGCTTGTCGAGCTCGGGTGAATCCGAACAACTTGACTGAACAAACTGTTCTACGCAACTCTAAATCGCGGCATTTGGGCGCCGTCCGCCCAACGCTTGTGAACCCACATTTGAGCCTTGACCAGTGGACGCCGGACGAGTTTACTTCTCAGCAGTAAATATCTGCCGCCGCTGGGCAATTGTGTGCGTCGCGCCGTTGACCCACCTCCGGTTGCGCTTGGCGCTCCCTGCGTCGCGACAACGCTCGGCTATCTGCTACACTCAGGCGTCACCCGACAGTCAGCGCTCGCCTGCTTCCAGAAACTCCTTCGACCAGATGCAATAAAGTCTTTCAGCCATACCTTCGCGGCGGCATAGCGCCGAGATGCTCCCCTCGCCTCGCAAACTCGCCAAACAAATGCGGTTTAATCCTCCGCTGAATAGGTCTGGCGGATCTTGCGGCGAATATTCGTGACCAGCCTGTCAGCTGCGCCCTCCAATTTTTCAGACGTCTCGTTCATTTTCACTCGACGAAAGTAAAGCCGGGCAAAGTGCTGTGGGAGACGGAAGCGCTGGCGCGCAAGGGGACGGAGTGTGGCTCCGCGCTTGTCATGCGCGTACGCCCAGCGTTGATCGGCCACTGAAATGCGACTAACAACAAGAAAAGGAGGATCCACTATGGCCGCTGCCGCCGTCGAGCCGAAACAGCTTAAACTCGGTCTGTTCATCCGCCCCTGCGGACATCACATCGCCTCATGGCGTCATCCTGACGCACAGGCGGATGCGGGCGTGAACTTTCCGCATTTCGTCGAAATGGCGAAGACCGCCGAGCGCGGCAGATTCGACATGCTGTTCTCTGCGGACTCCAACACGGCCTTCACCGGCGCGGAAAGCGCGCTCGATCTCGTCCACTACGTCGCCTGGATGGAGCCGTATTCGCTACTCACTGCGCTGTCGCAGCACACGACGAACATCGGCCTGGTCTGCACGGCGAGCACCAGCTTCGACCAGCCATTCCATATCGCTCGACGCTTCGCGACCCTCGATCTGATCTCGGGCGGGCGAGCCGGCTGGAACGTCGTTACCTCGGGCAATGCGAAAGAGGCGCAGAATTTCAGCAAGGTTCCGCATCTACCGAAGGTCGAGCGCTACCGCAAGGCAGAGGAATTCGTGCGCGTGGTGAAAGGCCTGTGGGATTCATGGGACGAGGACGCCTTCCTGCGCGACAAGACGAGCGGCGTTTTTTTCGACCGCTCGAAAATGCATGAGCTCGATCATAACGGCGAATTCTACGATGTGCGTGGTCCGCTCAACGTGGCGCGTTCACCGCAGGGCCACCCGGTCATTGTTGAGGCTGGCCTGTCAGAAGAAGGACGTCAGCTTGCGGCGCAGACTGCCGAGGTCGTCTTCTGCGCCCATGACACGATCGAGAGCGCGCAGGCCTTCTATGCCGACATGAAATCGCGCACGCTGGCTTGCGGGCGCGAGGCGGACGACATCAAGATCATGCCGGGTCTGTCGGTGGTCGTTGCTGAAACGCGCGAAGCTGCGCAGGCTAAACTACAACACTTGCAGGAGCTGCTGCATCCACGTCTCGGCCTTGCGCTACTCTCCTCGCGGATCGGCCACGACCTCATGGATTACGAACTCGACAAGCCGTTGCCGCCGCTGCCGGAGAATGTGGTGATTTCGTCCCGTTCGGACATGATCAAGTCCTGGTCGAAGGCGCCGGGCGCGTCGGGCGGCGAGCCGACGCTGCGCGAATTGTGCCAACGTTTCGCGGCCTCGCGTGGACATTATTCGATCATCGGTACGCCGGAGGATGTCGCCCAAGAGATGCAGCGCTGGCTCGACAACGGCGCATGCGACGGCTTCAACTTCGTGCCCTCCGTCTTTCCGACCGGCCTCGACGATTTCGTCAACATGGTGATCCCGGAGCTGCAGAAGCGCGGCATCTTCCGCCGGGAATATGAAGGTTCCACACTGCGCGATCTTCTCGGCCTGCGCAGTCCCGTCAGCCGTTATCCGCAGGGCGCGAAGGCATCGGATGGGGCTGGTATTATCTAAGTACAATTATTGACGAAGTCGTCTTCGGCCCGTCCCTTCGGTCGTGTTTATGGCTTCGTGTATCGAGCTAGCTATTGACCAGAATTTTGAAATTGCCGGTCCTTCATGTGGGGCATCAGAGCGGACAACGCGCCCGCTGCCAGTCCGCCGACTGCGGCGATAAGCCAATCGTCCACGTGCAAAGGGGTAAGGTGAAGCAAAGGCGCGATCGCGGGCGTCTGCACGAACACAAGCGCCGAGAGGACCCCTGCGCTGACGATCAAAGCGGCAGCCTTGGTCGATAAACGGCTTAACCCTGCGGTGACGGTGGCGCTCGCAACGATCAGCGCGACAATCGACATTGTTCTGGCGTGCTCCACGTCCCGGCCGATGCCGAGACTGCGTTCGTACCCAACAGCGACAACCAACGTGATGACCACGCCGACCAGGCCGATGACAGTCCACTCTCGCCAATTGAAAAACTGGCCTTTGGGCCGTCTGTCCACTCTTTCCAGGCCGCCTGGCGGCGGGAATTGTTGAAAAACGAGAAGCGCGGTCGGGTGGATGATTAACTCGAGCCAGACAATGTGCACTGGCAGGTAGAGAAGCGGAAACCCCGCCAACGGTATCAGCGCTGCGGTGACCACCAAGGGTATGTGGACCATCAGCAAATAGGCAAAGCTCAGCTTCAGATTGATGAAAAGCTGGCGCCCTTCAGCGATTGCACGAACGATGGTGCGGAAATTGTCGTCGAGAAGCACAATTGCGGCGACCTCGCGCGCCGCGCGCGTGCCCCGTTCGCCCATTGCGATGCCGACGTCTGCCCCTTGCAGCGCCGGCACATCGTTGACGCCGTCACCCGTCACGGCGACGATCTCTCCAGATCTTTGCAGCGCCTTCACAAGATTCAGCTTCTGAGCCGGCACGGCGCGCGCAATCACATCAATGTCGCGCAACGCTTCAGTCCCGTCACGGTCGAGTAGCCGACCCAGATCATCGCCCTCGATAATACGGGGCTCGGCCGGGCCAATTCCGATTTCCTTGGCAATCGCACGGGCGGTCTCAGGATGGTCGCCTGTGACCATGATGACGCGAATGCCTGCAGCCTTGGCGTTCATGACGGCGGCGACGACGCCTTCCCGTACCGGGTCTGCGAAGACCATCAACCCAAGAAAGTCGTAATCGCCATCCGGCTCGGCTCCGGTCCATGTATCGATCTGCAGAGTGCGTTCACAGCACGCGATGACCTTGTGGCCGCTCGTAGCGAACGCTTTGAGTTTTGCTTGCCAGATCGCGCGCTGGCTGGGCGTCAGGCGCGACATCTGGAGGATTGTCTCGGGCGCCCCTTTCGCCGCACAAAGGACAACACCAGAAGAGACGCGGATCACCGCCACTTCTCGACGGCGGTCTTCC
>CANMLK010000040.1 GCA_947498445.1 Beijerinckiaceae bacterium
CACGACGCCGACTACTTGAAAAAGCCAGCGTACCTCTTGCCGTCGCTGCTCGGACCTGTGTGGTTCGACTTGATCAGCTTGAAGTTTCCAAGCTTGATGAGGACCGGCTTGACGTACTTCTTCACGTGAATTCTCCGTGTATGGATTGCGCCTTCAGCGACGCAGCATCTAACCTAAGCCGTAACGCGACCAAAACAAGAGCATAATTTAGGCTGCCGCAGAGGTCTGGGGCGTTACGATGCACGTGGTTTCGTTGACGATCACGCCGTTCCAGATGGTGTTGTTGGGCACGATCTTGCTCAGACCTTCGGGCGTGCGGATCAGGGTCGAGAAAATGTTGAGTTCCTCGACCTTGCCGTGAATGCCGTCGCCGACCCCGACGTTGTCGCCAACGTCGAACGGCTTGTTGATCATGATCAGCAAGCCGCTGGCGAAATTGCTCAGCGTGCCCTGCAGCGCAAAGGCAACCACGAATCCAGAGGCGCCGATGATGGCCAGCAACGGAGACAGATTGATCTCCAGCGCCGACAGGCCAGCAAGGATACCGAAGAAGATGACGAGTCGGCCCGACATGTCGCGCACGAACTTCTGCAACAATTGCGACGGCCCGTGACGCATACGCGCAAGCATGCGGCCGACAAGGCTGCGGATAATCCACGCAAGCACGAAAGAAGCTGCCAGATAGGCCATAAAGAGCGCGAAATTGCGCGCCATGCGCAGGCCGCCCTCATCCGTCATCATCCAGGCCTTGATGCGGGTGAGCGAAGACGCAGCGTCTGTCACGTCCACCTTGAGGCCTCCGACGGCAGCGATGTATTGACGAATATCCTTGCTCTCGCCGCCCTTGCGATCCCACTCCTCAATGACGATCTTGAGCCGGTCCGTGATTTGTGTGCGCTCGTTGCCCAGTTGCGTGGCGAAGTCGATGAGCTGAACCTTGACCTCTGCCTTGGCTGCCGAGGCTTCCTGCACGCTGGCGGCAATGTTCTCAGCCTTCTGGGCCGCCCCGGCGCCAGAGGCTGCCTCTGTGGGCGCCTGACCATCGACAGAAACTTGCGCAGCAGACGCGACTGCCTGTGTCGCCTGCGTTTCACGCGCCGCAGCATCTGTCCGCTCGGTCACCTGCTTGTCGTCGCCGGTGCGTGCGGCCTGCTTGGCGGCGCTCTGCACCGCGCGTTCCAGAAGCGCCTGATCGCTGGGCGCCGCCGGGGCGTCACCGGCTGGCTTGTCGCCGCTCGCCGCTTCCGGCTTGGGCGCGGTGCTGGCCTTCTCCAGTTCAGCCTTGGCTCGCTCCAGTTTGGCGGCAGCGGCCTTTTCGGCGTCGGTTGCTGCGGTGGCGGGCTGGCGTTCGGCGCGGACGGCGGCGGCGGCGACGTTGTCGGCGGCGGCCTTCACCTTGTCCAGCGCCACAATTTCTCGATTGCGGCGCCGGACGGCCAGCTCGGCTTCGCTCACTTCGCGCACTTTGCCCTGCAGCAGCTTCCACCAGCCGTTGGCTTCGCCTTCGAGCTCAGCCCGCGTGAGGGGCTCCAGCATCAACCTGAGATCGCCAATATCAACGGCCGGGTCGGTGATCGTGCTGGCGCCTTTGGGATCCTCTTTCTTGGGCTCCTCTTTCTTGGGCTCCTCTTTCTTGGGCTCTTCCTTCTTGGCGCCGTCCTGGGCAAAGACCGGCGAAACGACGAGCGCCGCAGCCAGAACGGCAGCTCCCAACCAGCGGCCAAGGGGGCCAACCTTGCCAAGTGTCGACATGGGGTGTCCTCTGGCTTCCAGAAACGATGATTCCGGGGCAGGATAACCCCGGCCTTGGCTTATACATAACGGCGGAGCTCGCACATGTCAGGATGGATTCTCATTGGCCTTCTGGCGCTTGTCGGGGTGTGGTTGATCACGTCCTACAACGCGCTGGTGAGCCTTCGTCAGCGCACGAATCAGGCCTTCGCCGATATCGACGTGCAGCTCAAGCAGCGCCACGACCTGATCCCCAACATCGTGGAGACGGTGAAGGGCTATGCGACCCATGAGCGCTCGACGCTTGATGCGGTGATCGCGGCGCGCAATTCGGCCATGTCGGCGGGCGGCGGCACGGCGCAGCAGGCGGCTGCGGAAGGCCTGCTGTCGGGCGCGCTCGGAAAGCTGTTTGCGCTGGCCGAGGCCTATCCCGACCTCAAGGCCAACACGACCTTCCTGCAATTGCAGACGGAATTGTCCGATGTTGAAAACAAGCTATCGGCGGCGCGGCGCTTCTTCAACAATGCGGTGAGCGAATACAACGCGGCGATCCAGTCGTTCCCCGCGATGCTCTACGCCGCAAAGATGGGCTTCCAGCATCGTGAGTTCTTCGATCTTGGGGAAAGCCGCCCGCAACTCGATGTGGCGCCACAAGTGAAGTTCTGAGGCGCGCGCCTGCGGGAAACATCGCGATATGACGGCGTTTGGGCTCTACACGCACATTCAATCCAACAAACGGCGGTCAGTGTTTTTGCTGACCGCTCTTTTCGGGCTTGTGTACGGACTGACGTTCGCGGGCGCCCTGCTCGCCTCTGCGTTCACGACGGAAAACGACCTGTCCGGGCATCTGATGCAGGCGCTGCGCTTTGCGGGCGCCAGCCTGCCATTCGTCACCATCGGCGTGCTGGCGTGGATCGCCATCGCATGGAAATTCAATCAGGCCTTCATCTCGCTCGCCCTGCCCTCGCATGGCCTGACCCGCGATGAATCGCCAAAACTCTACAACATGCTGGAGAACCTCTGCATCTCGCGCGGCGTGCCGATGCCCAAACTCGCCATCGTGGAGGACGAGGCGCCGAACGCATTTGCCTCCGGCGTCAACGAAAAGCAGTTCACCATTACGCTGACGCGCGGCCTGCTGAACACGCTTGATGATGCCGAGGTTGAAGCGGTGATGGCGCATGAACTCACGCACATCCGCAACGGCGATGTGCGCATGATGGTGATCGCCATGATCATCGCGGGCGTCGTTTCGTTCTTCTGCGAGCTGACCTTTCGCATGATCGGGCGCAATGGCATGCGTTTTGGAGGCGGCTCCAACAGTAAATCTTCATCGAGCAGCAGTTCAGGCGACAAGAAGGGCGGCGCGATGGCCGCCATTGCTGTTGCGCTGCTCATCATCGCGGCTGCGTGGGCCTTGTCGTTGATGATCCGGCTTATGCTGTCGCGCTCGCGCGAATTTCTGGCGGACGCGGGCAGCGTGGAGCTGACAAAAAATCCCGACGCGATGATCTCCGCGCTGCGCAAGGTTGCGGGCAAGGGCGAGATCGAGGGCGCAACGTCCGGCGTGATGGAAATGTGCCTCGACAATCCGCGCTCGGGCTTTGCGGATTTGTTCTCGTCGCATCCTTCGATTGATGATCGAGTGGAGGCGCTACGCAAGTTTGCAGGCGGGATGGAAGAACTGGCGCCGCCTCCGAGTGAGGGGTTGATTGCGCCGCCAGCCTCCCCGAATAAGGGCCCATGGGCGTGAGCGGCGCGACGTAAGGCTCGTCATACGCGGGCTTGACCCGCGCATCCAGACCGGGCGGCGAACCGACGAAGCGCTGGATAAGGCTGCGCGATCAACCAAACGGAATATGCAAGCATCTTTTGCAAGTTTTTGTGCTTGGGGTTTCAGCAGGTTGGGAGATTTGCAAAAGTCTTGAGAAATGCACGGCGGGCGCATGTCAGCTTTCTGAAGGACTTCGGGGCAAGGTAGGCGACAGGCTGTCGACGCCGTTGTGACCCGAAGCGGTTCGATGGAAGAAAAGTGAAGTGGAACAATATCAGCGGGGCTGCGCATTCTTCTACGTGAACAAAAAGTCCCATATTGACATTGAATAGGAGTCCTATGTAAATAACCCATGAGCTCTGACCTTCCAAGTTCGCCCCTGACCCAATTGCGTTTCGGCCTTGAGCGCATCGTCGGCGCCTTACGCTCGGACGACTGGTCTGCCGCCAATGGCGTTGGACTCAATCCGACGCAAACCCACATTCTGGCTTTCCTCGCGGGCCGTGCCCCGTTGGGGCTGCGTGTGCAGGCGATCTCGAAACATCTGGGCGTCTCGCAACCCACCGCGACAGATTCTGTCAACGCCTTGCTGCGCAAGAACCTTGTCGACAAGCGCGCAGATGCAAAAGACGCTCGAGCCAGCCTCGTGCACATCACTGACGCCGGCGCTGCCATAGTGCGCAGCCTCGGCCAGATCGAAATGGCGACGGGGCAAGCTTTGGCGGACCTCAATCATGACGAGCAGACCGATTTGCTCCGCGTGCTCGTCAAGTTGATTCGATCCCTGCAAATCGCCCGCGCCATTCCGGTGCAGCGCATGTGCGTCACCTGCCGCTTCTTCAAGCCATTCGCCCATCCGGATGCAAACCAGCCCCACCATTGTGATTTCGTGAACGCTGCTTTCGGCGACCGGCAGTTCCGGCTCGATTGCGGCGAGCACGAAACAGCGGAGTCCGCCATCCAGTTTGCCAACTGGTCAAGTTTCCAGGCAGGCGCCGCACGACCCGAAAGTCCACCTCACCCCTAGGAGAGCATCATGACGTGTATCAACAAGTCGCGAAGCCTGTGCTTCGCGGCAATGATCCCGCTTTGCCTCGGCATCGCCAACGCTGAGCCCATCAAAGTCAAATCAGATGCTGAAAAGCCTGCGTCTTTCGACATCGTCGAGACCCATGTCAGCACCGACAAAAGCTTCGCGATTTTCCACACCAGTGTGCGCGGTGACGCTGGCGCTCTCAAGCCGAAAGCATCGGGAAAATTCGAGGGCTCGGACGTCTATGCCTATGTCTGGCCGACTTCCCTTAACAGCGCCGACGTCGGCTTCGAAAAGGATCAAGGCATCGTCGCACTCGCGGTCACATTCCATCCGGATTTCGACGACGGCTCCAAGGGCGCAAAAAATCGTGATCGCTGGCATCCCCACTGGGTGGTGCTTAACGAGGACAAGGCATGTCCCGGCGGTTTGAAGGTTCGCGACATACCGAAAGATGCGAAGCCCAAACTGCCCGAGACATGGCCTGGCGTTCCGCTGCTCATCGACAGCCCCGACTACAAAACAGATGTGTCCGGCAACACTGTCGAAGTGCGCATTCCCATCGAAAAAATAAGCGCCATCAAGGGGGCGTCCTTTGATGGCGTAACTGCCGGCCTGAAGGTCAACGCCAATCTCCACGCGCCCTTATTGTGCGTAGCGAATGTTTTCAAAATCGCCTCGGGCAATCTGAGCTTGCCCGGCAAGGTTGTTTCGACGCCATAAAGTAAGCGCCACGCGTTTTGGCTTCTGACGCGTGGCGACCTTCCTTGTCTTCACTACTATGTCTATTCGATTGAGAAGCGCCTAAGAGAAAATCCGCCGTCGCAATACGGCTCGCCGAGGTTGAGGAACGCTCCCAATGACCGTGCAAAGAACGCCAGCGCCTGAACTTGTTGTGGAAAGTTGGTTTAACACGGCCACGCCGCTCACGCTTGCGGGCTTACGTGGGCGCATTGTTCTGCTTCACACGTTTCAGATGTTGTGCCCGGGATGCGTCGCTCACGCCTTGCCGCAGGCAGAAAAAATTCACCGCATGTTCGCCAAGACCGATTTGAGAGTCATTGACTTGCATACGGTCTTTGAACATCACGCCGCAATGACCGCCGTTTCGCTGAAAGCGTTCATCCATGAATATCGCCTGACGTTTCCCATCGGGATCGATCAACCCGCGCGCGAAGGCGATGTGCCCGTTTCCATGGCGACCTACGGCTTTCGTGGAACGCCTTCCACCGTTCTGATCGATAGAGCTGGCTTCATCCGTCATCAAGGCTTTGGGCAAGAGGACGATCTCTCCCTCGGAGCGAGAATTGGTTCGTTGTTGGCTGAGATGAGCGCGGGTAACCAACCCGAAGTTCCCGACAGCAATGGTCGCGATAGCGGTGCATGTCTCCCGCGATAACCCGCAATTGACGCATTGTAGACGCCAATCACCTGCCCAAAACCCTCAGGCGGCGTCGGCTGTCGGGGGTATCGCGACCATCCGCGACCGCGTCGACTTCCTAAATAGTCATGCTCAAGGCCAATGGGGTCCAAAAGTGCAAGAAACTCTTATCACATAAGGCTTTCTTGCGTGTTGCAGAATTCTTGAATTGTGCACGACAGGCCGCTTTGCGAGCGGCGAACGAGCCAGCCCCCTTAAACGTGCTCCACCGCCACAATGCCCGGGATAGCCTTGATGGCTCCCGCGATCTGCGGGCTCACCTGAAAGCGGCCCGGTAGTTTCACTTCCACTTCGCTCTTTTCATGATAGAGCATGACGACGAGCGACACTTCCCCCTCGCCGCGTTGGGTGAGGCGCGCGGCTAGTGAGGTGAGCGGCTCGCGGTCGCGCACGAAGATGCGCAGCCCCTTCTGGACGCGGTTCGCGGCCTTGTCCAAGGGCTCGGCAGTGACAATGCGCGCGCGCACCTCCTCGCCTTCAACAGCCGCCTGCAAGGTGACGAGGACGATGGAGCCCTTTTCCAGAATGTCGCGGTACTGGTTCAGCGCCTCCTGGAACATGATGGCTTCGTACTGCCCCGAAGCGTCGGACAAAGTGAAGATGCCCATCTTGTTGCCGGTCTTGGTGCGGCGCTCCTGCCGGTCGAGCACAGTTGCGGCAAGCCTTGCGGCAGAGGCGCCTTTCTTCACCGCGCGGGCGAAATCAACCCAGCGTTCGACGCGCAGGCGCTGAAGAATGGGCGCGTAATCATCCAGCGGATGGCCGGACAGGAAGAAGCCTACGGATTCAAATTCGTGGCGCAAGCGCTCGGCAGGCGGCCACGCAGGCGGGCGCGGCAGTTTGAGCGGCTCGGAATCGCCGCCCGAGAACAGGCCGGACTGGCCAGCCAAAGCTTCCGACTGCGTGCGATTGGCGACGGCCAGAACCGTCTCCATGCCAGCGAAAACGCGCGCGCGGTCAGCATCCAGCTCATCAAAAGCGCCTGCGGCAGCGAGGCTTTCGAGAACCTTCTTGTTCACCTCACGCGGATTAATGCGGCGTGCAAAGTCAGCCAAATCGCGGAATGGCCCGTCGCGGCGCGTCGCAATGATGGATTGCGCCTGACCTTCGCCAACGCCCTTCACGGCAGAGAGCGCGTAGCGAATGACGAAGCCCCCCTGTCCGTCCTGCTGCACCTCAAAATCAACGCCGGAGTGATTGACCGAGGGCGGCTCGACCTTGATGCCGATGCGCTTGGCCTCGTTGCGAAACTCCGACAGCTTGTCCGTGTTGCCCTTGTCGAGCGTCATCGACGCGGCGATGAACTCGGTGGGATAATTGGCCTTGAACCAGGCGGTTTGATAGGCGATCAGCGCGTAGGCCGCCGCGTGGCTTTTGTTGAAGCCGTAATCGGCGAATTTTGCCAGCAGGTCGAAGATTTCGTTCGCGCTTCTTCTGGTGGTGCCTTTCTCGACGGCGCCAACAACGAAGCGGTCGCGCTGCGCGTCCATCTCCGACTTGATCTTCTTACCCATGGCGCGGCGCAACAGATCGGCCTCACCGAGCGAATAGCCCGACAAGACCTGCGCAATTTGCATCACCTGTTCCTGGTAGATGATGACGCCGAACGTCTCTTTCAGGATCGGCTCGATAAGCGGATGGAGATAATCGGGCTTCTGGTCGCCGTGCTTAACGGCGCAATAGACCGGGATGTTGGCCATGGGGCCGGGACGATAGAGCGCGACGAGCGCCACGATGTCTTCCAGCCGATCGGCGCGCATCTCCGCCAGCGCCTTGCGCATGCCAGCGCTTTCCACCTGAAACACGCCCACCGTCTCGCCACGGCCCAGCATGTCGTAGGTTTTCTTGTCGTCGAGCGCGATCTTGTCGATCTCGACTTCGATGTCGCGCTGTTTGAGCAAATTGACGGTGGTGGACAGCGTCGTGAGCGTTTTCAGTCCGAGAAAGTCGAACTTCACGAGGCCCGCAGGCTCGACCCATTTCATGTTGAACTGGGTGGCGGGCATGTCGGAGCGCGGATCGCGATACAGCGGCACAAGCTCTTCGAGCGGTCGGTCGCCGATGACGATGCCCGCCGCGTGCGTGGACGCGTTGGAGTAAAGGCCCTCAAGTTTCTTGGCGATGTCGATCAGCCGCATCACTTGCTCGTCGCTGTCGCAAGCCTCGCGCAAGCGCGGTTCGGTTTCGATAGCTTCGGCCAGCGATACCGGCTTGGCGGGATTTTGCGGCACGAGCTTGGCGAGCTTGTCCACCTGGCCCAACGGCATTTGCAGCACGCGACCGACGTTGCGCATGACCCCGCGCGCGAGGAACGAGCCAAACGTGATGATCTGCGCAACACGATCCACGCCGTAACGCTGGCGCACATAGGCGATCACTTCGTCGCGGCGCGTCTGGCAGAAGTCGATGTCGAAGTCGGGCATCGATACGCGTTCGGGATTGAGAAAGCGCTCGAAGAGAAGGCCAAAACGCATCGGATCAAGATCGGTGATGGTCAGCGACCATGCCACCAGGGAGCCTGCGCCTGAACCGCGGCCCGGCCCCACGGGAATGCCCTTCGATTTTGCGTATTTGATAAAGTCGGCCACGATGAGGAAGTAGCCAGGGAATTTCATCTTCACGATGATGCCCAGCTCGAACTCCAGCCGCTGCTCATAATCGTCTTGCGTCAGGTCCGGCGCGCAGCCGTGCACTGCGAGGCGGGCAGCGAGCCCTTCCTGCGCTTGCCGGCGTAACTCGGCCTCCTCGTCCAGCGGGGCGCCGTCAAGCGAGGTGAAGCGCGGCAGAATGGGCGCGCGCGTTTTAGGCCGATAATCGCAGCGCATGGCGATCTCAACCGTGCGCTCCAGCGCTTCTGGAAGATCGGCAAACAACGTGCGCATTTCATCGCGCGTCTTGAAGCGGTGTTCTGCGGTGAGTTGGCGGCGATTATCATCGCTCACCACAGTTCCATCCGAGATGCACAGCAGCGCATCGTGAGCGTCATAGTCAGAACGCGCTGCGAAATAGGGTTCGTTGGTCGCGACAATCGGCAGGCTGCGGTGATACGCCAGATCCAGCAGTTCGCGCTCGGCCTGCTTTTCCGAGGGCAAGCCGTGTCTTTGCAGTTCAACGTAAAGCCTGTCGGGAAAGAGGGCGGCCAATCGCGCGAGCCGCTCTTTGGCGTGATCGCCGCGCCCATCAAGCAACAGCTGATTGAGCAGGCCGGAAGGCCCGCCCGTCAACGCAATCAGGCCGACGGCGTCGGTTTCAAGACGTGAGAAATTCACGTGCGGCAGGTCGCCGGGCTCGGAGTCGAGCCAGGCGCGCGAGGCGAGCCGCATCAGGTTGGAATAGCCCTCTCCGGTCTGGGCCAGCAGGACGAGAGAGCCCCGCCCCGCAGCGGGATCGTCGGCGCGCGCACCGAGCTTTTTGCCATCGCCAAAATCGACCGTGAGCTGGCAGCCGATGATGGGCTGGATGCCCTCCTTCGACACTTTCTCGGAAAATTCGAGCGCGCCGAAGAGGTTGTTTGTGTCAGTTATCGCCAACGCCGGCTGATCGTCGGCCTTGGCGAATTTGATGAGATTGGCGACCGTCAATGCGCCTTCGCGCAGTGAAAACGATGTGTGCAGATGCAGATGAACGAAGCCCACCTTGCGGGCGATCTGCTGCACGTCCCGTCTGATAATGCCGCCTGCGCCGTCGTCCATTCGTCCACTCCACGAAGGACGATCATCGCGGATTTGAGGGCTGGGGACGAGCCCGCCGAGGTTCTTATCCCCGTAATCTCGCGCTTAAGCCGCAACGAGGATGATCACTCCGACAAACGCGCCAAGGGCGCCAAGCTCAACGATGTCACTGATGAAAGACCACATGATGATTGTCTCTGTTCGTCTTAAGTTGTCTAAATGTACATGTTTTGTTCTAATTTTCCACGGCAAAAATGATCAATGGTAAATCTGGGGACCCAGTCTCCTTAACGCGCGTTTCAGGGATGCATCGAAACAGGAGGCGACCATGTTGGATCGCTACACGGCCCGCGCCCTGGTCGAACAGGGGCAGATGTCTTCAGAGGAATACCTTCTCCTCTTTGGCGAAGAAATCCGCAGCACCCGCGAGGCCGCCCGCGCCGAGGAGGAACAACGCAAGCGCGAGTATGCAGCGCAGGCCGCAAAGGCGAACCAGGAAGAGGCAGGACAAGGAGCGCAACGGGGCCCGGTGCGGCCGATTCTTGGATCGGGCGTGTGAGCATGCGGGCGGCGCGCGCCGTCGCGTATCCGGTCAGCGCGCCTTCGTTTGTGGGCGGTAAGCCATCCACCCGGCCCTGCGAAGTTCGCAGGCCGGGCAGGCGCCGCAGCCATATCCCCAGTCGTGTTCGTGTGAGCGATCGCCCAGATAGCACGAGTGCGTCCTTGTCCTGACGAGCTCGACGAGTGTCGGCCCACCAAGACTTTCCGCCAGTTCCCATGTGCGAAGCTTGTCCACCCACATGAGCGGGGTTTCGATCACCAGTCGGCGCTCAAGCCCCAGACTCAGCGCCACCTGCATCGCCTTCATCGTGTCGTCGCGGCAATCGGGGTAGCCGGAATAATCGGTCTCGCACACGCCGGTCACGATGCGCTTGATGTCGCGGCGATAAGCGACAGCGGCGGCAAATGTGAGAAACACAAGATTGCGGCCCGGTACGAACGAGTTCGGCAAGCCATCCGCCTGCATGCGGAATTCCGCCTCGCGCGTGAGCGAGGTTTCAGAAATAGTCCCCAGCGTTGGCACATCAACAACAAGGTCCGAGCCGAGGCGCGCCGCCCAGTTCGGAAACTGGGTGCGGATCGCCGCCAGCACATCCTGCCGGCATTCCATTTCGATACTGTGCCGCTGGCCGTAATTGAATCCGATTGTCTCAACGCGCTCGTAGCGATCAAGCGCCCATGCAAGACAGGTCGTTGAATCCTGTCCACCCGAGAAGAGAACGAGCGCGGCTTCGCTCATTGCGTCAATCCAGCTCAACGATGAGGCCATCGCGTAGCGTAACGCGGCGGTCCATGCGCGAGGCGAGTTCAAGATTGTGGGTTGCAACCAACGCGGCGAGACCGGTCGCGCGCACGATCTGCGTCAGCGCGCCGAATACGAGATCGGCGGTCTTGGGATCAAGGTTTCCGGTTGGCTCATCCGCCAGAAGGATGCGCGGCGAATTGGCGACCGCACGCGCGATGGCGACGCGTTGCTGCTCGCCGCCCGACAATTCGGCGGGGCGATGCAGCAGGCGTTCGCCAAGACCAAGATAGCCCAGAAGCTCGCTCGCGCGCGACTGCGCAACCTCCATTGAGAGGCCACGGATGAGTTGGGGCATCATCACGTTTTCCTGCGCGGTGAACTCCGGCAGGAGATGATGAAACTGATATACGAAACCGATTTCCAGACGTCGCAGCCGCGTGCGTTGCGCATCGTCCATATGGGCGGTGGGCATGTCGCCCATGTAGATTTCGCCAGCGTCCGGGCGCTCAAGCAATCCGGCCAGATGCAGAAGCGTCGACTTGCCTGCGCCAGACGGCGCAATCAGCGCAACCGACTGGCCGGGCCATAGAGCAAGCTCCGCGTTGCGCAGCACGTGCAGTTCATCCGCGCCAGAGCGATAGGTGCGCACAACTTCGTGCAGCTGCAGGGCGGGCGCAGGCTGCGCGGGGCTGTCGTTGTGGGGGGCATCGAGGGGATAATCGGTCACGCGCGTCACTCGTATCGCAGGGCTTCGACGGGATCGAGCTTCGCCGCGCGCCATGCGGGAAAGATCGTCGCGAGAAGCGAGAGAGTGAGAGTCAGCGAGACGATCAACAGGACGTCGTTGAGAATCACAACTGAAGGCAACCGGCTGAGATAATAAAAATTCGGATCGAACAGGTTCAGGCCCATCATCGAGTTGAGGCTCTGGCGGATCGGCTCAAGATTGTGCGCGACAAGCAGTCCCAGAAGCAGGCCGAAGATCGTGCCGACGAAGCCGATGGCCGAGCCAGTAATGAAGAAGATGCGCATGATGGCGCCGCGCGTTGCGCCCATGGTGCGCAGGATCGCGATCGCCCTGCCCTTGTCCTTCACCAGCATGATGAGGCCGGAGATGATGTTGAGCGCGGCGACCAGAACTATCAGCGTGAGGATGAAGAACATCACCGTGCGCTCGACTTTCAGCGCCTCAAAGAACGATTTGTTGCGCTGGCGCCAGTCGGTCATGATGAGCGGACGGCCCACATGCGCGTCCAGTCGCTGGCGCATTTCGTCCATGCGCTCGGGCTCATCGACAAAGGCCTCGATGACCGTGGCTTCCTCTTCCTTGTTGAAGAAGGCCTGCGCCTCTTCAAACGGCATGTAGACGAAGATGTTGTCGAACTCTGTGACGCCGATCTGGAAGATTGCATTGACCGGATAGGCCTTGATGCGCGGCGCCATGCCGAACGGGGTCGCGGCGCCTCGCGCGGTGAGGATCGTGATCCGATCACCTATGCGCACGCCAAGATTCTCGGCGAGGCGCTGGCCAATGGCGACGCCCTCGGCTGTGTCCCAGCCGTCGAGCGTGCCGAGCCGCACATTGTCCGCGATGCCGGGTAGACGCTTGATATCCTTTTCGCGGATGCCGCGCACCAGCGCGCCTGCCTGCTGATATTGCGAGGACACGCCCGCCGGACTTTCGACCATCGGCAGGACAACTTTGACGCCCGCCACCTTGGAAATGCGATCAACCACCTCGTCGAAATCGTCGAGGGGACGTTCAGACGCCTGTAGAAAAATGTGACCGTTGATGCCGATGATCTTGTTCATCAGCTCGATGTGGAAGCCATTCATCACGGACATGACAACGATGAGCGTCGCCACGCCGAGCGATATTCCCAGAAATGAGAAGCCGGCGATGACGGACACGAATCCCGACGCGCGGCGCGCGCGCAAATAGCGGAACGCGAGCATCCATTCAAATCGGGCGAAAGGGCGCGTGCCCGTGGGTTCGCCCTGTTTCATCGCCGCGCTTGCGCCGTCCTTCATGCGCCCCCGCTTGACGCGAGCTTGTTGAAGACTTCATCGGGCGACAACGTTTCACGCGCGCCGGTGCGGCGATCCTTCATCTCGATCTTGCCTTCAGCCAGGCCCTTGGGTCCGACGATGACCTGTGTCGGCAGGCCGATGAGATCAAGCGTTGCGAACTTGGCGCCGGGACGCTCATCACGGTCGTCATAGAGCACTTCGACGCCCGCATTGGTGAGCTTGGCGTAGAGATCGACGCAGGCTGCGTCCGTTGCAGCGTCGCCAACTTTGAGATTGGCGAGACCAACATGAAACGGCGCGACGGCGGCCGGCCAGATAATGCCGGCGTCGTCGTGGTTCGCCTCGATCAACGCCGCCACAAGGCGCGAGGGGCCGATTCCGTATGATCCCATGTGAACAGGCGTCTCCTTGCCATCGGGGCCGTTGACGACCGCGCGCATGGGCTCGGAATACTTGGTGCCGAAGTAGAAAATATGGCCAACCTCGATTCCGCGTGCGGAAACCTGATCGTCGCTGGAAAGCGCGCCGAATGCGCTGGCGTCATGCATGTCGGACGTTGCCGCGTAACGCGACGTCCACTTATCAACAACGCCACCCACGGCCTTTGCATCGTTGAAGTCGATGTCCGCAGGGGGCACGTCAAAGTCGAGAAAATCCTTGTGGCAGAAGACTTCGCTCTCGCCTGTTGACGCCAGGATGATGAACTCGTGGCTCAGCTTGCCACCGATGGGGCCGGTGTCGGCGCGCATCGGAATCGCCTTCAAGCCCATGCGCGCGAAGGTGCGTAAATAGGCTGTGAACATGCGCGCATAGGAATGCTCCGCGCTCGCCTGATCGAGATCGAAGGAGTAAGCGTCCTTCATCAGGAATTCGCGTGAGCGCATGACGCCAAAACGCGGGCGCACTTCATCGCGGAACTTCCACTGGATATGATAGAGGTTAAGCGGCAGGTCCTTGTACGAACGCACGTAGGCGCGGAAGATCTCCGTCACCATTTCCTCGTTCGTCGGACCAAAGAGCATCTCGCGCTCGTGGCGATCCTTGATGCGCAGCATCTCCTTGCCGTAGTCGTCGTATCGATTGCTCTCGCGCCACAAATCCGCAGACTGGATGGTCGGCATCAGCATTTCGATGGCGCCAGCGCGATTCTGCTCCTCACGCACGATCGCGTTGATCTTGTTGAGGACGCGCAGACCCAGCGGCAACCAGGCGTAGATGCCCGCCGATTCCTGCCGCAGCATGCCCGCGCGCAGCATGAGGCGATGCGAGACGATTTCCGCCTCTTTGGGCGTTTCGCGCAAAATCGGCAGGAAGTAGTTTGAAAGACGCATCGCGGAGAAACCTGTCAGCACTGGCGAAGGAACGGGAATCGCGCACACGCGCGCGCTTTTGCACGCTTATGCCTTTGGCTCGTGCGAAACGCAAAGTAATCAGCGCACCTATCGCTCACGCCGCTCTCATGGGTTAGCTGGCGCTAAAGCAAGCCGCTGTTCTGACGGGCGGATGGGAACGGATACACATGGCGGCACAAATAATGAATCGTCCCGCATCGCGGAACAGTGGGTGGATTCCGTGCGAGTTTATACTGATAACAAAGATGCGTGACAAAGGTCAGAATTATGGCTAGTTTTCGCGCGCCTTACCTGAAAGGAGGCCGCCACCGGAAACGGTGAGCGTCTTTGTCCAAGTCGCGGGAGGAAAGTTTCGGACACCGTCGGGACACCCGACATGCGACACCCGTAAGGGACAGATCGCGGCCGAAATTTTGTCGACTTTACTGAAGGGCGGGGCTTGACCCGCCTTTTTTCTTTTGTCGGTCTGCATTCGCAAATCAGGCGCTCGAAGCGCTCGTTTGTATCAAGCACGAACCGTGCCAGATGATCAGCGCCATCCGCAGGCTCACTTATCCGCAGCCACGTCTTGCTCCCCGCGAAGCCAGTCGGCCTTGGTCTGCGCGTAAAAATCCTCGAACGCGCCGTCCCGGATGCCCTGGCGCATCCCGGCCATCAGGTCCTGGTAATAGGACAGGTTTGCCCAGGTCAGGAGCATCATGCCCAAAATCTCGCCTGCCTTGACCAGATGATGAAGGTAGGCACGTGAATAATCGCGCGCCGCCGGGCAATTTGATTTCGGGTCCAGCGGGCGAGGGTCTTCCGCCCAGCGCGCATTGCGCAGGTTTACGCGCCCATAGCGTGTATAGGCGAGGCCATGGCGCCCGGCCCGGGTCGGCATCACGCAATCAAACATGTCGATGCCGCGGCGCACGCTTTCCAGCAGATCGTCGGGCGAGCCCACACCCATGAGATAGCGCGGCTTCTCGCGCGGCAGGTGCGGCAGCGTCGTCTCGATCATATCGAGCATGACGGCCTGCGGTTCGCCGACCGCCAGTCCGCCCACCGCGTAACCGTTGAACTCAAGATCGGCCAGCGCCTTCGCGCTCTCGATACGGAGCGCGGGTACGCCGCCGCCCTGAACGATGCCAAAGATTGCCCTGCCCGGCTCATCGCGGAACGCCTTGCGCGAGCGCTCCGCCCAGCGCAGGGACAGGCGCATCGCGCGTTCCACTTCGTCGTCTGCAGCCGGCAACTTGATGCACTCGTCGAACTGCATCTGGATATCGGACCCCAGCAGATCCTGAATCTCCATCGAACGTTCTGGCGTCAGCACATGGCGCGAGCCGTCGATGTGCGACTGGAACACGACGCCGTTCTCATCGAGCTTACGCAATTGCGCCAGCGACATCACCTGAAAGCCGCCGGAATCGGTGAGGATAGGGTACGGCCAGTTCATGAACTTGTGCAGGCCGCCCAGCGCGGCGACCCGCTCCGCGCCGGGGCGCAGCATCAGGTGATAGACATTGCCGAGCACAATATCCGCGCCCAGCGACTTCACCTGCTCGGGATACATAGCCTTGACGGTGGCGGCTGTGCCCACCGGCATGAACGCAGGCGTGCGCACCGCGCCACGGGGCATCGAAATCATGCCGAGCCGCGCCGCGCCGTCTGTTTTCTCGACGGTGTAGGAAAATTCGTCTTTCACGGGCGCGCTCCCTTGGCGGACGCAGCGAGCGACAGCAGGCACGCGTCGCCATATGAGTAGAATCGATAGCCGGTCTTGATCGCGTGCGCATAGGCCACGCACATTTGGTCTAGCCCGGCGAATGCCGAGACAAGCATGAACAGCGTCGATTTTGGCAAATGAAAGTTTGTCAGCAAAACATCGACGCCGCGAAACTGATAACCCGGCGTGATGAAAATCGACGTGTCCTTTGCAACAGGCTGAATGACGCCGTGCTCGTCGGTCGCCGTTTCCAGAATGCGCAAGCTCGTGGTGCCGACAGCTACAATTCGGCCGCCTTGGGCGCGCGCCGCGTTAAGCCGCGCCGCCGTCTCGGGCGTCACAACGCCAAACTCGGCGTGCATCCGGTGCGCGTCCGTATCTTCCACCTTCACCGACAGAAATGTGCCCGCGCCCACATGCAGCGTGACCTTGGCGAACGAGGCGCCGCTAGCCTCAATGCGCTGCACGAGATCGGGCGTGAAATGCAGGCCAGCGGTGGGCGCGGCCACTGCGCCGGGCTTGTCCGCGAACAGGGTTTGATAATCAGCCTCGTCGTGCGTGTCTTCGGCGCGCTTTGACGCGATGTAGGGCGGCAACGGCATATGGCCGACGCGCGCAATCGCCTCATCAAGCGCCAGCCCGGAGAATGAGAACGCGAGAACCACTTCTCCGTCCTCCCCCTTCTCGGCCACTTCCGCATCGAGCGCGCCCAGCAGGCACGCGCTGCTTTCCGAAGCGTCGCCAAAGCGAATTCGTTCCCCGACCTTCAGCTTCTTGGCCGGACGCACAAACGCGCGCCAGCGATCCTCGCTCTCACGCTTGTGCAGCGTAACGTCAATCCGCGCCACCGCCTCGCCGCGCACGCGCACGCCGGACAGACGCGCTGGGATGACCCGCGTATCGTTGACCACGACAATGTCGTTGGGGCGCAGCAGGCCCGGCAAATCGCGCACGATGCTGTCGGTCAGCAAGGACCCGCCGTCCGGCGAGACAACGAGCATGCGCGCGCTATCGCGCGGCTGCGCGGGACGCAACGCAATGCGGTCTTCGGGCAGCTGAAAATCAAACATCGAGACGAGCATCGGAGCGACCTTGCGCAGGCTCTCTTCAAGCAAAATCCGCCCGGCGCGAACCGGGCGGATCCACAAACTTCAGGGAAACCCGGTTAGCTGATCTTGGCGGACACGATCTTGTCAGGGTTCTGCACGGGCTCGCCGCGCTTGATCTTGTCGACGTTCTCCATCCCGGACGTCACTTCGCCCCAAACCGTGTACTGACGGTCAAGGAAGCTGGCGTCGCCAAAGCAGATGAAGAACTGCGAATTGGCCGAATCGGGGCTGGACGAGCGAGCCATGGAGCACGTGCCGCGCACGTGGGCGGCCGAATTGAACTCCTGCTTCAGGTTGGGGTAGCTGGACCCGCCTGTGCCGGTGCCCTGCGGGCAGCCGGTCTGGGCCATGAAGCCCTCGATGACGCGATGGAAAACGATGCCGTCGTAAAAGCTTTCGCCGGCAAGCTTTTTGATGTGCGCGACATGGTTGGGCGCAAGATCGGGACGCATTTTGATTACGACGGGACCTTGGGTCGTCTCCAGCGTCAGCGTGTTGCCTTCGGACATATGAACTCCTTGATGTGCGCGTGAGCTTATCTCACGGACGAACCGCGCCGGGCGCGATGAACCGGAACGCGAATGGACGCCCGGCAATAGCCGACCCAAGGTCCGCGGTAAACCTGAGCGGCAGGCAGCGGGCGAAAGCCTGCCGGGCGGAACGGACCACCACAGCGCGCTCCACGCCCTGCCCCGGCTTCACATAGGTCACGCGGGGCGCTCCGATAACCTCCCCGGAGCGTGCAAAAGAGACGCGGACCGACACTTCGCTTCCAGCCGCCGGGGGCTCCCAGCAAGCGGCAAGGTGTTCGCCGATCTGACGCGGACGGCTGAGGACACCTGACGCCATGGTTAGCCCGGCTCGGTCGATGGTCATTGTGTAGCCCTGAGAGACGCCGCTAAGCGGGCGCGGCGTCTGTCCGCGCGGATAGGGCGCGGGCACCGGCGTCTGCGTGTCGGGAATCGGGTCTGGCCGCAGCGGGCCCGGATAAAGACGGTCGAGCGGGTCGCTCGGCCCCGGCGGCAGCTGAAATGGCGGGTTATTGGGATCGACGTAGGGAGGGATCTGACCCGGCGTATGCGGAATTTGTTGAGCGGAGGCTACGCCCGCGACCGCAAGGGCCGCGAGCGTGATTGCGAATCGCGCGCAGGCGCTCATTATTTCCCCATGCGTACGCTGATCATGCGGTCAGGACCGGTGACTGTGCCGGACCCCGGCGCGCCGCGCTTCACCTTGTCGATCGCTTCCATGCCGGCGGTCACCTGACCGACAACGGTGTACTGGCCGCGAAGACTGGCGCAGCCTGTGTCATTGAAGCAGATGAAGAACTGGGAGTTTGCGGAGTTCGGGCTCTGCGAGCGAGCCATGCCAAGCGTGCCGCGCACAAACGGCGTCTGGGTGAATTCAGCAGGGATATTCGGCAGGTCAGAACCGCCCATGCCGGTGCCGGTCGGGTCGCCCGTCTGGGCCATGAAACCTTCCATCACGCGATGGAAGACGACGCCGTTGTAAAAGCCCTTCTGGGCCAGCGCCTTGATCTGCGCGACGTGGCGGGGCGCAAGATCTGGCCGCAGGCGAATGGTGACGTCGCCGTCCTTGGTCTGGATGATCATGGTGTTGGCGGGATCGGCCGCCGGGCTTTGCGCCTGGGCGCCAGCTGCTGCGAAAACGGACGCGGCAAGGGCCAATCCTGCGAACATGCGACGAACAGCAATCATGCGAAAAAACCTCTGTTTGGACGGTAAAGATTAAATCCGGCTCACGCGGACGGCGATGAGAACTTTGCGCGAAGCGCTGCGACAGCGGCGGAGGGCGCGAACGATGAAACGTCTCCATGCATGGACGCGATCTGGCGCACCAATGTTCCCGTAATATGGCGAACCTCAGGCGACGCGGGCAAAAAGACGGTCTGGACGCCGGGCGTCATTGCCCCATTCATGCCCGACATCTGCATCTCGTAGTCAAAATCAGTCCCGTCGCGCAGCCCGCGCAGCAGAAGCGTGGCGCCATTTTCCCGTGCGGCGTCAACGGCCAGACCCGCGAACGACGCGACGACAATCTCGCAGCCGGACGCCTTCGCGATTTCGCGCGTCGCGGCGTGAATAAGCTCGCTCTTTTCGTCCAGCGAAAAGAGCGGCTTCTTGCCCGGATGAACGCCAATCGCGACGATTATGCGCCCGCAAAAGGACGCGGCGGAGCGCACCACGTCGACGTGGCCGTTGGTGATGGGATCAAACGATCCAGCGTAGAGTCCGACAGGGCGTATCATGTGCGGGAATGTAACCGCTTGCGTCGCCGGGTCAAACGGCTTGCTCCGGCGTTTCGTGAACAAAGCGGCAAGATGGCAGGTGCGCCTGCCGTACAAGGCAGTTGCGACTGCGACGCACAACTCTCCTGACGACGCCAGCTTGACCGCAACCCAGAATCGCCTGAACTTGAGTTCTAGTGGAAATGTATGTCACCGCGTCCGCCATTTTATTTTAAATTAACTAAGAAAATCAGTGTTTTGTACTTTTGTCGGGATAGTTCACCTACAAAATAACCCACAAATCGCCTGTTGGTTCACGTAACGGTGTTAGTATGCCTAGACGCGAGATGTTCAACCGGGGTGATCTAACGGTGACAGTTGCTGGCGCAGCGAACTTTATCGCTGACCACGTGCACGCGACCCGTCCCCGCAGGGAAACATACCAAGACGCCCATCAACGGATCAGGCGCGCCCAGCGAGACGGGGCTCTCCCCAACGGGGCCGCCATCAAGGCTCAAGTCTTTTTCGAATGGGCGCTCGAACACAGCGACTGGGAAGGCCTCAAAAACGTACCTTGGTTGCCCCATTCAGTGCGGGTGGCAGTCTCCGGTGTGCAAGGCACCGCTCGCGTGGGTGTTGCCACTGCCGTCCCCATTCCAAACAAAATCGCACCACTGAAGGCGCTGGTAGCCGAGCTTACTCTAAAGCTTGACTACTGTGAAAGCGAGCGGGCGGGGCTACAGGCCGATCTGGCTGCTCACGAAGATAAGCAGCGGCAGCGCTCCGCCGTGGCCTCCGAGAACGGGAGACGTGGAGGGCGCGGCAAAAGCCTCTGAGTTTGTTTGTCATCAAACGGCGAAAGCTTTGCTTTCGCGGTTGTTGACAGTTCCTTTGTAGAGCCATCGTCCACCAAGTTCCAAGGGGAACGGATCATGGCCCACAAGATTCTCCGACTTCCAGATGTAATTGATCGTGTCGGTTTCAGCCGCAGCACGATCTATGATTTTGTATCAAAGGGCAGATTTCCGGCGCCGGTCCGTATTGGCGTTAGGGCCGTGGGCTGGCTCGATACAGATATCAACGACTGGATAGACCAGCAGGTCGATCAATCAAGACGGCCTGCAATTCATCGTCGCCTCTCGGAAGGAGGCGCAGCATGAAAAAGGCAAAATCCCAAAGGAAAATTGCATCAAGTACATCACTTGGTCCTATCGTGTTATACACCGGCTTTAGCAGTATCAAAGATCCCCGCGGACACCAGCGTACAGTGTCTTTATCCAAGTTTTGCCTTGCATTCACAAAACACCTGCCTGGACGAAAGGAGGGCACTGCTTTTGCCCCGGTGATTTTTGAAGGGGGAAGGAAAAAGGAAGACGTTCGGCAGCGGACAATGGTCATTTTTGACATTGAGAAGCAGCACAATGCCTCGAACGGCATTAGTGACAAGGAAACTTTGGGAGACACTTGCCCGCCCCCGCTTTCAAATATCGAGGAAAGAGCTAAAGATCTCGGGATTGCATGTATTGGATACACAACCTTTACCCATGACCCGAGTGAACCAAGGTACCGTATTATTCTTCCGTTAGCACAACACTCAAAAGCTGGGGACCCCAAAGACCCCATATCCCACGCCCGCCTCATTCGAAAAGACGCACTAGCCGTCCAAGCTGTCTCAGCGAAACTTGGTCTCAAGCTTCATTTGGATGTCGGTAAAACACTCGCTAATTCTATCTTTTTTTTACCTAGAGTGGCCCCTGAGAATTTGCATCTGGCTGAAAGTTTTTCAGTCGATGGCCAATTACTCAATTTCAATCCGTATCTTGATATAGCGGAGAAGCAGGTTTCGCTCGAAGAAGTGGAAGCTGAAAAGGAGGCTTCGTCAAAGGCGGCTGCAATCTTCAAAACCATTTCAGATGGAAGCACTAACAGCGCTGCTGGCGACCTATTCTATCTGCTCAGACAGTCCATCGGTCCGATGGACTGTGTATTGAGAAAATATGGTTATAAAGAGTACCCCGATGACCAACGGTGGGCACCGCCTAATAGCGACACGCTGACGCCAGGGATTTCGCTATCGATAGGCAATGATGGCGTCACCCGGTTGTATTCCCATCATGCAAATGATCCATTGTACGGTGAAAAAGTAGTCTTTGGATCAAGGGCACACGATGTCATCGACGTTGTTATAGCCAATGAATATGGTATCTCGGATGAAAGCCACGCCCTCGGCATATCCAAACTGTTAAAAAAGTATGGGATTGCA
>CANMLK010000041.1 GCA_947498445.1 Beijerinckiaceae bacterium
CGCCATCATTTCAAGCGCGATGTGACCTCCCAGCGACCACCCGAAGACAGCCGCATTCGGCGCATCCAGAGAGAACAATACGTCCAGCATGGCGTCTGCGTAACCGGGAAGCGTGTACGCCTGATCGGAGAAAGCGGCATTATCGGACGCGCCATGGCCAGGTAAATCCACGGCGATAAGCTTGTATGATCTGCCAAGCGGGCTATCAAGCAACGCGTCAAACACGCGACTGTTCATGGAGTTTCCATGGATCAGCAGTAGCGGATTGCGGGAGCCGGTTGACGTACGCACCGCAATTCGTCCAGCACTCGTCTTGACGTGCATTGTTTCGCGCATTCCCAACTCCTTAAAGGACGCGCAGTGTCGCGTTCGCACACCGCCCTATTTACGCCTGAGGAATTACGAAACCGTAACTAACCGAATCGTTACTATCTACAAACACTGAGGCGGCTTGAAACTTGCGCACCACGAGCGCGACCGGTAGGGTTCGCCTGTCTTAGTTTTTGCATTGATCTGGGCCACACATTGACGAGTACAGTTTCCGCCTATTCTCTTGGGCATAGCGACAGTGAATTGGTTCGCCTGCAGAAGCAGGCCGAGTTTTACGCAGAGTTTACGCGAACTGTGTTGTTGAAGGCGGGGCTCGTCCCGGGGATGCGCGTGCTGGATGTCGGTTGCGGCGTCGGCGACGTTTCCATGGAAGCGGCAAGGATTGTCGGCCCATCGGGGGCGGTCGTCGGCGTGGATCAATCAGAAGCCGCGCTCGTGACTGCCGCCGAACGGGTCTTGCACGCAGGTCTCACGCAAGCCTCCTTCAGCAGAGGCGACCTGGCCTCCGATGGCCACGGCCAATTCGACGCTGTTATCGGCCGTTTCATCCTGCTTCATCTAAACGACCCAGCGGATAGCTTGCGCTCGCTCGTCAAGCGTGTGCGAAGTGGGGGCTGCGTCGCCTTCATCGAGATGGATTTGACCTCTGCAGAGGCTTGCCCGCAGCTGGATATTTTTGACAAAGCTGTGGGGTGGATCAGGGAGGTTTATATCCGTGAGGGCGTCGAGATAGACATGGGTTCACGGCTGTTTTCATGCTTCGCGTCGCTTGGAATGAAGCCGACGCTCGAGGCGTTTCAGCGCATTGAGGGCGGGGCGGAAGCGCACGTCTACGAGTATCTCGCGGAGACTGTGCGCAGTCTGATGCCGCGGATGATCGCCCTAGGTGTTGCCAGTGAGGGGGACATTGACGTGGGGCAGCTCGCGTCGCGCACCAAGCATGCCGCCCAAATTGGTGGACAATGCTTCTTTTACCCACGGATGGTCGGCGCCTGGGCTAGAACGCCCTGACGCAGCGTTAAAAGACGCCAATCAGCCAGAGCAGGACGAGAACGCTTACGGGTACGCCAAAAAGCCAGAGCAGGATGGGCATGATGGATCTCCTTTTGATCCATCAATAAAGTGCAACGCAGCCAGAGGTTCCACGGTCAACGGCGCTCGTCAGAATGCGACTGATTGGGTAACCGCAAGCGCTGCAAGTGTGGCGCATGACATTGTCGTGAGAAGCCCCACCCAGAGAAAGACGCGCACGGCGACCTCTTCCTCAGTACGTTGCGCGAACCGGGTGACTTTCATGCGAAACTCTCCTGCTACCGAGAGCGTCGCAGAATATGGTTAATGATCGGTTACAGCCTGTTCCAGCTCCGCGTTGGTTATGAGCTGTCGGTCCGCGAGTGATCATTTGAATGCAACCTGATCAGATCGAGCTGGAGTTGGACGAAGGGCTCCGCGTGTCGGGGCTTTTCATGAAACCCAACACTGCAAAAGCGATGCTCGTTTTTGCACACGGCGCGGGCGCGGGAATGACGCACACCTTTATGGAGGATGTGGCGCGGGGTCTGGCTGTTCGAGGGATTGCAACCTTGCGCTTCAACTTCCCGTTCATGGAAGCGCGAGCGGATAAGCGTTGGGGCCGACCGGACACGGCGGCTATAGCCCACGCGGCTGTGCGGGCGGCGCTGATTGAGGCGCAAAAGCTGACGCCTGATTTGCCTCTCTTTGCGGGCGGCAAATCTTATGGCGCACGTATGACTTCGCAGATGCAGGGCCAAGACGCCTTCCCATGCGTGCGCGGTCTCATCTTCCTGGGCTTCCCGCTGCACGCCGCAAAGAAACCTTCAGTTGCGCGCGCCGAACATCTTTCGCGCGTTGGCGAGCCCATGCTCTTCGTCCAGGGCACGCGTGACGCGCTGGCGGAAATTTCGCTTCTCAGGTCGGCTTGCGCGTCGCTGAAGGGCGCCACTTTGCATGTCATCGATGGGGCGGATCATGGCTTCCATGTGCTCGCCCGATCCGGCCGCAAAGATGCTGATGTTGTCGAAGAAATTTGCAAGGTTATTGACGGATGGGTTCAGCACTCTGAACCTTGAACGCACGCGACAAAGCTATCAGGCGCGCATAAAGATTCTTATAATTCCGCAAATAAGCTTGGCTATCATAAAAAGGCCATAAAAACTTCGCTCCGTGCGACTTCCTATTTTCAGGAGTTAGTTCAATGCGCAAGTTCATTGACCTTCATCCTGTGCTTGAGTTGATTACCGACAAGCTCAACACTGATCGACAGGAATTGCGTCGGATTCTTGAGGCGCGAAGCGTTGATGAATTGCGCGATTTCGAGCAACAGGACCTGTTATTGAGTGAAATCCATGCGAGCGTGCGGGCGTTGGATATCCTTGAAGGCAACGTCGATCTCGCGGGTCATCAGACTGGCGTCCGGAACGCCGTTCTGCCGTCTGTCGCGCGCCTCGTCGCTTCAGAGTGATTCCCGAGGTTGCGGTCATCCTTTGCTGCACGAGGTAAATCATGACGAAAAAGATCAATCTTGACCCTGTGCTGAAGCATATTGCGCACCGGCTGATCGAGGATCGGCAGCGCCTGAGCCGCATTCTCGACTCGCATGGTTCCCATGACATTCGCGACTTTCAAGAGCAGATAAGGCTGCTGGAACACATATAGGCAAGCGTTCGCGCCCTCGACATCCTCGAAGGGCATACAGGCGCCGATGGAGACAGCGAGCAAAAATCAAACTCTGCTATAGCCGCGGTGGATATGGAAAAGCTTGCCGACGCCTTGCGGCCCCGTAGCGCGCCGCTCTAGGCGCTATTGGCTGACGCGCAGATTCGCCGACATTGTATGTGTTGACACCTTCGCGGAATCTGATTCGATCGATCTCCGACGCAGCGGCGCTGCCAATGGGGACGAATATGTCGACAGAGCAGTTTTCGGGACGCCCACGCATTTTTGAGATGGGCGTGAACAGGGCAGGGTGCGCGACATTTGTCATTCACGGCTTCGCCAACATGGCGATCGACCCTGTTCATCCCTACCAGGAGTACAAGAACCGCCTTCTGGAAATTGTTGTCGACGGCGCGGAACTGGCGGCTGAGGCGCAGTGCAGTCTGACATTCGGCATCAGCGATTATTTTCGGCAGGAACTCGTCGGCGCGCCGGTCGCTGAACGCGATTTTGACTTCAACCTCGCCCGCACGGGGTGCGCCGTAAAATTTGACGGTGGTCGCAAGTCCACCGTGCATGTGCGGTACGATTTCGACACCGCATTCCGCAAGAAGATTTATCAACCCGATGGCACACTTGGGCCCGATCCTGATGGGGGAATGGAGCACCAGATTCACCAGATCTATTTCCAGATATTCGTCCAGGCCAACGGCAGGGAAGCGACGGCCAGACTGCCAAAATCCACGGAGAACATGCTCTGCACCCTGCTGCGCGCCTGGTGAGCAATAACGTAATGCTTCTTCACTATGGCGCCTTGCCCAGTTACAATGAGGCGGTTCCTGTATAGTTACGGCAGGTTTCTGAAGGGCGAGACTGAACGTTGGCGCGGAAAAGTGTGGACGGTCCCTCGGCGCTGGAGTCGCTCCGGCTCTACCAGTGGCGTATAGCCTTAACTTACGCGCTCACGCTGATCGAAGATCTGCTCGAGTTGTCATACCCTTGGGCGACCGGCATCGCCATCAACGGCGTGCTCGAAGGACACCTGGAGCATGCCGCCCCGCTGATCATAGCGTGGACTGCGCGTTCGACGATCGGCCTGATCCGGCGCATGTACGACACGCGCCTTTACACCGAAATCTACAATCGCATCGTTGAATTGACGATCATGCGGCAACGGCGTGCGGGAATTCCCGCCACGCGGGTGGCGGCGCGATCAGCGATGTCGCGAGAATTTGTTACTTTCTTCGAGAAAGACGTTGCAACACTTGTCACGACGATGGTCGGCATCTTCGGATCGCTGGCCATGCTATTGTGGTACGACCTGATTATTGGCGCCATGATGGCCTGCCTTTTCTTGCCCGTTGTGATCGTCAACAATTCTTACGTCCGCAAGTCGTACGCCTTTAATCGAGAGCTTAACAATCAGCTCGAAGAAGAAGTTAATGCGATAGAGTCTGCAGACTCCAAGCAAGTGAAAGACCATTTCAACGCTGTGCGTTCCTGGCGCGTGAAGCTGTCCGACGCGGAGGCGTTCAACTGGTCTATTGTCGAGGCGCTCTCCATTTTGCTCCTTGTGGGAGTTCTCGCGCGTATCACCTATATGGATGAAATATCCGCGGGCGCGATTTTCGCGATGATCGTCTATGTGTGGCAATTCATGGAAAATCTCGACAACGTACCGGAGTTGCTGCAGCAACTTGCAAGGCTGCACGACATCCGCAAGCGTATCGAGGCTGGCGCCTCGGTTGAATCAATTGCCGCAGAGATCGAGAAGAACGATGGCGCGGATGATGAAGCCGCGCATATGTGAATGCATAATTGGATCGCCTTGGGGGCAAGGAGGAACACTTCTTGCTTGAACAATTGATCAATACGTTACGGCGTGATCGAGGCCTTTATCCCAAGTCCGCATTGGCGATCGTGATCGCGGGGGGCTCATCCTGATCGCCTATTGGCGGCTGATTGGACCGACGCAATTCACGGTCGCAGTTTCAACCAAGAAGACCGCGGAAACTGACCTGATAGATGGGCTGGCCGCCTCGCTGGCGGATGGGCGACGGGGTATTCGGCTCAATGTGCGTCGCGAGGCCAATTTGGAGGCTGTCGCGGCGAGTCTTGAGCGGGGTGAAGCTGATCTTGCGGTCGTCCGTCCTGACGTCAGCTTGCCCACCAATGGATTGACAGTCGCGATCCTGCGTGAGGAAGCCCTCATTGTTCTTTTCCCGACGGTTCAAAAGCTCACGAGTTTTGCGGCGCTCAAGGGAAAGACGTTGGCGACTATCGGGCGGGGTGAGGGTGATGAACAGGCAATCAGAACCACGCTCGCGTTCTATGACGCGTCCGAGCAGGTCCGAATTTTGCGCGCGGACGAGGCGCGTATATCAGAGGCCTTGAGTGATGGTCGCGTGGTTACAGTCGCTTATGTTGCAACGCCAGGAAGCGTCGAAGCGTGACGTGTTGCGCGCGCCGCATCTGGCGCTTTTGGCAAGCCGGTTTCACTTCTGCCCATTGCGCAAGGCGAGGCTTTTCAAGTCTGGAGTCCAGCATTCTCCGCCATGAAAATTCCGACGGGCGGCTTGCTCGCAGACCCCGTTGCACACAGCGAAGAAACGGATGGAGTCGCCATTTCGTGGCGTCTCATGGCGCGTTCAGGACTCGACAGAGTGGCAATTTCCACACTGACAGAGAGGCTTTTCGAAAGTCGTAACCTGCTCGCGCGGTCGTCGCCCGTGTCGCTTACCATGAAAGCGCCGGATCCCGATAACGCCACTAGCGCCATTTTTCCGAACCATCGCGGCGCGCTTGATTACTTCAACCGGGAGCAATTGACGTTCATGAACCGATATGGCGATTGGCTTTGGTTCGCCTTATTCGCCGGTGCTGGCGTCAGTTCGGTCTTTGCGTGGATCGGAGGCTTGTTTACGCGTCGTCGTCGGGAAATTATAGACGAAGCTCTCGCACGCCTGTGTCGAATTCCGGCGGATGCACGTAATGCGGGCACGCCCGGGCGCCTTGCGAAATTGGCGTCTGAAATTGATCGACTTGTTGCAATTTCGATCTGGCGCGCGCGTAAACGAACGACAAGCTCGTGCACGATTTGCGCACTCATGCTGGCCTTTGACGCAGCGCGTACAGGCGTGCGCGATCGCCGGGAAGAAGTAATGCGCCTGACTTTTCTCAGTCCCTAGTCGCCAGTTGAAGTCAAAAGCGGGACGGGGGAGTTACGCTCATGACGCTTGGCGTCCACGGGTTGCTTAACGCGCCGAATGGAGATGTTGCGTCGTTTGTGCTTGTCCATGACGGTAGAAGGCTGGCGCTCGCGGATGACCGAGAGACGGGAGCGCTGGAGTTTTCATCACGCGCCTGAATTGAAGCCCTGTTTAAAGCGCTTACGTTATCGGCCAGCCCTGCGACATCTGTCGCCGACTTCGCTCCTGGATAAACTGAAACCGGGGTGGTGTCGGACGCTATTTTGTTTTTAGAAAGCAAGCCTTTTTCAGGAGCAATGCGTTTCTTTGCTTTTTCGCGAAAGCTTATCACGCCATCACGAATAGCAGTGGCCTTGTCGACACAGACTTTCTTTGTGATCCGGTAAATCTCGCCCGCAGTACACTTGGGCGCTGCTTGCGCGATCCCCACGGACGAGGCCAGTAATCCGGCCGAAAGTAAAAATCTGAACATACCGCCTCCACGCTATTCACTTGCCCCCTGTCAATCTTCGAAAAGCAACGTTAAAGCTGCTTCACCGAGTGAATGTAAGCCTGCGCAGCAGGGTTAACAAGCGTATTATTAGCCTAAATATAGCCCAACTAAGGACTTAATTCGCCACAATCTAGGTTAGGGAGGTTGCGCGAAGCTGCTCAACTCCTGCGCTTGGGTGTGCGCAGTTCACTTGCAGGCAATTAGCGGCCATCCATTGATTTTGTCCCGGCGCCAGCCGCGTAGAGCGCAAGCGCGCCACCCGCGAGCGCGAAATTCTTCAAAAGGTGATTGAGATTATTGGGGTCGCTGATCTGCGAATGCCCAAGAACGCCGGACACGATGCAAAAGCCGGCGATCAGAAGCGCGATTATCCGCGTTTGATAGCCCGCGATGAGAAGCAGGCCGGCCAGAATTTCAAAGCCGATGACCGCTGGCGCCATGACGCTAGGCTCTGGCACGCCCAACTTTCTAAAATAGCTAGTGACCCCGGCGTAGCCGACAAGCTTATTGAACGCGGCCACGAGAAACAAGAGAGCCAGAAGAAGACGGGCGCACAGCAAGGCGAAGTCGCGCATCGGAGGCTGGGCATTTTTCGGAGAAGCCATGGCGGAAAACGTTCCTGATTGTTAATTCCACAAGCCGCCAAACGTTGCGCCTTGGTCATTCAAGCGTTGAGGGAAGATATTCTAACGGTGATAGGGATAGCAGCGATCTCGCTCAAGCGACAGGCCCAAGCGGGCCCCCAAAACGGCAATGGCCTCTGCGTGCTCCGGGTAGGGATCATCGTTGGAGGGGCCGACCACAATAGATGTGAAACCGTCAATCTGTGCGCGCGATGGCAACATGGCTGTGGCGAGACCGACCCCGTCTGCGTCACGCAGGGTTGCGAAAATGGGCATTGCGCTGCGGATGTGCCCGGCGAGTCCGATGTCCTGTTCGATGAAGCTGCGCGATGTTGAAATATATGTCGCCTTGGCGGCGTCTCTGAACCGCAGATAGTACTTTTCCACCGCATGTTTCATCAATTGCGATTCGCGCGCCGCTTCCATTTCGGTCTCGATTTGAAACCAGGTCTTGCCGCCGGGCGCATCGCAAATGAAAAGCATTGTTCTCTCGCTTTTGGCGATTATGCGGTTGGTTTATGCGGCTCCATAATATCTGCGGGCAAGGCCTCGCCTTCGCTGATGAAGAAGCCATTTTGCGAAAGGCCGGCCAGCAACGCGCCGTGCCGGGTCTGTGATGCGACGTCTAACCCCCAGGGCGGCAGGTGTCCGTCGTAGCTCAACGAGTTCATATGCATCCAGATGGCGCCGCAAAGGTCAGTTGGCAGATTGCCTCCGGTCGCATCCTCCGTGATCCCATAGAGATTTTCGACGCCACAGCGGAAGACATGAAGTGTTTTCATGTTCTGAACTCCTGTTTGGCCCGTTGACGCATTCGCTTGTCGACGGGAATCGAAACCAGGCTTCATACGTTTAATGAAGCTAATCCCCACGACGGCTTTTGCAAGTCACACCGCGCGGGCTGCGCCGAAGGCCAAGGTTGCGCCTTCCGGGTGGGTCGTTTCAGGTTCAGCTCGTCGATCCTCGAAATCGAGCTGGAGGATTCGATCGCCGCGCGTGGCGATCTTGCGCATCGAGGCGTCGACGGTCTCGATGTCTTCGTTGACCTGCCGGACATGGGTGGTCAGGCGCGTGGTGCGCTCGCGCAACCGGGTGACATCCTCAAGGAGCCGCCGCACCTCCGCTTGAATCAGATGCGCCTGCTCGCGCATTCGCGCGTCCCGTACGATCGCCTGCATGACTTGTATGGCCATCATGAGCAGGGACGGCGAAACGATGATGACGCGCGCCGCTGCTGACTTTTGTGCAACGTCCTCGAAATGCTCGTGCAGATCAGCGTAAAGGGATTCAGACGGCACGAAGAGCAAGGCGATGTCTTGTGTCTCTCCCGCAAGCAGATACTTGCTTTCGATATCGCGGATATGCCGGTTAACGTCTGCGCGCACGCGCACGGCGGCCTTTTTGCGCTGAGCCTCATCGCGGGCTTCGCGGAATGCGGTGAACGATTCAAGCGGGAATTTCGCGTCGATGATAATCGGGCGGTCGTCGCCCGGCAATTTCACGATGCAATCCGGGCGCGAGCCATTCGACAGCGTCGATTGGAACGTGAAGGCCCCGATGGGCAGGCCGTCGCGCACGATAGCTTCCATCCGCCCCTGGCCGAAGGCGCCACGGGTCTGCTTGTTGGACAGGATGTGCTTGAGCGAAACCATTTCCTGCGACAGCGCAGACAAATTGGCTTGCGCCCGGTCGATCACGGCAAGTCGCTCGCCCAGGCGCGCAAGTTGATCGGCCGTGGAACGCGCGCTTTGCTCAAGCCCCTGGCCAACTTTGTGGCCCACTGAGTCCAGCCGATCGGCCATCACTTCGCTGACCGCGCGCAGCCGCCCGGACAATTCGGCGTTCATACGCGAGAGGTCAGCCACGCGCTCGTCAAAATCGCGCTGCCGTTCGTTCGCGACCGCACCTTCCAGCCTCCTCGACCGGGCTGCGTGAAGAACAGCCAGCAAGGTTGCGCTCAGCAGGAAAAGCGCGAGGAGCGCGGCGCCGATGAACGCATCGGCTCCACGTATCGGCGCGCCGGCCACATGAAAGAGAATGTCCATCATGACGCAAATCTAATCGATTCGCGTCCCGAATGGGAACAAATAACGAACAACAAGCGCGCGTAGTTAAGATTTTGTAAGCAGCGCCACTGGTCTGGCTTGCGGTCCAGATTGTTGATTGGCGACAACGCTCAGGCCGTCCAGCCCTCGTTTTCGCCAGACAATGATGCGCGCAATGGCGACGAGGTCTTCTTCAGAAGTTACGCCGTTTTTAAACCGGGTCATCAACGCTCGCGCCAGAAAGGCGCGGCCGGAAGCGCCGGTCAGATCGCACTCGGCGCAGGCGCGCCGGAATGCCTTGCACAACACGTCGAGTTCCTCGGGCGTGTAGCCCCTGCTTGCGAGAGTACGTTTGCTCATGACGCCACCACAATACTGGTGTTTGCTACGTTAATTATTGTCCCTGGCGTTTGGCGTGTCGACCAGAATGAATGAGCGTCAGCGTACGGTTCGTCGTTCCACGGCAATCGCAGTTGCGACTGTCATCAACATGAAGCCGGCCGACCCGTAAAATATCCACGCTGGGGCCTGTCCGTCGATGAGCGCCCCGCCAATCAGCGGACTGAGCATGCCGCCAAAGTTGAAACCGGTTGTGACGATCCCGAAGACGCGCCCGACTGCATCTGGCGGCGAGGCCTTGCGCACGAGGAGATCGCGAGAGGGCATAATGAGGCCAGCGCAGAAGCCTGTTGCGCCAATCAGAGCCAACGTGACTCCGGCGCCGGGCGTCAGCAAAGGAATGGCCAAGGCAAACACCGCCGCGAGGCCGAAGCCGCCCAACGCAACGACACCTACGCTGCTGGCGCGGTCGGCGACAAAACCGCCAACGAGAACGCCTGTCACCAGCGCGACGAAAAACAAGGTGAGCGCTGCGGCGCCAATAGATTGCGGCAACGCGAGAAGGTCAGCGACAGCCGCAACCATATAGGTCTGCATCATGCCGGTCGAAAGATTGACAAGCGTGAACATGACTGTCAGCGCAACCACGGAGGCCGTCAACAAAGCTAGAGCTGATGTTTTTTGCGTTGAGGCGGTCTTTGGCGCACGCGATTGTCGCCGTTCGTTAAGCAGGCCGGGGATTAGCGGCAAACAGAGCAGCAGGCCTGTGATGCCGATGGCTGCGAGCGCGAAGCGCGGCCCGCCCATCCAGAGAAACAACAGGACAATGGGTGGAGCGACAGCAAATCCGAGATAGCCGGAGAATGTGTGGATTGAGTAAGCGCGCCCCATGCGGTCTGCGCCTATCTCTGCAGAGAGGATGGAATAATCCGCTGGATGGTAGACGCAATTGCCAAGTCCGATCAGGACAGCAGCAATGATCAAAGCCGGGTAAGCGGGCACAAGCGCCAAAAGTATGAAGCCAAGTGCGCCGACGATGGCTCCGGTGAGCAACAATAGCCGCGCGCCGAACCGATCGACAAGAAAGCCGACCGGCGCTTGAATGAGGGCCGAAACCGCGTTCATGATCGTGATCGCAAGCCCAAGTTCAAGGTATGAGGCGCCAAGTAACGTTGTGAGCGAGGGCAGTAGCGGCACAAGCGCCAGCCAGTAGAAGTGGCTCACCAGATGGACCAGCGAAATGGTCGTCAGCGTCCGGGCTTGCTGGCCAGAGTCGATGGTTTGAATGGAGCTGCTGGTCATATGGCTCGCTCCGCATGCGTGGTCCGCATCTGGTTGGCCGCCTCGTAAAAACGAAAATGGCGCCGTTTCCGGCGCCATTTCAACTCATGATAAAATTTAAACCGGCTCAGCCCATCCGGCCGAAACCGCCGCGCAAAAACGGAAACACGTTCTCAAGCGCGGAATAGGCCACACCCAGAAGGCACGTGCCAACCGAGATGCCAGCGATGAAGTAAAGTTCCCGAACCCAGTCAAGATGTAACATGATTTCCCCCGTATATTTCCGTACCATTGATAGCCTACCCGCCGGTGTGAGGCAACTGGGCAAAACAGAACTCAGCTACTGGCTGTTCCGCACTGCACAGACGGCGGGATTTCGGCCGCGCCGTGGAGGGGCGCAGGCGGATGAAGGCCAGGCCACGGGTGTGGTTTTTGGAGCCAGCTGCGTAAAATGACGTTTGGGCGATCGGTCTTTGTCAAATGTCGCCGTTTGCGCTTATTCTGCCGTCCCAGCGTCCGCGAGAGGCGCTGTTGGGGAGGAATTCATGGCTCGTCAGACGATAGCGTCCCTCATCGCCGGGATTTGTGCAGTCGCCAGCGTGGCCTCTGCCGCCGCGCAAAGCCCCGCCGAGTTTTACAAGGGAAAGAACTTGACGATCGTCGTCGGCTTTTCGCCCGGCGGTGGATACGACCTTTACGCGCGATTGCTGGGCCGACACATCGGGCGCCATATTCCCGGCTCGCCCGATGTCATTGTCCAGAATTCGCCGGGCGCTGGCAGTTTGACAGCCGTGCGCCAGCTCGACGCCACCCTTTCTAAGGATGGGCGATACATAACAGCGTTCAATCCGGCGCTGTTGCTGGATACGCTCGTCAATCCTGAAAAGACGAAATTCAACTTCTCGAATCTCGCGTGGATCGGCAGCATGTATCCGGACGTGCGCGTTTGCTATTTCTGGCACACGACAGGGATCAAGACCTGGGACGATCTTGTCGCTCGCAAGGAAATCAATATTGGCGCAACGGGGCGCGGGACCGGCGCGTACATTAACGCAGCGATTCTCAAGAATCTCTTCAATCTCAACGTTCGCATCATCACTGGCTTTCCCGGCGGGGCGGAGCAAGTCATCGCTATTGAGCGCGGCGAACTCGATGCAGATTGTGGCTCGTGGAGCAGCGTGTCGCCGGAATGGTTGCGGGAGAAAAAGATCAATCCTGTGGTGACGTTCACACCAGACAAGGTGGAGGGGCTGCCGGAAAATATTCGCTATCTTGGCGATTTCGCCAAGACGCAGGAGCAAAAGGATATTCTGTCGCTGCTGACGGCGGGCGGCGAGCTTGGGCGGCCCTTCGTCATGTCGCAGGCTGTGCCTGCTGATCGGGTCGAGGCCATTCGCCGCGCCTTTGACGCCAGCTTGAAAGACCCAATGCTTCTGGGCGAAGCGGCGAAGCTGAACGCCCCCATCCTGCCCGCGCGCGGCGAGCGCGCCAAGGATATCATTGACCGCATCTATTCGGCGTCGCCGGATCTTGTTGGAAAAGCAAAAAAGATCATCGAATAAGATCAAGACTGAACGCAGCCGCTTTGCGGGGAATGCGTCCGAAGGGAGAGTTTATGAAAACTACGATGAAGAACATTGGCGCGGCCATGTTCGCGTCAGCGGCCGCAATTTTGGCCATGAACCCTGCCGCCGCGCAGGATATTGCGGGCTTTTACAAGTCGACTCCGTTGCAGCTTGTCGTCGGTTACGGGCCAGGCGGCGGTTATGACGCCTATGCCCGCTTACTGGCGCGGCATATTGGCAAGAAGATACCCGGCGCGCCTAATGTCATTGTTCAGAACATGCCGGGCGCCGCCAGCATGAAGGCGGCTAATTACATTTACTCCATCGCCCCCAAGGACGGCTCGCAGATCGCGACCTTCTCGCGCGGCCTGCCGATGCAGCCGCTGCTCGACAATCAGGGCGTGCAATACGACGCGCTCAAGATGGGATGGATCGGCAGCATCGCCGCAGAGACGAGCGTCACGTTCGCCTGGGCGGGGACGGGGTTCACCACGTTCGAGGACGCGCGGCAGAAGGAGATGCTCGTCTCCGCATCGGGCGCCGGCGCGGACAGCGCGACGTTTCCATGGATCATGAACGCGGTGCTGGGGACGAAATTCCGCGTCATCACCGGCTATCCGGATTCCAATTCCACGCTGCTCGCCGTCGAGCGCGGCGAAGTGCAGGGCAGCGCTGGAACGTCATGGGGAACGCTCACGTCGAGCCGCGGCGACTGGCTTGCGAAAAATCGAGTCGTCGTTCTCGCGCAACTGGGTTTGCAATCCAACCCCGCTATTGGCAAAGCGCCGCTGGTTGTCGACCTCGCGAAGAATGCGGCGGATCGACAAGTGCTGGAGATGATATTTGCGCGCCAGAGCTTTGCTTATCCCTACACGGCGCCGCCCGGCCTGCCGCCGGAACGCCTTGCGGCGTTGCGCACCGCGTTTAATGCAACGATGAAGGAGGCGGACTTTCTCGCCGACGCCACCAAGATGGGCCTTGAAGTGAGCCCCATCACCGGCGAGGAAATGACCGCGTTGCTGGACAAGCTTTACAAGACGCCTGCAGACGTCATCGCGCGCGCACGCACCGCGATTGAAGCGGGCAAAGCAACGGCGAAATAACTCGATATGCCCGGCAAGCGTGTGCAGATTGATGAGGAAACGTGGGCCGCGCTGCGGCTGCTGGCGAGCGATCGCAAGGCGACGTTTCAGGAACTCACTGAGGAGGCCTTCAGAGATCTGCTCACCAAGCATGGACGCGCGGCTGATCTACGCACACAATTGAAAAAAGCGCTGCGCCGCAGAAGAAGGCGCGTGCAGCCCGGGGAGGCAAGAATGCGAAAATCAATGAACCGTAGGACGAGTGTAACTGTAGCCGCGCTCATGGCTGGCGCGCTGTGGACCAACTGCGCAGGCGCGCAAGATCTGTCGAAAATGACGATTTCGGTCGGGTTTACGTCGGGCGGCACGTATGACGCCACCGCGCGCTTGTTCGCGCGCCACTACGCCAAGCATTTGGCGGGAAACCCGCAGATCATTGTGCAGAACATGCCCGGATCAGGCGGCGTTGTTGCGCTCAACCATCTTTATAATATTGCGCCGCGTGATGGCTCGGCGCTTGCCTTGGTCGACGGCGCGCTGGCGTTTGAAGCGCTGTTTGGAAATCCGGCTGTCAAATACGATCCGCGTCAGCTCAACTGGATCGGCAGCCGCGCGAAGGAGACGCCCTTGTGCGTTGTGTGGGCGGAGCGCAGCGTCGCTAACATTCAGGAAGCGCAGAAGCGCGAAGTTGTGCTTGGCGCGACAGTTGGCACGCGTACTTTTAACCAGCCTCGGTTGTTCAATGCGCTGCTGGGCACGAAGTTCAAGATCGTCACCG
This sequence comes from Beijerinckiaceae bacterium, assembly GCA_947498445.1. Lineage (GTDB taxonomy): Bacteria > Pseudomonadota > Alphaproteobacteria > Rhizobiales > Beijerinckiaceae > Terripilifer. Next base: position 14,422 of record CANMLK010000041.1, read on the forward strand.
GCTATCCGGGCGGCAACGAACTGACCATCGCGATGGAGCGCGGCGAAACGGAAGGCTGGTGCGGCTGGTCGTGGACGAGCGTCAAGCGGCGCGTGCCGACGTGGCTGACCGACAAGAAGGTCAACATTCTCCTGCAGGGCGCGCTCGACAAGGCGCTTGATTTGCCCAACGTGCCGCTTGCCATAGACCTTGTGCAGAACGAGACGGACAGGCAAATCCTGCAATTGATGTTGAGCGACACTCGTATTGCAAGTCCGCTCATTGCGCCCGGCGGCCTCCCCGACGCGCGCGTGAGGGAATTGCGCGCGGGTTTTGACGCCATGATGAAGGATGCGGAGTTTGTCACTGATGCCGACAAGCTGGGCATCGAGATTGAGCCGACGCCGGGCGTGCAATTGCAGGCCGCAGTCAACGAGATGTTCGCCCTGCCGGCTGATGTGGTGAACCGCGCGAAAGAATTGCTGAAATAAAATTACGCGGAGACTTCGCGATGTCACTTTGCTCTACGACGCACATTTGCTGCGCAGCTTTTCTCCTCACCGCTTTCAGCGCGCAGGCGCAGTCTCCGGCTGATTTCTACAAGGGCAAGAGCGTCAGCGTCCTGATCGGCGTTGGCGTCGGCGGCTTTTATGATCTCAACGCGCGCGTCGTGGCGCGGCATATCGGCCGGCACATCCCCGGTTCGCCCCAGCTTGTGCCGCAGAACATGACGGGCGCAGGCGGGGCGCGCATGGTCGCCTATCTGGCTGATGTCGCCGCAAAAGACGGCGCGCACTTCGGCATGATCCCCAACAACTTTGCGGCCATGCAAGCGATTGGCAGCGAGGCGATCAAGTTCGATCTTTCCAGGTTTCAGTGGATCGGATCGCCCGCTCCACTGACAGGCGCAATGACCGTGTGGCGCACGTCCGGAGTCGAAAGCATCGAAGACGCGCGGCGCAGGGAAGTCATCACTGGCGCGAGCGGGCGCGGCGCTGAATCGTTCTCCATGCCCGCCATGCTGAACGAGTTTGCGAAAACACGCTTCAAGATTGTCACCGGTTATCCGGGCGGCAACGAAATCAACCTCGCCATGGAGCGCGGAGAGGTGCAGGCGCGCTACAATTTCTGGACGAGCTGGAAATCGACGCGGCCTGAGTGGGTGAAAAACGGCGACATCCGCGTCATCGCCACAATGGGCCCCAAGCCATCTGATCTGCCGGGCGTGCCGTCCGTCACCGAACTTGTCTCGTCCGACGATGACCGGCGTGTGGTCGACCTCATCATTGCGGGAACGTATCTGGGCACGCCGCTGGCTTTTGGCGGCGGGGTTCCAGCCGATCGTCTGGCCGCTGTGCGCGCCGCCTTCGATGCGACGATGAAGGACGCCGAGTTCTTGACAGAAGCCGAGAAATTGAAGATCGACGTCAATCCCGTTAGCGCAGCGGAGCTTGAGGCCGTGGTGACGCGCGTTCTCAAAACGCCAAAGGAACTCGCGGCCCGCGCCCGGCCCATCCTGGAATAACGTCCCGACGACATTGAGCTTGTCATCCGCTCAATCTTGCTTTCCCTCGCGCATCCGAACAAAAAGATACGCAAGCCAACGAAGCAGCCGCCTGCGGGAAAAAGTGAGAGCTCGTATTCATGACTGACAACACGGCGATCACAGCAGATGCGATCGCGTTCATCGAAAAAGTTTCCTACGACGACCTGCCGGCTGAAGCGCTTCGCGTGGCTGAACGCTGCATGGTTGATTCGCTTGGCGTGATGATCGCGGGTTGCTCCGAGCACTCGGTTCACATTCTCATTGAGGATGCGCTTGATCAGGGCGGCAAGGCCGAAGCGCTGCTTCTGTCGGGCGGTCAGCACAAGGCGCCTGCCGCCATCGCGGCGCGCGTGCTGGGCACCGCAGGCCACGCGCACGATTGGGACGATACGCAAGTCTCGCACGATCCCGCGCATGTGTATGGCTTGTTGACGCATCCATCCGTGCCGCCGCTGGCTGCGACCATCGCCATGTCACAGCGGCTGGGCGGCGTCGATGGCAAGCGTTTCATGCTGGCCTTCCAGACCGGCTTTGAAACGGAGTGCAAAATCTCCGAATGGATGTCGCACAGGCATTATCGTCGCGGCCATCATACATCCGGCACTGTGGGCACATTCGGCGCCGCCGCTGCGGCGGCCAAACTGCTGGGCCTTACAGGCGATAAACTTGCGCACGCGCTGGGCATCGCGGCTTCGCTGGCCGCTGGCATCCGCGCCAATTTCGGCACGATGACCAAGCCGCTTCATGTGGGCCGCGCATCTGAGAACGGCGTCACGGCGGCAATTCTCGCCTCGCGCGGCTTCACGGCTGATCCCAGTGTGCTGGATGGTCAATGGGGCTTTTTCGCCGTCATGGGCGAAGGCTTTGATCCATCCAAGCCCGCGCAGGGCTTTGGCAAGACGTTCACGATTGTCGATCCGGGCGTCAGCATCAAGCCGTTCCCGTCTGGCATTCTCACCCATCAATCCATGGATGCGATGCTGAAGCTCGTTCTCGACAACGACCTCAAGCCGGAAGAGGTTGAGGCGATCCGCTTCTATGCGGGCAAAAATATTCTTGAGCCGATCCGCTATCCGCTCGCGATTAATCATCTTCAGGCGAAGTTCTCGATGCCTGCGCTGCTCGCCATGATGGTGCTGAAGCGCCGCGCCAGCCATCACGAATTCCTCGACGACTTCGTGTCCGGGCCTGCGATGCAAGACATGCAGAAGCGTACGCAATGCCTGAGCGATCCGGCGATCGACGCGCGCGGTTACGATCTGATCCGCTCACGCATCGAGGTGGACACGAAGGATGGCCGCACGCTCATGCAATGGGCTGACGAGCGTTATCGCGGCGGGCCGCTGAACCCGATCAGCGACGCTGATCTTGAGGGCAAGTTCCGCATGTGTGCGGAGGGCGCGCTCAGCGATGCGCAGCAGACAAAGCTGTTGTCCATTGTCGCGGGCCTTGAAAATGTCGCGGACTCTGCGGACCTCGCGAAGGCGATGGTCTTTGAGCCTGCAAAGAATTGACGTTGGGGCGGCGTTGCGCAGCCCGTCACTGCACGTTGAGAAGTTTCCGCACGTCGTCCTTCACAGGCTTTGGGGCAGCTTCCATGCGCTCCATCACCTCTTTCATGCGCGCGGCGCCAAACCACCTGAGTTCGACGCGTGTCTTTTCCGCCTCGGCGCGGAATTGTGGGTCGTCCATGGTGGCGTCGAAGGCCTTCTGCAGCGCTGCAGCCCGGTCTGCGGGAATGTCCGGCGGCCCAAGAACGGGGCGGCCAAGGGCGAGCTGTGCGAACAGAAGTTCCAGCGCAGCGCGGCCATTAGGATCTTTGGCCATTTCGAGCGCGTTCGGGACATCCTTGAAGTCGGGATGTCGTGAAAGGCCCATCTGGAGAATCACTTTCAGCTGACCCCCAGCCAGTTGCCGCGTCAGCTGCGATTGGACTGTTGAGACGAAAACGCCGCACATGCCCTGCAATTCGCCGCGCTCCATTGCCGTGACCCGGATGGGGGTGCCCCCCTGGTATCCAGCGATAGGCTTGAATTTGAGGCCGAGAACGCTGTTCATACCAACGGGGAACGTATGCGAATTCGATCCCGCGCCGGCGGTGCCAACGATGACTTCGCGGGTCTTGAGATCATCGGCGGAGTTGATGCCGCTCGTGTGCCATACAGAACAAGTGTCCACTTCTTCGTTCATGTTTCCGATGAAGGTGAACTTGAGGTTGTCGAACTTCGTATTTGGATCTCCCACCGCGGCCAGTAAAAAAGTGCTGGATGACAACATCCCCATGCCTGATCCATCGCGCGGCGCCACGGCAAACACATTGTTGGCTGCAACAATCCCGCCGCCGCCGGGAAGGTACTGAATGACGATGTTCGGACTGCCCGGGATGTGACGCGGGTAATGGCGTACAAGAGTGCGCGCATAGAGATCGTACCCGCCGCCGGGGCCAGAGGCGACGATCATGCTGATGGTTTTTCCCTTGTAGAAGTCAGTGACAGTATCTGCAACGCCAGGGGCTGTCGGGGCAAAGAATGCCAAGCACGCAAGTGCGCGAACGCTAGTTTCAATCCGAGTCAAAATAGCCTCCCTGCTGTTACTTTCCCGCCACTTCTTGGTTGCCTTTGCGCCAACAAAGATGCGCGCTATTTTTCGTTGACGGTTTTACGCACGTCTGAATCCTTGGGACGCAGCACGGCTTTTACGCGCTCGTGGACGGATGCTGGCGCGCTGATGAGGTCGTCGATGATCTTGGCGAGGGTTTCGCCGCTCATGTAATCAATCTCGGCGTTCTGGGCGGTCGCTTCGGCGATGAACTCCGGGTCCTTGAGTGTGGCGTCGAACGCTTTTCGAAGCACGGCGACGCGCGTGGCCGGAACGCCGGGAGTGGTGCCGATCGGTCTGCCGACCATCACCGCCTTGGACATGAATTCGAGCACCGGCTTGTCCTCGGGCGCGACAGGTTGATCCAGCAGCAGCGGGACGTCTGGCAGGTCGGGCTCTTTCTCGAGGCCAATCTGCATGATCGGTCGAATGAGCCGCTCCTTGATAAGGCGGGGTTGCGTTGACTTGTAGCTGGCCCACGGATTGGTGCCGCGACCTTCGACCTCGCCGCGCTCCATCGCGATATCGACCTCGCGGCCATCGGGGTAGCCAGTGATGATCTTGAACTTGGTGCCGAGAAGGTTGTTGAACAGCGCTGGCAATTGGGTGGAGACCGAGCCCGCGCCCGTTGAACCAATCATCGTTTCTCGCTTCTTGGCCTCTTCAAATGACTGCGTCTTGGCCGTGTGCCAGACCACAGTCACCTGGTTCGAGCTGCTCATGTTGCCGATCCAGTGGAACGTGCGCAGATCAGCCTTGAAGCTGAGCGTCAGGCCAAGCGCCTGATCTGTCGGAAGGCCCTGGCTCACCATCGTGAGAATTGTGCCGTCGCGCGGCGCGACAGTGGCGACATAATTGGCGGCAACGATACCGCCGCCGCCGGGCATGTTGGTGGGCAACACGCTGGGGTTGCCCGGAATGTGCTTGCTGATGTGGCGCGCCAGCATGCGCGAATACAGATCGTAGCCGCCGCCGACGCCGGAGCGGATGATCATTCTGATCTGTTTGCCGTCGTAGAATTTGCTTTCGTCCTGCGCGTAGGCAGTGGACGTGACGATTCCAGCAAGTGCTGATGCGATAAGGAAGGCGGTGGCCTTCATGATTGTATCCTCCCCTCGTGGCGCTGTCGCGGACGGTCCCGCATGGCGACATCTGTTGTGAAAAGAGTATTCGGGCGGCGGCAGCCGAAGTCAACCAAGCGCCCGCTTGCAAGCGGCGCTTGCCGGTGCGCGCCACCGTGTGCGATCCTGCGGGCCAGAGCAAAAAGCAATTGGGAGGTGCACGTGGCGCGGCGAATCGAGCGGGTCGATCTGTTTCCGGCGCGGCTTCCTTATGCGCGCAAGATGACATGGGCGTCATCGTCGGAAAGCGCGGCGGACTTCATGGTGCTGCGGCTCGTCACCAATGACGGCGCCATCGGCTGCAGCGAAGGCGTCGTCAAGCTGGCCTGGACGGGCGCGACCCCGCGGATGCTCGCCGTCGCATTTGAAGACATATTCACGCCGCTGCTGATTGGGCTCGACCCCGATGACGAGAAGGCGTTGGAGCGGATCGTCAAAGTGCGGGAGAACAATCTTGCCAAGGCGATGATTGACGTCGCAGTCTGGGACATGCGCGCCAGCATCGCGCAGACGCCTCTGTGGAAAATGTGGGGCGGACGGCGGCGGGTGGACCTGTCTTGGTGTGTGACGCGCCAGCCGCCTCTCGATATGGCGCGCGAGGCTGAGAACGCCATCGCCAACCACGGATTCCGCGCTCTCAAGGTCAAAGGCGGGCAGGGCGTCGACATCGACATTGCGGCGTTGCGCGAAATTCGGCGCGCTGTCGGCGACATCCTGATCTATGTCGATTGCAATCGCGCCTACGCGGTCGCGGACGCTCCTGATTATGTATCGCGCATCGCGGACGAGGGTGTCGCGCTTGCTGAAGATCCCTGCGCGCTTGAGCCGGGCCGCGCGTTTGGCGACCTCAAGGCGAAGTGCCGCCTGCCACTTCTTGTCGACGGCGATTGCCGCGATCTGGCGGACGCGCGCATCTTTCTCGAAAGCGGCGCCACCGCGTTCAATCTCAAACTGCAGAAAGCGCGAGGGTTCACGGAGAATCGTGAGATCGCCGCCGCCGCGCATGCAGTTGGCGCCAGCGCGGATGTTGGACTGTTTGGCGAAAGTTCGCTTGGCTCACTGGCTGCATTGCAGCTTGCGGCGGCTTTGCCGTCCGCCGCACTCCCGGCTGAGGTGTCCGGATTTTTGCAGTTTCAGGACGAGTATGTGCGAGAGCCATTGTGCATCAAGGACGGCGCCATCGAGCTTCCGGAGACGGCGGGCTTTTCGGATTTCATAGACTGGGCGAAGCTGGAGCGGCTGCGGCCGGGCTGAAAGTTCGTTTTGTCTGCGTGAGCGAAAATGAAAAAGGCCGGGGGTGAACCCGGCCTTTCTTTTTGGGTATCCCGCTCAAAGCGAGGGGATGAAGTCTTTCAACCACGGGGCCCATGAGCCGAGATAGGTCGGGGGCCACGGGATCGTCAGCAACTGGTCGAAAACAAACCAGATGAAGACGGTGAGCCCGATTGCCTGCGGCACAACAAGCTTCCACGCTTCCGGCCCTTCGAGGCGCATGTAGAGCACCACGAACAGCGGCACCGTTGGGATGATGCCAACAATAGACATCGACGCCATGAAAGCGAGCAGCCATCCGAAGAAGATCATGCCACGAACGAGAATCACATGCTTCGTAAGGTGGCCCGTGTCGGATTCCAGATCCATATGGAGCTTTTCCCCGATTACTTCCTTCGCGCCATCCTTGAGATCGCCTGCTTCTGCAAGAGGCTTTCGCGACACTTCGTTGAGCAACGAAACGGCGATGCAGCTAAAGCCGATCGTGCCGACGATCATCGGAACGATCTTTGCCGAGAAGTTCCAGCTTGACGCCTCGAAGAGGAGGTAGCCGAAGACGCCCAGCAAGAAGACATGCATCAAATGCTGAGCTTGGAAGGTCGGCTTCCCGTATCCACTTAGCATTCCGACGATACCGCCTTCTTTCTTCAGATCCGCGACCAGCGGACGGAAGAGGCCCATCGCCGCAACACCGAAGATGCCGAT
>CANMLK010000042.1 GCA_947498445.1 Beijerinckiaceae bacterium
ATGGACCGGCAGGTTCAACAGGCCATTTGCGGGTCTAATAACGGCGTAGCGCGGCAAAAGAGGTATCTGGAACCGAAACTGCCATCAGGTTGACGGTCGCACAGCGCTGCCGCACACTGGCTCAAACTCGATCCGGGAGGCGGCGACACGGCGACCACATCATGCAGCGCGTGCAAGCGCGTATGCTTGTTCATCACCATCGCCATTCCACGGGAGCACCACATGAAAGCGCGCGTCAGTCTCGTCGTTTGCCCCGGCACCTTGCCGAGTCAGGGCATTAATCGCTTTGACATCACGCATTACAATATTCGCCACAGCGGCAAGGGTCGGCTGACCACGCGCGAGATGATGGCTCAATTGCCGGAGATCGAAGGTTTCGCAGACGTGGAACCGGACGAAAACGAGCCCTTCCCGGTTGCAACGCATGCCGATCTTGCTCGTTTCGCGCGGCATATGCAGGGCGTGCTCGACCGCCCTGAGATCGATGGCGCCGTAGTCGTGCAGGGCACGAACACGCTGGAAGAGACCGCCTTCTTTCTAAATCTCGTTCTCAAGACCTCAAAGCCCTTGATCGTGGTTGGCGCGCAGCGGCCGTTCACCGCAGTCAGCACGGACGCGCATCTCAACCTCGCCAACGCCGTTCGGGTCGCTGCCTGTCCGCAAGCCCATGGTCTGGGCGTGCTTGTGGTTACAAACAGTGAGATCAATGCAGGGCGTGACGTCACAAAGACGTTCACTTTTCAGGTGCAGACCTTCCGCAGCCGCGATCTGGGCGTGCTGGGCTATGCAGACGCGGACCGAATTGTCTTTTACCGGACGCCGACGCGCATCCACACCACGGCCTCGCAATTCACGCTGGCGGACGCGGATAAATTGCCAAAGGTGGAAATTTTGTATGGCCACACGGGCGCCGACCCAAGGCTGGCGCGTGCGGCCGTTGATCTGGGCGCCAAAGGCCTCGTCATTGCCGGCATCGGCGCAGGCGCCATGGGCGTTTATCTCGATACATGTGTCGCGCTTGCAGCAGACGGAATCAAGGTCGTGCGCAGCGCACGTGTGGGCGAAGGCCGGGTGCTGGCCATCGGCAACGCGCATGAGGAAGGCACCATCGGGGCAGACAATCTCAATCCGCAAAAGGCCGCCATACTGCTCGCGTTCGCCATGGCCCGCGACATGGACAACGCGGGCATTCAATCAATCTTTGATACCTATTGAGGTTATAAATGAAAGTAACGGCATTCATTGCAGCGGCGACACTGGCGCTCGCCGCCCCTTTTGCTGCACTGGCGCAGGACGCTCCGTTCTACGCCGGCAAGACAATCGCCGTTCAGGTCGGGTCAAGTCCGGGCGGCTATTACGACATCGCCGGGCGAACAGTGGCGCGCAACTTGGGCAGGTTTCTTGCGGGCGCGCCGCAACTTGTGGTCCAGAATGTGCCCGGCGCAGGTGGGCTTGCACTGGGCAATAGGCTGGCAAGCACCATCGCACGCGATGGGCTTACAATTGTCGCGATGAACCGTGCGCTGGCGCAACTTGCGCTTGTCGGCGATCCCAATGCGCAATTCGATCCGCTTGCCCTGACGTGGCTTGGCAGTCTCTCGTCTTACGAAGAAGACGCCTATCTGATGGTGGTGCGCGACAGCCATCCCGCCCGCAATATGGACGACATCAACAAGCAGGCGCAGCCGATCAAACTGGGCGGAACGCGTGCGGGCGCCACGAACATCGTCTTCGCGCTGATGGCGCGCGATCTGCTGAACCTGAAAGTCGATCTCGTGCGCGGCTATCCCGGCGCAGCCGAAATCTGGCTTGCGATGGAGCGGGGCGAGATGGATGGGCAGTTTGTTGACATCAGCGCCATTCTCGTCGGCCGTCCGCAATTGTGGAAAGAGGGCAAGCTGCATCCGCTCGTGGCGTTCGGGCGTACAAAGCGCCTGCCTGATTATCCCGACGTTCCGACTGCGCGCGAACTGGTGAAAGACGCAAATGATCTTGCGTTGCTTGAGTTTGCCGAGCTTCCATTCTTCATGGCCCTGCCCTTCGCCGCACCGCCGCAACTGCCGCCTGATCGTGAGAAGACATTGAAAGAGGGCTTCATGAAAATGGCCTGGGACAAGGGGTTCCGGGACGAGATACTTAAAGTCGGCATCATGACAAGTCCGATCGATGGCGCGGCTGTTCGGGCGCTCGTCGAGCGGGCCGCAAAAGCGACGCCGGAAATTCGAGCCCGCCTGGCGAAGATCCTCGCCAATTAGCTCTCTCGCTAGCCCTCTTGCTCGCCCTCTTGCTCGCCCTCTTGCATGAAAGACAAGTTCACATGTCCGAATATTACCTGCTCGACATCTTGCGGGATGGGCAAATCGCGACAATCCAGCTCAAGCGCATTGAAAAACATCTGCGCGAGAAGCTCGCAAACGGAAAGGGCGGCGGCGCGCAGCGTGCATCGGAAGTCGGCCGGGCGCTCGGAGAATTGCGTGACGACAACAGCGTGCGCGTCATCATCATCACCGGCAAGGATGACGTCTTCACGATGCCGCCAACCAATTATGGCCACCATGGCAACCCCGGCGGCGATTGGGACATCATGAGCGGCGTCACGCGCGCGGTCGAAGCGATGTGCACGATCGAGAAGCCGGTTATCGCCAAGGTGAACGGCCATGCCGTGGGCTTTGGCGCTAACCTTGTTCTGGCCTGCGACTTCATTGTCGCCTGCGAAGACGCGGTGATCGCCGATCACCACATGAGCGCGGGTGATCTCATCATCGATGGCGAGCAGCGCGGCTCCGCCGATCATTGCATGGTGACAGGCGATGGCGGATCAGTGTTCGCGCCGCTCAAAATGCCCATGAACATGGCCAAGGAATATCTCATGCTGGCGCGGCCCTTTACGGCGAAGGAGCTCGCGGTGATGGGCGTCGTGAACTATGCAGTGCCCGCAGATCAACTGGACGCCAAAACCAACGAGATTGCGCAGCGCCTGCTCAAGCGCAACGCCTACGCGCTCGCGATGACGAAACGCGTACTGAACAAACAAATGCTCGCGAATTTCAATCTCGTTCACGACGCTTCGCTGGGCTACGAGTTTCTCAATTTTTACATGCAGACGCAGCAGGCGAAGGAACTGGGCAAGGGACGCGGCGAGGACAAGCTCTAGGGGCCTGCGCAGGTCATCGTGTTCCGCGCGCCCCCAGGCGGAACACGATTGTCGCAACCGACAGGAGCACCAGGCAACCGAGCAAGCCGCCCTGGTATCCAAGGCCTGAGTGGTCGCTTAGAAGCCCCGTGACGAGCGGGCCCAGCAGCAGCGACAAATCCTGCATGGTGCGCAACAGGCCCATCGCGGGGCCGCGCAGGCCCTCTGGCGCGACCTCGGCGACATAGGCGTTGAGCGTTGGCGAGGCGACGCCCGCCGCCGCGCCGAAAAGAATGGAGGTCACCCACAAAAACGCCTGATGATCTCCAAAAGCGAGCATGGCGCAAGCCAGAAGCGTGAGCAGGCTCGACATCGTGATCACCTGAATTCGGCCGAAGATGCGAACCAGCGGACCGACTGTCGTCAGCACAATCAGATTGGCGATTGCGCCTGACGTCAGAATGAGTCCGATCGTCGTCAGTTCGTAATTGTATTTCGTCTGCGCGATCAACGGCATAAGAATCCAGTTCGACGCAACGCGCACATAAAAAATGCTGAAATACATGAGGCCAATGCCAACGCCCTGTCTTGCGAGCCGACCAAGGCCGCCGCTCTTGGGCGGCTCGACGCGCTTGATCGTGTCTGTTTTGGGCCAAGGCATCATGGCGAAAGCCAGGACGCCGACCAGCGCCACAACGCCGTTGATGAGGAACGGCGCGCTGAAGCCCCACATGCCGGCGGCCACGCCGCCAATGGCCGGCCCCATGCTGGCGCCCACCATGTTGGCGGCCTGATACATCGACATGTCGCGCAAGCGTTTGCCGGGCTCACCAAGATCAACGACCGCCGCCAACGCCGATGTCATGAACACCGCCGAGGCTCCGCCCATCACCAGCAGGCAGACAAAGAAAGCGTCGATGCGAACAAGCGCCATTGCGGCGAAAGACGAAGCGCCGATCAGCGCGCAGCCCGCGCTCATCATGGTGCGTCGGCCGACCCTTTCGGACAGATAACCCGACGGGATGTTCACCAGAAGGCGGGCGCCGCCATAGGCGGAAATCATCAGGCCGACCACAGTCGCGCTGGCGCCCAGGCTCTGTCCGTAAATCGCCAGGATCGACCAGACCATGCCGTTGCCCGCCTGCTTCAGGAAGACCAGCAGAAGAAGCACCGCAAACGGACGCGAAGGCGTTTCAGGAAACAGGTTGCGGATGTTCTGGGCGAGCGGCAAGGTGCGGCGGCCTGTCGGGGTTGTCAGCAAAGCTGAGTTTGTTGCAGCGCGAAAGCGTCTGCGTTGCTCATGGACCGTTTTGGCCGGTTCGGTCAACCGTAACCCTACTGGCCGGGCAGGCGGGGTTGCGCTATCCTTGCGGTCAAGGCTGCGGCGCTCAGGTTGCGCACAGGCGGCTCATCGGGAGAGAACACCATGCGTGTCAGCACGCTTCGCCGTGGAATCGCGTTCGTTTCAGTGTTGGCGACAGGGCCAGCGCTGGCGCAAACAGGCGCCGATTTCTTCGCCGGCAAGACCATCAATTACATTGTCGCAACGGCGGCTGGCGGGGGCTACGACACCTATGGTCGGCTGGTCGCAGAATACATGCAAAAATATCTGCCCGGCTCCACCTTCGTTGTGCGCAACATGCCGGGCGCCGGCCATCTCGTTGGCGCCAACGCCATTTACGCCTCACGCAACGACGGCCTGACTATCGGGACGTTCAACACCGGGCTCCTCTATAACCAGTTGATGGATTACGCTGGCGTCAAATTTGACCTGACGAAGATGTCGTGGATCGGCAAGGCCGCCTCCGACCCGCGCGTTTTCATCGTGACCCCGCAATCGAAGATCACGAGCTGGAAGGACTTCATGGGCCTGAAGGAGCCGGCCAATTTCGCCACCGCAGGCGCAGGCGCCGCCGCTTATGTCGAAACCATGATGCTTACGCGGGCGCTCAAACTGCCGATCAAGATTCAGACAGGATACAACGGCACAGAGGACATGCAGGCCATGCGTCGCGGCGAGATCCACGGCACCATCGCAACGCGATCATCCTATGAGGGCTTTGTCGCCAACGGCTACGGCCGGTTCATCGCGCAAATTGGCGGCAAGGACACTGATTTGCCCCAGGTCATGACCCTCACGCAGGACGCCGACGCCAAGCGACTGCTGGCTCTGGTGCAATCGCAAGGCGACATTTCGCGGCTCACAGCGGGCCCGCCTGACATGCCCGCAGACAGGCTCGCAGCGCTGCGCGCCGCCTATCGCAACTCCATGGAAGACAAGGAAGCGCAGCTCAAAGCGGAAAAGCTTGGCCGCCCGCTGGAGCCTGCATATGGAGATGACGTGCTCGCGCAAATCAAGGCTGCGCTCGCGCAACCGCCAGAGACCATCGCGCTGCTCAAGGAAACGATGAGCGCGCCAAAGTAAGCAAATGACGCGTCGACTGAACGGAATGAACGCATGAATTCGGGTATTTTGAGTGGAAAAATCGCGCTCGTGACGGGCGCTTCGCGCGGCATCGGGCGCGCGGTGGCGGTAGAACTTGCACGGCAAGGCGCGCATGTGATTGCGGTGGCCCGGTCGGCGCATTCACTGTCTGGCTTGGTCGAGGAACTTGGCGCCGCCTGCTCGCCTGCGCCCTGCGAACTTGGCCGCCGCGAGGATGTGGAGAAGCTCGCAGAATTCGTGCGCACGAAATGGAAGCGGCTCGACATCCTTGTCGCCAACGCAGCCATCATGGGGCCGCGCACCATGCTTGGAAATCTCGAGGACGATGATTGGCGCGAGGTGATCGACACCAACGTCACCGCGAACTGGCGCCTCATCCGGCATTTTGATACGCTGTTGCGCGCTGCGGAAGCAGGACGCGCGGTGTTTGTGACATCGGGCGCAGGCAGTCGCGGCAAGATGGCTGCGGGGCGCGGCGCGTACGCCATTTCGAAAGCGGCTCTTGATGCGCTCGCACGCAGCTACGCCACCGAGACAGAGGCTTCGCGGGTGCGCGTCATGCTGTGCAATCCCGGCCTCCTGCGCACGGATTTGCGCGCCTCCATCGCACCCGATGAAGATCCCATGAGCCTGCGGACGCCGGCGGACTTCGCGCCAAAGGTTGTGCAACTCTGCCTGCCGACATGGACGCAGACGGGCAAGATGTACGACTTCCCGCAGGACCGAATTCTTGAATTCCGCGGGCCTGAGTGACATTGAAAAAATACATGAAGGAGGACACGATGAAGATTGTCATGTGCGCAACTGCGCTCGCAGCGTTCAGCGTTCCCGCTTTCGGCCAGACGCCGGAAGAATTCTACAAGGGACGCACAGTGGAACTCGTCGTCGGCACGGCGCCCGGCGGCGGCTATGATCTCTATGGCCGTCTTATCGGACGGGCCATCGGCAAGCACATTCCCGGCGCACCCGTTGTCATCGTGAAGAACATGCCCGGCGCGGGTCATCTCAAAATGGCCAACTGGCTCTACAACGCTGCGCCCAAGGATGGCACTGTCATGGCGACAGCTCCGCAGGCGGTGGCCATCGAACAGGCGATGGGCACGGACGGCATTCAATACGATTCCGCAAAGTTCACATGGATCGGGCGCGTCGCGCCGGTGGTGGAAGTCACCTACACATGGCACACGTCGCCAACCAAAACGCTGGAGGATGCGCGCAAACGTGAAACCGTGATGGGCGGGTCGGGCGCGGCGTCGCCAACCGTCTTTTATCTGAAGGCGCTCAATCAGCTTGCCGGCACAAAGTTCAAAATCATCGCGTCCTATCCCAGCAACAACGACACCAACCTCGCCATGCAGCGCGGAGAGGTGGAGGGCGGCAGCAAGGCGTGGGCGTCGATGAAGGTCGATAACGCAGACTGGCTGCGCGACAAGCACGTGAACATCCTCGTTCAATATGCGAATGAACGGTCGCCGGACCTGCCTGACGTGCCGCTGATGATGGAGCTTGGACGCAATGACGACGAGCGCAAGGCGCTTCAACTGTTCGCGCTTGGAAACGCCATGGGGCGCTCGATCATGGCCACGCCCGGCATTCCTGCAGATCGCGTCGCGGCGCTGCGCAAGGGTTTCGCGGACACGATGAAGGACGTTGACCTTGTCGCCTTCACCAAAGAGCGCAAGATCGACTTCGGGCCTACGCTTTCGGGCGCTGACCTCGAAAAACTTGTGCAGCAAACATTGTCGGTGAGCCCCAACGTCGTCAAACTCGCCAAGGAAGCGCGCGGCGGTTAAGCAGGCTCAGGCGAATTCAATCTCATGGGGGCATAGATGGCTGAAGAGGCGAAAACGAAAGCGAGCAGCGGAGCGCGCAAGATGGGGGGCGTCGATTTACCGGCAAGCCGCATCGGCTACGGCGCAATGGAGCTGGCGGGACCGCCCAAGGCGCGTGACCTGACTGAGGCTGAGGCGGTCCGATTCATCAACCAGGTGGTCGACTCAGGGGTCACCTACATCGACACGTCCATCGACTACGGCCGCTGCGAAATACTCATTGGGAAAGCGATATCGCATCGCCGCGCCGAGTATCTTCTCGCCTCAAAATGCGCCTGTGAAGTGGGCATCGACCCCTACCACGTGAAGGGCGCCGACAAGCACGAGAAGCACACCTACTCGGGCGAGAACGTCATTGCTGGCGTCGAACAAAGCCTGAGCCGGCTGAAGACCGATCACCTCGATCTGGTGCAAGTGCATGGCAACCCGACCCGCAAGGAGCTTGAAGACGGCGGCGTCATCGACGCGCTGCTGAAGCTGAAAAAGGACGGCAAGATTCGCGAAGCAGGCATATCGACGCGGCTGCCATTGCTCGCCGAGTTCGTCGACGTCGATTACTTCTCGGTCGTGCAGGTTCCCTATTCGGCGCTTCAACGCACTAACGAGGATGCGATTGCGGATCTGCGCGCTGCGGGAAAGGTTGTTGTCACGCGCGGCGTGACCGGTCGCGGCGCTCCCGCCAAAGGATGGGCGACGCGTCCCATCGGCACGGCGGAAGGCGAAGTGCGCGATGTTTGGGAACGCGCAAAGCTGGATGAATTGCTCGACGGGATGTCGGGCATCGAATTCATGATCCGCTTCGCGCTCGCCAACCCCAACATCGATGTGGCGCTGGTGGCGACGACGAATCACGAGCATTTGCTCGCCGATATCGCCTACGCCGCCAAGGGGCCGCTGCCGCAGTCGACGCTAGAGGAGGCCAAGCGGCGTCTGCTTGCTGCCGGTTGCGGGCCGGGGCTTGGCAAATACAAGGGCGGCGGGCCGAGCGCGGTGCTGTAAGGCGGCATTCGCTGATTTGGACAAGACAACATCACACGGAGGAGACGGAATGTTTCGTTTCACAAGCATTGCAGCCTGTGCTGCCGCGACACTCATTGCTGTTCAAGCGGGTGCGGTTCGCGCACAGAATTCCTATCCCACGCAGACCGTGAAAATTGTCGTGCCCGGGCCTGCGGGCTCCACCACGGACCTTCTTGCCCGCACCCTGGCCGAGCGATTGGGCAAGAAGTGGAATCGTGGCACGGTGATCGAAAATATCAGCGGCGGCGCCATGAACATAGGAGCGCGGGCGGTGGCGCGCGCGGCGCCTGACGGGCATACGCTGCTTATTGCGCCTCCATCGCCGCTCTCGTTCAGCCATGTCCTGTACAAGGAGCCAGGCTACGATCCGGCCGCGTTCGTGCCGATCACGATGCTGGCGACGATCCCGAATGTTCTGGTCGCGCGCAAGGGCCTGCCGGTCGAAACCATGGCCGAGTTCATCGCCTATGCGAAAGCCAATCCGGGCAAGGTGACATACGCCTCCGGCGGGGTCGGCAACACCTCGCATCTGTCTGCCGAGCAGCTTGCAACGCGCGCCGGCATAAAGATGCTGCATGTGCCCTATCGCGGTTCGCAACCAGCGCTCACCGACGTCGTTAACGGTCACGTCGATATCTTCTTCGATACGCTGACGACCTCGGTGCCGCTCTATCGCGACAAACAGGTAAAGCTTCTCGGTGTGGCCGATCTGCAGCGCTCCAGCACAGTGCCCGAGGTGCCGACAATCTCCGAATCGGGCCTTTCCGGCTACCGGTCGATCACATGGTTTGGAATGGTCGCCCCTCCGGGCACACCGGTCGCACTCGCCGAACGCATCAACCGCGATACGGTCGAAATCATGAAGACGCCGGAGATGCAGACGTTCCTGTCACGCGTGTCGTTGTCGCCCGCAGCTCTATCGCCAGAAGAGACCCGCAAGTTTTTCCGGGACGAGTCGGAATTGTGGACGCGCGTCATCAAGGAAGCGGGGCTCGAACTGCAAAACGTGCAGTAAGACACGCCTGCCGTAAGCGGCACGCGACCGGCGCAAACCCCGCGATTGACCGGGACGGCGCCAAGCCGTTAGATCGCGCGCCGCTGAGAAGCCTCAAGAGCCTCCCAGCGGCTGCGAAGGGAGATTCCAGATGACGACCAGACGCATGATCCCGGCCACAGCAATGATGCTTGCGGGCGGAATTGCTACGCTTGCGCCCGTTTCCTGCGCGAGCGCCCAAGACTACTACGCCGGCAAGACCATTTCGATGCTGGTCAGCAGCGATCCGGGCGGTGGGTACGACACCTATGCAAGGCTGTTGGCGCGGCATTATCCCAAGTACATCGCGGGCGCGCCGACGATTGTTGTGCAGAATCAGCCCGGCGGCGGCGGCCTGCGCGCAGCGCAGCAGACATTTACCGCCCCGCCTGACGGGCTGCGCATCGGCAATTTACGCTCCAGCAATCTGCTTGACGCCATCCTCGGCATCCGTGGCGCCGAAATCAATCCGACCGCCTACGAGTGGATCGGCAACATGGCAAGCGACACCGATCTGTGCAGCTATTGGCACACGGCCGGGGTGAAGACGTTCGAGGATTTAAAATCCAAGGAAGTGCTGGTGGGTGGCTCTGGCAAGGGCGCGCAGAATTATTCGTTCCCGAACGCCATCAACAGCGTTCTCGGCACGAAGATGAAAATCATCATCGGCTACAAGGGAATGGGCGACCGCATTCTGGCGCTTGAGCGTGGCGAGCTGCAGGGCAATTGCGGCATCAACTCATCAAGCATGATGGCGCTGCACCCGCAATTAATCTCGGACGGGAAACTCATTCCCATCATGCAATCCGGGCTTCGTCCCTATTCGGCGTTCCCGAACGTGCCGCTAACGCAATCCTTCGCAAAAACGGAGCGCGAAAAGCAGATTCTCGTGACAATCTTCAGCCAGATGGACATCGCGCGCATTTTTGCGGCGCCGCCCAAAACGCCCGCAGACCGCATGAAAATCCTGCGCGAGGGCTTCATGAAAGCCATGGCCGATCCGGAACTGGTTGCAGAAGCCAAGAAATTGCGCCTCGACCTCGACCCGATGGACCACGCGGAGGTCGCCAAGATCGTGGCGGACATGGCGAATGTGCCTGATGAACTGAAGAAAGAAGTGCGCGCCGCAATCGGCGACTAATGGAGCGAGAGGCGGCCGCAGTGCATGTTGCAGCCGCCGCGCTAACGCGCCTACAAGCCAGACTGAATAAAAAGCGCCCGCGCCGGGCATTCCTGGCGCGGGCGTCTCTTTATCAGGCCGTGCAAGCAGGCAGGCTTCAGCCGAACTTGCACTCCATCGCCCGGCGGACGGCCGGGCGGTCTGACACGCGCTGCAACCAGGCCGCCACATTGGGAAAGTCGGACACTTTCACGCGCTCGTGGCTAACGCCGTTGATGCGCGTGAACGGGATGATGTCGGCGATCGAGAATTCGGCCGCGAACCAGTCGCGCCCGGCGAGATGCTCGTTCATCGTGCCTAGCTGCTTCAACGCGTTTTCCTCAAACGAGGGATGGTCGATGCGCCCAAGGCTGCCCATCGTGCACAGCACGTTGGTGGCGTGGAACATCGACCATTTCAGAACATCCGGATGGTCAGAAGCGGAGCCGAGGAAACGCCCGCATTTTTCCGCAAGATAAAAGCAGATGGCGACGGATTCGAAGACGGTTGCGGGTTTGCCGCCCGGGCCTTCGCTGTCCACGAGCGCGGGAATTTTTCGGAAGGGGTTGATCTTGGCGTATTCCGGCGTCTTCTGATCGCCCTTCTGAATATTGATCTGATTCAGGATGAACGGGAGCCCGGACTCCTCCACCATGACAAGCGCGCGCCGACCATTGGTGGTGCCCCATGCGTACAGATCGATCATCGTATATTCCTCCGGCGCTGCGCACAACGTTCGAGCGCGCTTCTCCTTGCGTTTTCGCAGGAAGAGCCGCTGCTTGGCAAGCGCTTGCGGCGACGAGGCTCCCCATCCCACCGTCGCTTGCCCGATGACGCCTGCCCTTTCCATCTGCCGCACGATCCCCTAGCCTCATTTCAAATGAAACTCAGGAGGAAACCATGCGCGCCATCATACGCTTTACCGCCGCGTCACTGCTGTCTGTCTGGACTGCGGCTTCCGCCTGTGCGCAAACGCCAGCGGACCAATACCCGCAGCGCGCGGTCAAATTCGTGCTGCCATTTGGCCCAGGGTCCGGCTCCGACATCGCCGCGCGCTTGATTGCCGAAAAGCTGCAGACCAAATGGGGCAAGGCGGTTGTGGTGGAGCCGCGACCGGGCGGTGATGGATTGATCGCGATCAACGCATTCACTGCTGCGCGGGATGATCATACGCTGCTCTTTGCTTCAACGGCGTCGTTCATCGTGCATCCCTACACACTGCAATCAAAGCCTCCCTACGACATGGACCGCGACCTCGTTCCCATCGTTCGGGCGGTCGATTCAGGGCTGGCGGTCGCGCTTTCGACCGGATCTGGCGCAAGCACGCTGCAGGAATTTGTCGATCTGGCGCGCAAGAACCCGGGCAAGCTTAATGTCGCGGGCGGCGCTGGGCTGGCTGAACTCACAGTGCGGGCCTTCGTGATTGAGCAAAAGCTCGATGTGACCATCGTTCCCTATCGCGACATTATTCAGGCTGGCGTCGATCTTGCTGAGAATCGCATTCAACTTGTTTCAGCTTCTCTGAGCTTGCCGATGCCTCATGTGCAGGTCGGAAAGGTGAAAGTGGCCGCCATCGCCGCGCCGGGGAGAACCCCGCTCGCGCCCGAAATTCCAAGCGCGCCGGAAGCCGGATTTGCAACGCTGGGCTATGAATCGACAGTCGGGCTCTATGGCCCGCCAGGCATGAGCCTTGAGCTTCGCAAACGCATAGCCGCGGACGTGATAGAAGCGTTAAAAGACCCTGTGGTTACGAAGCGGCTGTTTAATGCCGGGATGGCTGTCAATGCGCAGGGGCCGGAAGAGCTGGCGGAGACTGTGAGCCGACAGAAGGCGGCAACAGCGCGTCTCGCCGACATTCTTGGCGTGAAAGCGAAGAACTAGACCGACCCCGCGACGGCCGCGCCGTCCGCCCAATCGAAAGTGGAGAAAGAAATGACCCCGGGCCGCTACCAGATGTACAATAACAATTCCTTCAAGCTGGGGCTGTTCGGCGCCAATTGCTCTTCGGGCCGCGCCATCAACACGACGCCGGAGCGCTGGCTTGCGGACTGGGCAAGCTGCTCGAAGATGGCCAAAATTGCCGACGATGGCGGGATCGATTTCATTCTGCCGATTGGCCGGTGGAAGGGTTACGGCGGGCCGACCAATTTTCAGGGCTCGACGTTCGAGACAGTCACCTGGGCGAGCGGGCTGCTCGCGCAGACAAAAAATATCACTGTGTTTGGCACCGTGCATGCGCCGATGTTCAACCCGCTTGTCGCGGCCAAACAAATGGTGACCGCTGACCATATCGGTGACGGACGGTTTGCGCTCAACATCGTCGTGGGCTGGAATGGGCCGGAGTTCGACATGTTCGGCGCCGAGCTGCGCCAACATTCCGACCGCTACATCTACGCTGAAGAATGGATTTCCGCGATCAAGGAGATGTGGCGGAACCCCGAGGCCTTCGACTACGACAACAAATTTCTGCACATGCACAACGTGGTGTCTGAGCCAAAGCCCTTCGGCGGGAGCCACCCGTTCATCATGAACGCCGCCGCCTCGGACGTTGGCCGCGATTTCGCGTTGCGCCACTGCCACGGCTTCTTCACGAGCTTTCGCGAATTCGACGTTCAGCGAGCCAAAGGTATCGTTGATGGCATCAAGGAGCAGGCCCGCAACATCGGCCGCGAGATGGACGTCTATACACAAGGCCACATTGTGTGCCGCCCGACGCGCAAGGAAGCGGAAGATTACTTCCATTATTTCACCACCGAGGCGGCAGATTTCGAAGCGATCGACACAATCCTCGCGCTGAAAGGCGTGACGCCCGAAAACACGCCCGATTACGCCGCGCGCCGCAAGGCGATCCCGCTGATGAACATCGGATACCCCATCATCGGCACGCCGGACGATGTCGCGGAGAAGCTCGGCCGCATTCATGGCGCGGGGATTTCCGGCATTGCGTTTTCGCTCGTGAACTTCGTCACCGAATTGCCGCTTCTCACACAGGAATTGCTTCCGCGCCTTGAGCGTATGGGCATGCGTGCGCCGCAGGCGGCGATGGCGAGCTAGGTTGGGTGGACTGACGCTTGCCGCGCGCTTGCAAGGGCGCCGCGGCAAAGCCAGTATGCCCGTAATTGTGAGACGTTGACCCGGAGAATTTGAATGAATTTCGCCTCGTCCCTGGAGCTGCGCTCCGAGATCGTGCTCGCCTGCAAGGTTCTTTCGTATTTTGGCATCGTCGAGGGGTTCGGGCACGTTAGCGCGCGCGTGCCTGGCAGCGATCGCATCATCATCACGCCCCGCATCGCGCTGGGACTGGTGGAAGAAAATGATCTTTGCGAATTCGATCCGTCCGGCAAAAAGGTTGCGGGCGACGCACGCCCGCCGCTGGAAACAGCGATGCATCTGGGCGTCTACAAGGCGCGGCCCGATGCGAAGTCCATCGTGCGCGGCCATCCCCGCAACGTGGCCGCCTACGCCTGTGCCGGTGTGCCCCTGAAGATTGCGCATGGTTTTGGCGCCAATCTCGGTCATGTCGTGCCGATCTTTGATCAACCGTTTCTTGTCACCCATGACGACATGGGTGGAGGCGTCGCCAAAGCGATTGGCGAGAATGTCGGCGTCATCCTACAATCGAACGGAATGCTTGCCGTAGGCCAGTCGGTTCCGCACGCCAGCGTGATGGCGCTGTTCATGGAAGAGGCTGCGCAATTGCAATTGATGGCGCACGCCGCCGGCCTGACGCCCAAGTTCTATTCACCCGAGGGCGCAGCGCGCCGACACGGCGATGATCGTGAACACGAACCGATCCGCGCATGGGATTATTACGTCGCTGTCACCGAAGGTCGCATCCGCATCGCGCGCTGAAAACGCCCGCCGCTCACGTCAGGATTATCGATGTCGTATGAATCCGGATTTATCGCACGCCACGGCCTGTGGACCGACGATGACCGTCGGCTCGCCGAAGACATCATGCGGCGCGTCGAAGCGGAGAATTTGAATCTCATCCGCCTCGTGTGGGCCGATCCACATGGCTATTCACGCGCGAAATCACTGACAGTCGCTGGCATCAAAAGCGCGCTGGAGAGCGGCTACAACATCAACGTCGCAACAACGACGCTCGATTCTGCGGGCGCGCGGACGTTTTCATCCTTCGTGCGCGGCGGCGGCATGGGGCTGGACGAGATGACAGGCTCGCCGAACCTCACCATCGTTCCAGATCCCACGACTTTTCGCATTCTTCCATGGGCGCCGCGCACGGGGTGGATTCTCTGCGACGAATATTTCAACGACGGGCGACCGTTTCATTTCTCGCCGCGCCAATTGCTGCGCAAGGCGCTCAAGCCCCTTGAAGCGCGCGGACTGAAGCATGTCGTCGGGCTTGAGATTGAATGGTATCTGCTGCGCGTTGCGGGTGAACTCGGGCCAGAAAATATCGGCGCGCCGGGCGTGCGCGGAAAGCCCATCGCCACAGCCCCCGTTGAGCCCGGGTATCATTATCATTCTGAAACCAACATGGATCTGATGCAGCCGGTGTTGAGCGCGCTCACCGATGGCTATGAGGCGCTTGGTCTGGCGCTGCGCTCGATCGAAAACGAATGGGGACCGGGTCAAGTGGAGTGCACATTCGCGCCGCGCGACGCGCTCACCGCCGCCGATAACGTGCTCATTTTCCGCACGGCGACGCGACAAATCTGCCGGCGCATGGGCCATTTCGCAACCTTCATGACGCGGCCCGGCATCAAGGGCCTTTATTCGAGCGGCTGGCATCTGCATCAATCGCTGGTCGATGCGCGCTCGGGCCGCAACGTGTTTATGCCCGAGTCGGAAGGGGCTTGTCTTTCGCCGATGGGCTTCAATTATCTGGGCGGCTTGCTTGAACATGCCGTGCCTTCGGCAGTGTTCGCGACGCCAACAGTCAACGGCTATCGCCGTTTCAAGCCCAACTCGCTTGCGCCTGACCGCGCCTCGTGGGGGTACGATCATCGCGGCGCGATGGTGCGTGTGCTGGGTGGCCCTGGCGACCCTGCAACGCGGATGGAAAACCGTATGGGGGAGCCAGCGGCCAATCCCTATCTCTTCATCCTTTCGCAAATCGTGTGCGGCCTAGCCGGCATCGACGCAAAAAGCAATCCGGGCGCGCAGGACGATGAACCCTACGCGGCCAAACGTACGCCGCTGCCCACCACTTTGCTCGACGCGCTGACAGCCCTTGAAGGATCGAAGCTTTATCGCGATGCGCTGGGCGACGTGTTCATCGATTACTATCTCAAGCTGAAACGCAACGAGGCGGGCCGCCACCAGCGCTTCAAGGAGACCCATGGCGGCGATCCCGACGAAGTCTCCGAATGGGAGCAGAACGAGTATTTCGACTTTTTCTAAAGCGCGCCGATGGAGCCTACGCAGATGTCAGGATTCGAAACCCGGGAGGCGCAGAAGCCCGGTCGCACGACCAGCGCGTACGACTGGGATTTCCTTGTTCAGGACGATCGCGTTCACCGCTCGATCTATGCAGACCCGGAAATTTTTGCTGCCGAGATGACGCATATCTTCGGCAAGACGTGGGTCTATATCGCCCACGAAAGCGAAGTCGCGAAGCCCAACGATTTTGTCACGCGCAAACTGGGGTTGAGGCCGGTGATCGTTGTGCGCGACAGCGACGGTCGGCTGCGCGTCCTCTACAATCGCTGCACCCATCGTGGAACGACCTTGTGCCGGCAGGAGCGCGGCTCAGCGCGCAATTTCCAATGCCCCTACCATGGCTGGAATTTCGGCAATAATGGCAAGCTGCGCGGCGTGCCGTGGCCCGATGGTTATACGCAGGACATTCGCGATGAGCGGTTCAATCTGGCGCAGGTTCCGCGCGTGCAATCCTACCGCGGGTTCATCTTTGCAACGCTCAACATGGATGCGCCCGATCTGCTTAACTGGCTTGGGCCCATCACGCGGCCCATCGATGAATGGCTGGACCGCAATCCCGGCGGCAAGATTGTCGTATGTGAGGCGAACCGCTTCAAGTACAAGGGCAATTGGAAGCTCGCCTACGACAATTCGTCCGACGGGTATCACGTCATCTATTCTCACCGCTCGCTCATCGAAACCGAGAACCGGATGACGGCCGAGCCCAACAAGGGCATGGCCTATTACAAGAACTCGCCGGACTCGCTCGCCATGTATGTGCAGTACATGGGCAACGGTCATCACTTCAAGGACAAGCGGCCAAACCTGCAGCCGCGGCAGGGCGGCCTGTGGGCGCTGGAATCGCTGCATCCGGGCATGGAATATTACGAGAGCGAATTCCGCAGCCGCTATGGCGAACGCGCGGATTCGCTGCTCGACCTTGCGGGCTCGGAGCCCGTCAACATCAACATTTTTCCAAACCTCTCGCTGCTTGGGAACCACATCCAGGTTTTCGAACCTGTCAGCGTCAATGAGACGAATGCGGTCTGGTACGGCACGCGCATCGAGGATGTGAACGGCGACATCGGCGATGCGCTTGAGGGAATCAACGCGCTGCGCATGCGCACGCAGGAAGGCTTCCCCAATTTCGGCGAAGTTGATGATCTCGCCAATTTCGAACAAATACAGCGCGGGCTCGATTGTCTTGAGGACGAGTGGATTTACATGAACCGCGGCTACGGGCTGCCAGATCGCATCAAGCACAATGCAGACGGCACAATATCGGGCCCCGCCACGGATGAAGTGTTCATGCGCGAGTACATCAAGGAGTGGAAGCGGCTGATGAGCGGCCCGGCTCACCTGACCATCCAGCGGGAGCCATGACATGAGCGCGCAAATCAAGGACCCATCGCGTTCGTCATATTACGTCGATGGAGATTTTTATCGCACGCTTATAGAGCGCTTTGGCGACTGGCAGGACGACGAGCGCATCGTGAATGATCACATCGCACGCGACATGTTCCGCAGTCTGCTTGAACGCGAGGCGCGTTTGCTTGACCAGCACCGCTACGAAGACTGGCTTAGGATGTTTACGCCAGAATGTGTTTATTGGGCGCCGGGTAGGCCGGACGGCGGCGATCCGCGCACCGAAATCGCAGTCATTTTCGACGACCGGCGGCGGCTTGAGGATCGCGTCTTTCGCTTACGCACCGGCTATGCCTGGTCGCAGGCGCCGCGCTCGCGCACCGTGCGCCTCGTCACCAATGTCGAAGTTTTCTCGACGGCGGACGCGAACCGCCGCATGGTGCGCGCGAATTTTCTCATCAGCGAATTCTGGGATGACGAAACCCGGCGGCTGTCGGGCTGGTGCGGCTACAACTTGCAGCATGCGGTGGATGGCTGGCTGATCCAGGCCAAGCAGATCAACCTGATCGATTGCGACCAGTGTATTCGAAACCCCAGCATTCTACTTTAAGCGGCGCGTAAAGCGCGCGGATAAAACAAGGGAGGTTCTACGATGCGCAAGCCAAAATTCACGCCGCCGCCGGGCGCCTGTGACACGCACCTTCACATCTATGGCCCGTTTGATCGCTTTCCTCTCTCGAGCGAGAAGTTCTATAATATCCAGCGCAGCGGAACGCTCGAAGACTACACGGCTCTCATGGACCAGCTTGGTCTTCAGAGGGCGGTCGTGGTGAATGGCGGCGGCAATGGCTTCAACAACGCAGTTACTCTCGACGCCATCGCCCGCTCGAATGGCAGGCTCAAGGGCCTTGCGCTGTTCAAGCCCGAGATTACAGACAAGGAACTGCTTGCGCTTCATGAAGGCGGAATGACGGGCTTTCGCACGCGCGCTGTTGGCCGTGGCGCGCCCAATCTTGCGGAGGCCGCGCTCATCGCGCCGCGTGTGCGCGATTTTGGGTGGCACGTTGAGTTTCATGTGCGCTCGGTTGAAGACGCGCTGGCCGCACTGCCGCACCTCCAGAGCATGGGACTGCCTTACGTGCTCGACCACGTTTCCTATCTGGGGCCGGAACGTTCACTGACCGACCCGCTTGCGCAAACGGTTTTGCGCACCTTGCGCGAGGATGAGAAATGCTGGGTCAATCTCTACAGTTTCTACCAGCGCTCGCACACCGGCGCCCCGGGCTATGTTGACATGATTCCCATCGTCCGCGCCCTCGTTGAGGCCGCGCCTGATCGGGTCATTTGGGGCACGAACTGGCCTCATGTAGTGATCGAGGTGGCTGACCCGGACAACGTGGACCTTATCGACTTTATCTTCGACGCCCTGCCCGAAGAGGATTTGCGCACTCGCATTCTGGCGACCAATCCCGCGCGCCTGTACGGTTGGCCGGCGGCAACGGGCTGATCTTCCGCGCGGCCATCGTTTGCGCCCAGCTATTGCGCGACCGGCGCATTTTGCTAGGCTGCAGATCAATCATATGCGCCGAACGCTGGTCGTCAGCGGCGCTGGAGGGGAGAAACAACATGTCCGACAAAAACCCGATGGCATTTTCGCGTCGGAGCCTTGGAGGCGCCGCGCTTGGCGCCGCCGCCCTTGTTGCGTTTGGCCGGCCTGCCGCTGCACAGCAGCCCTCGTGGCTCGAGCCCACCCTGCTTGCAGGCGCGAAAAAAGAGGGGAAGGTCACCTTCTACTCCTCGATCAATGAACAAGAGGGCCTGCCCCTTCTCAAGATTTTCGAAGAGGCGACTGGCGTCACGGTCGAATACGTTCGCAACTCTGACTCAGGCTTGCTGTCGCGCATTCTTGTCGAGGCACGGGCTGGCAAGCAGAGCTGGGACGTCATTCAGACCACCGCCGTGAACAAGATGTCGCAGGATTTGCTGGCGGCCTTTGACGTGCCTGAAGCCAAGGCCATTCCAGCGGAGGCGAAAGATCCGGCGCGCAAGTGGTACGGCGTTTACGCCAATTACAATTCGCCTGCCTACAACACGAACAAGATCAAGCCTGCAGACTTGCCCAAGACGCTTGAGGAATTTGCCCAGAAGAAGGAATGGGCCGGCCGCGTTGCGATAGACTTCAGCGACAACGAATGGCTTATGGCCGTTTATCAGATGTATGGCGAAGCCAAGGGCAAGAAAATTGTCCAGGATATCGTGACGAACCTGAAGCCCGTTGTGGTGAAGGGACATCTGGCGCTGGCGCGTTCTGTTGGCGCCGGGGAATACGACATCGCGCTGAACAATTATCTCAACTTGACGCTCAACGTGAGAATGAACAAGGGAGCGACTGACTACTGGTTGCTGGACCCGGTAGCCGTGTTCTACGGCCAGATCGGCGTGAACGCGAAGGCGCCAAGCCCGAACGCGGCGCGGCTTATGTCGAACTTCCTCATGAGCGTTGAGGGTCAACAGGCGCTCACATCGCGGGGACGCTTTCCGACACGCCCGGGCATCGATACAAACCCGCCAGGAATTCTACCGGAACTCGCCAAACACAAGGTCGTCGCCGCGACCTTGAATCCAACTGACGAAGCCCGGTGGCAGAAAGAATTCCGTACGCTGTTCAACGTACGGTAAAAGACCGCCGCGTAGCGTTTGCGATGATCCAGACACGCGCGCGACCCCGGTCGCGCGCTTCCCTTTTGCCACACTGAGCGGACACATGACGGTTCAGAATACCATTCAGCATCCCGCAGGCGATGCGCCCCAGCACAAGGGCGTCTTCGCCGCGCTGTCAGGCCTGCTGAACCCGACCACGATTCTGCTTGTTCTAAGCGCGCTGTTCGCGGGTTGGCTGGTGATCGTTCCAGTCGCCGCCCTGCTTTACACCGCGTTCGCCGAAGATACGCCGATGGGGCCCGGCGATTTCACGATCCAGAATTTTGTGGATGTTCTGACCAGCCCGCATCTTGGCGAAGTCTTCGCCTCGACGATGATCTTTGCAATCGGTACTGCGGCGCTCACATTTGTGATGGGCGCGTTTGTCGCGTGGGTCGTCGAGCGGACGGATACGCCGGGACGTGAGTGGTACCACCGCATGGCGTTGCTCACGTTCGCCATTCCCGGTCTGCTCACCACCATGTCGTGGATTTTGATCGCCAGCCCCAATGTGGGTTGGCTCAACCAGATTCTGAAAGACATCTTCGGACTGGCAGCCGCGCCTTTCAATATCTATTCCATGGGCGGCATGATCTGGGCGCTGGCGAGCCATTACTTTCCGTTGGCTTATCTGCTGATGGGGCCAGCCTTTCGCGTGCTGGACACGCGAATGGAAGAGGCGGCTGTCATGTCTGGCGCGGGAAAGCTTGATGTCGCGCGGCGCGTTACCCTGCCCCTGCTCCGCCCAGCGATCTACGCAACGTGCCTGCTGCTTTTCATCCGCGGGATTGAATCTTTCGAGGTGCCTCGTCTTCTTGGAATGCCCGCGCGCATCTTTGTGTTTACGACTGAGATCCAGACAGCGACCGGCAACGTGCCGCCGCAATTTGGCCTGGCGGGCGCGCATGGCGTTCTGCTTCTGCTGTTGTGTATTCTGGGCGTCTATTTCTATCGGCGGGTCACCCGCAACGCGGACGCCTTTGCGACCATCACGGGCAAGGGCTACAAGCCGACGCAGGTTGAGCTGGCGGGCTGGCGCTGGCCGGTTTTCATCGTCGTCGCCTTCCTCTTCCTTATCTCTCTTGGCCTGCCGCTGTTCACGCTTGTGTGGCAATCGCTTTTTGCGAACGTCACCGCGCCCCGCTTCAGCGCGATGACTCAGATGACGCTGCAAAATTACGATCTCATCCTGCACTATCCGATCTTTCTTGGGGCTGTGCAGAACAGCCTACTTCTGGGAGCCTTGGCAGCAACAATCGTTGTCGGCGCCACGTTCATCATGGCGTGGCTTTCGCACCGTGCTTCTCCCAAGTACGGCTGGACGCTCGACCTGCTCGCGTTCGCGCCTATCGCCATCCCCAGCGTCATCGTGGGCGCCAGCATATTGTTCGCGTATCTGATTATCCCGATTGGCGTTTACAACA
>CANMLK010000043.1 GCA_947498445.1 Beijerinckiaceae bacterium
AGGTCACGCAATTCGTGCGGGTCCGCGTCCATATCAAACAGCATAGGGCGGAAGCCGATTGCGTGCATATATTTCCAGCGTTTGTCGCACACCATGAAAAGGCGCGCATCACGCGGCGCGACTTTCAGTTTCACCGCAGCGGGCGCAATCGAATAATCGTATTCGCTGATGGCGAACTCCCGCCAGTCCGCAGGCGTCTGCCCGCGCAACAGCGGCATGAGCGATCTGCCCTCAAGACGATGCGAGTGCGCGCCCGCGTCGCCGCCCAGCGCATCAATGAATGTGGAAACAAGATCGATTGTCTCAACCAGCGCATCGCAAACCGTGCCGCGCGCCGCGTCGGCGTCAGCAGAGGGATCGAAAATAATCAGCGGAACCTTGACGCTCGGCTCATGGAAAAGATCCTTCTCGCCAAGCCAGTGATCGCCGAGATAATCGCCATGGTCGGACGTGAACACGATCAATGTGTTCTCGAACAAGCCGCGCTTTTCCATAAACGCGAAAAGCAGCCCGAGCTGATCGTCGATCTGCTTGATGAGCCCCATGTACACGGGCACAACTTCTTCACGCACTTCATCGCGGGAAAAATTCTTGCCGACGCGATGCTCCATGAATTCGCGGAACACCGGATGGGCGTCGTCCTTCTCGGAGTCCGAACGGACAACGGGGATCAGGTCAGCTGATGAATACATCGTGTTGTAAGGCGCAGGAGCCACATAAGGCCAATGCGGCTTGATGTAGGACAGATGCAGGCACCACGGCGCGTCGCCCGCTTCCGCCATGAAATCCATGGCGCGGCGCGTCATGTAAGGCGTCTCGGAATCTTCCTCGCGCACCCGCGCCGGCTTGCGGGCGTGGCGCATCGCCCAGCCTGAGGCGATGCCCTCCTCGCCATCAGCAGAATTGGCCCAATCGTGCCAAGGATTGTCGCCGCCATAGCCCTTCTGGTTGAGGTAGTCGTTATAGGCAGGCTGGCGCGCATCGTAGCGCCCGTCGGGCCCTTCCGCCCACAAGCCGTCATCGCGCTCAAAAGGCTCAAAGCCACATTCGGAGACGTGCACCCCGATTATGGACCTGGGGTCCACGCCAAGCCGCGCCATGCCCTCTGCGTCCGCCTCCATATGCGTCTTGCCGACAAGCGCGGTGCGCACGCCCATGGGACGCAGGTAATCGCCAATCGTCCATTCGCCAACCTTCAGCGGAAAACCGTTCCACGAGGCGCCGTGGGAGCTGACGTATCGCCCCGTATAAAAGCTCATGCGCGAGGCGCCGCAGACGGGGGATTGAACGTAAGCGCGCGTAAAGCGCACGCCCCGGCGCGCCAACGCGTCGATGTTCGGCGTTTGCAGGAACGGGTGTCCCGCGCAGGACAGGTAGTCCCACCGCAGCTGGTCGCACATGATGAAGAGCACGTTTTTGGCGGCCATGCCCATTCCTCCTCGGCTTCAGGACTGGATTGCACCGGCGGCGGGCGCTGCGCAAGCGCCTTTGCGATACTCCTGCGGCGACGCGTCGCGCATCTGTGCACGGTCGCAAGTGCGTTCCCCTGGTGTAGATTAACGGCCGCGCCGTCAGTCCGGACGAGAGTTTCTACAGTTCAGGACTGGCTAAAAGGTGAGACCGCAGCTATCTAGCCGCTGCGGGGTCGCCCCACAAATCGTTGCTACCCGGGCCAATAGCCGGGGACTGAAGGGAAGAGGACATGAAGCAGTTCACGTTTGCAGCAGTCGCAGCGATCATTGTCGCTGGCATGGGTTCAGCTTCCGCGCAGGACGTCGCGGCAGGTGAAAAGTCCTACGCCAAATGCCGCGCCTGCCATCAGGTCGGCGAAACAGCCAAAAATGGCGTCGGCCCGAAGCTGAATGGCCTCTTCGGCCGCGTGGCTGGCTCTGTTGAAGGTTACAATTACTCCGCCGCCAACAAGACCTCTGGCGTCACCTGGACCGAAGAAACGTTCGCCAAGTACATCGTCGATCCGCGCGCTTTCATGCCCGGCAACAAGATGGCGTTCGCTGGCATCAAGAACGAGACGGAAATCGCCAATCTGACCGCATTCCTTAAGCAGTACAACGCTGAAGGCACGAAGAGCGGTTCGTGATCTTGAAAGCCGCGCGCGGGCCTGAGCGCCCGCGCCCCGAGGCAAAGAATGGAGCGCGCATCTCCCGGCGCGCTCTTCTACTTTCCGGAGCTTGCGCCACGATGCTGTCCACATTCGCCCACGCAGAACAATGGGTCGAGGTGAACGACGATTCGGGCGCGCCGATCCCGAACTTGCGCATACCGACCGAGCTTGATCCCTTCAGCCTCCCGGGCGTGCTCTGGATCGGGCCCACGGCCCCTGACGTGACGCTATTCGAGTTTGCCGACTACAATTGCCCTGTGTGCAAACAATCTTCCATTCATCTCGACGCGCTCGTGCGCTCGGTGCAGGGACTGAGGCTCGGCCTTGTGCAAAACCCCATCCTGTCGGCGCCGTCCCGCGAGGCTGCGCGCATCGCCATGTTGACGCTGCGGCTCGCAGGGCCCGCACAGGCCTACGCGCTGCACCAGCGCCTATTCGCCATGCGTGGCGTCGTCGATGGGGCCCGCGCGACAAACGCGGCCCGCGAACTTGGCGTCGACACGACGAAAGCAGACGCCGAGATGATCAAACAGGCCGACGACGCCCTTGCGGCGCAGGAGACGCTGGCGAACGCCATCGGCTTCGCCGTTACGCCGTCCTACGTGCTCAACGGCATCGGCATGTTTGGCCATCCCGGGCCAAAATCGCTCGCGCGTATGATCGAAGCCGTGAAGACTTGTGACTCGCTCGTGTGTCCGTAAGGCGCCTAGGGGCGCACGCCCGGCGTCTCGACAGGCATCCCGCGCGCGCGGTGCGAGAGGAAGACCTCAAGGTCGATAAACTCTTGCGCGCCGTAAGGATACGCCTGCGCGCGCACGCCGCTCATGCAATTTCGAAAACGCCTTTGCAGCGATCCCATGCCCTGCCAGTCCAGCCGATAAATCGGGTAGGCGTTGGGATGAGCCTGCGGGATCAGCGCCGAGCCAAGACGCTTGCCCCAATTGTCATCGTGACACTGGGCGCAGGAGAAGTTCAGCTGGCCAATCCGCTGGCTCCACAAGGCCTCGCCCTGCGCGCGAGATGGAGCAAGCCGCGCATCATCGGGAGGCGAAACGGGCATGCCGCGTGATTGCAGACCGATGTAGGCGGACAATGCGAGGAGCTGCGCGCTCTCGGGCTTGAAGGCTTCCGCCTTCTGTTGATCCGTGCGGCAGGCGTTGACCTGTCCAGACAGATCAAGCGGCGCCTTGCGCGCGACATTGTAGGCCGGATAACGCGCTGCGACGCCCTTCATGGATTGCGGCGCAGGGCCATGACAATCGCCGCATGATTTCTGCGCGTCGCCCGCCTTTTCAGTCCATAGGCTTTCGCCATCGAGTGTCGAAAGCATGGCGGGATTGGCGGTGTCGTCGTCCTGCATGGCGCGGGTCGCCGCGCTCATGAAATCAGCGCCTGATTTGCGCTGATCAAGCGCTACTTCCGCGTGCGCCAGCGAGGCGGCGCTTGCGCAAACGAGGACGATAACTGCGCGCACGCGGCTCATTCCACCTCAATCCGGCGCTTCTCTTCAGCCATGGCGCCGCTGTCATCGCGCCAGCGAAATGCAAGCTCGCCGCCCGCGTCCACACGCATCGTGAACGAGAGATACGGGTTGGCCGACATCGCAGGGAAGAGATCGGCGGCGAACACTTGCTCGCCCTCGAACAAACACTCGAACCGATTGACGATATCGCGTGGCGCCAGTCGGCCCTGAGAGTCCGGGCGATATCCGGTTTCCATCGGATGCGCGATCATGGCGCGTATCTCGATCACGGCGCCGCGCTTGGCCTTGGCTGGCAGGCTGATAAGCGCGCGTCCCATGTTTCCGGCCATGTCAGGCGTCCTCTGCGCAAGCGGGCAATGTGACGATCACCTCGATCGCGCCCATGTAGTAGGAGCCGTCACGCATCTTCGCGATCGCTACGATCTTCTGCGAATCGCCAAGCCGAATGCGCGTTTGCACGGCCGCTTGCCCGGAGCGCGCGCTGAAGTGGAACACCGCGACATTGGGCTGCGGATTTTTTTCGTTGAAGACGGCCAGCGATGTGACGAAGTCATCGCCCTGCATCGCGCTCTGCACGCTCACCTTAGTGGGCACGGATGCGCCGCTTTCCAGCAGCACCGGAATATCAACAGTAACGCGGCCTTCCTTTGGCTTCACGCCGCCGGTGAACGCGAGGATCGCCTTCTCCATCTCCTGCGGCGTCGCTTGCGCGCTGGGCGCCAGCATGAGGCCGGCGAACCCGGCGCCCGCGGCGATCACCTGCCGCCGCGTGGGCGTGTGCGAAGGACACCGTATCATCTCGCCTCCTTCGGTGATGGCTGCGGTGAGTTTTGATCGCGCAGCGTCAGAAGAAACGCGACGACGTTCTCGATGTCCTGCGCCTCAAGAATGGGTTTGTCGCGCTGCGCAGGCGCCACGCGGGATAGGTGATCAATGCGGTAATACGACGGCATGACGCTATCTTGATTGATCCGTGTGCTGTCCACCATGCGCAATCGCAATTGCCCCTCGGACAAGCGCGATCCGGCGCCCGCAAGGCTGGGCGCGATGTCGCCCTGAAAACGTTGCTCGGGAAACGGCCCGCTGTGGCAGAGGAGGCAAAGTCCCTTCTGACGATCGACGATGATGGCGCGGCCTTTGGCAGGATCGCCCTGCGTCGCGCCAAGCGGCGCAACAATCGCGTCCCCGGCAATTTCATAAGTTTGCAACGATGCGGCCGCCGCCGGAGCGCAACAGGCCAGCATGATGAGTGCGGCGGCGCAGCGCTTATCCATAAACGCCGTCCGTGATCACCTTGAACCACGCGTCGGCGTAGATCGCTTCGCGGGCGCGAAACTCGCTCGTGGCGCCGCCCGGGCTTGTGCCGCCTGCGCCCTCCACATCCGCAAGGAGCCCCTTGGCAGGCTGATAAACACCAGCAACGGATATGCCGTAATCGGGCGCGACGAGGCTGTAGCAAGTGTTGATGAGCTTTGGCGACGGCGCCTGTTCGCCGCGCAGCATCGTCGCAACGGCGAGCGCGCAATGTTTCGCCTGCGCATTGGCCGCGAACGCGGACTTAGGCATCGCGCCCGCGATTGCAGCGTCGCCGATCACATGAATGTTGGGCGCGAGACGCGATTCAAAACTCACCGGATCGATGGGACACCAGCCGCTGCGGTCCGCCAACCCGGACGCTTGCGCAATAGCGCCCGCCCGCTGGGGAGGAATGACATTGGCGACGGCGGCTTTGTGACGGGAAAACTCCGTGACAACCGTCATCTCACGCGCATCAACTTCCACCGTCTTGCCGCCGCTGGCCAGCGGCGCCCATTCAAGGTGATCGGGATAAAGCTCCTGCCACGCAGCCATGAACAGCTTTTGCTTGGAGAACGTGTCCTTCGAGTCGAGGACGATGAGCTTCGACTTCGGCTTATGATGTTTGAGATAATGCGCGATGAGGCTCGCGCGCTCGTAAGGACCCGGCGGGCAACGATAAGGATTTGCGGGCACGGCCATGACGACCACGCCGCCATCGTCCATCGCTTCAAGCTGCTTGCGTAAAAGCAATGTTTGCGCGCCAGCCTTCCACGCGTGCGGCATGCGCTCGGCGGCGGCGGAATCGTAGCCGGGCAGCGCGTCGAACCGCATATCGATACCCGGCGCCAACACCAGCCGGTCATACGTGATTGCATCTGCGCCCGGCAGCAGCACACGACGCGCTTCCGGCTCGATGCGCTCCGCGCGCGCGAACACCACATCGACGCCGGCGGCGCGCAGGGCGTCATACCCAAACGTCTGCTGCGCGATATCGCGCGTGCCGTGAATCACCAGATTGGAGAACGGGCAGGCGACATAACGCTGATCCGCTTCGACGAGCGTGACGGCGACGCCCATCGCGGCCAGCGAACGCGCGCACGTTGCGCCAGCAAAGCCGCCGCCCACAATCACGACGCGCGGCTTTGCCTGCGCCAGAACGGCAGGCGCCGCAAAGACGCCCGCCCCAGCGGCCAGACCCGCCAATGCGCTGCGGCGCGTGAGGCGCGGGCTCATCTGGCGGCTCCATTTTGTGCAAGCCACTCGGCGATGGCGCGTGTTTCGCTGTCACCAAAGCCTTTTGCTATCCGGTCCATGACGGTCGCTTCGCGCGCACCCGTGCGATAGGCGGTCATGGCGGCCTCTATGTCGGATGCGCTTTTGCCTTGCAGGCTCGGCATCGCGCTATCGCGTCCGCCGTGACATCCCGAGCATGCGGTCGCGCCCGCCGGGGGCGCAGTTTGCGACCATGCTGCGGCGCTAAAAGAGCATGTAATCGCGAGAGTCGCTGCTACGGCGATGACGCAGTCACGCATGGGACACCTGCAGAATGATACGGCGGCCCGTGGGCCGCCGTGAAGAGCAATCAAAGCGCGCGCATCAGGCGCGACGCAAATCCTGAGCGCCGATCGGCAGCGTGCGAATACGCTTGCCAGTGGCCGCGAAAATGGCGTTGAGCACGGCGGGCGCCGCCGCGAAAATCGTCGGCTCGCCCACGCCGCCCCAGAAGTCGTTGGTGGGAGCGATGATGCTTTCCACAGACGGCATCTCGGCCATGCGCAGGATCGGATAGGTGTCGAAATTCTCCTCGACGACCTTGCCGTCCTTCACCGTGATCTCCTGCATGAGCAACGGCCCCAGTCCATAGGCGAACGAGCCTTCGATCTGTCGCTCGATCTGCGCCGGATTGACCGCGTGTCCGCAGTTTGTAGCTGCAATGATGCGATGAATCTTCAAAGTGCCCTGCGCGTTGATGGAAATTTCCGCACAGGCGGCGACATAGCTGCCGTAACCCATGTGCTGGCAGAGGCCGCGATAAATGCCGGCCGGAGCTGGCTTGCCCCAGTTGGCCTTTTCCGCAACCGCGTTCAGCACGGCGAGGTGCTTGGGATGCTCCTTCATCATGCGGCGACGGAACTCGAGCGGATCGACGCCGGCGGCATGCGCGAGTTCATCGACGAAACACTCGAGATAGATCGCGTTCTGGTTGTTGTTCACCCCGCGCCAGAAGCCGGGACGAAGCGGTGGATTGCGCATGGCGTGATCGACAAGCAGGTTCGGGATCGTGTAACCAAGCTTGCCTTCCGCACCGCCGGCGTTGAGGCCCTGGAAGGTCGCCATGTCGCGACCCTTGTCCAGCGCCTCGGGACGGATGGTCGCGAGGATCGACTGGCCGGAGATGCGCATGTGCAGGCCGACGAGATTGCCGTCCTTGTCCAGCGCGCCAGTCAGCTTGCACTTTGTAGTGGGGTGATAGCACCCGTGCAGCATGTCTTCTTCGCGTGACCAGATCAGCTTGATCGGCGTGCCCGGCATCTCCTTGGCGATGAGAACCGCCTGACGGACGTAATCCTGGCTCGTGGCGCGACGGCCGAAACCGCCTCCAAGGTCCATACGAACCACATCACACTTGTCCAGCGGCAGACCCGCAGCCTGCGAGGCGGTGGCGAGCGCCGCTTCTGCATTTTGCGAAGATGTCCACACTTCGCACTTGTCGGCGGTCCAGCGCGCCGTGGCGTTCATCGTCTCCATGGTGGCATGGTGCTGATAGGGGAACGTGTAGGTCGCCTCGATCTTCTTCGCGGCGCCGGCAAGCGCCTTCTCCACGTCGCCGCTCTGGTTGCCGACAAAGGCTTCCTTGGCTGTGAGGCCCTCATCCAGCATCGCGTTGATGCCAGCGGTGTCAAGCTTGCCGTGTGGGCCGGGATCGTAGTCGAACTTGATCGCTTCCAGCGCCGTCTTGGCGCGCCACCACGTGTCGGCGACAACGGCGACAGCATTCTTGTCGATGCGCACGATCTTCTTCACGCCGGGCATTTTTTCGGCGGCAGACGCGTCGAAGCTCTTCAGCGAACCGCCCCAATAGGGACAATCGCGGATCGCAGCGTTCAGCATGCCGTCGATCTTGAAATCGATGCTGTAGACTTGGGCGCCGTTGACCTTGCCGTCCTGATAGAGGCGCAGCAGCGGCTTGCCGGCGATCTTCCAGTCCTTGGGGTCTTTCAGCTTCACGTCAGCTGGCGCTTCGAGTTTGGCGGCTGCCTGCGCGACCTTGCCGAAGGTCGTCGAGCGGTTCGACCCCTTGTGCGAAATCACGCCCTTGTCGACGGAGCACTCGGACGCGGCGACCTTCCACTCATTTGCGGCCGCCTGCACGAGCATGGCGCGGGCGGTGGCGCCGCCCTTGCGCATGGCGTCCTGCGAGTTGCGGATGCCGCGGCTGCCGGACGTGGCGAAATCGCCCCATACGCGCTTGCGGGCGACGTTCTGGCCCGGCGTCGGGTACTCGGTCTCGATCTTGGACCAGTCGGCGTCGAGTTCCTCGGCGACCAGCTGGGCGAGGCCGGTGAGCGTGCCCTGTCCCATTTCCTGACGGCCAACGCGTACGACGATTTTGTCATCCGGGCGGATCACCACCCAGGCGTTGACTTCCGGCGAGACGCCCTGCCCGGTCGCTTCACCGAGCGTAACGTGAAATCCCAGCGAAAGACCGCCGGTCGCAGCGCCCGCGCTGACAAGAAAATTGCGGCGGGAAAGATCGATTGCGTTCATGTCGCTCTCCCTTAACCGCGCGCGGCGCTGGCCGCCTGCTTGATGGCGGTCTTGATACGATTGTAGGTGCCGCAACGGCAGATGTTGGTCATCTCGCGCTCGATGTCGGCATCCGTGGGATTTGGCGTCTGGGCGATCAGCGCCGCAGCGGCCATGATTTGACCGGACTGGCAATAGCCGCATTGCGGCACATCGTTGGCGAGCCACGCCTTTTGCAGCGCGTGCGAAGAATTTGGCGAGAGCCCCTCGATCGTGACGATCTTCTGGGCTTCGGTCATCGCGCTGATCGGCAGCGCGCACGAGCGCGTCGCAACGCCATCCACATGCACGGTGCAGGAGCCACACTGGGCCACGCCGCAACCGTACTTCGTTCCGGTGAGACCAATCTGCTCACGGATAACCCACAAAAGTGGCGTATCGGGCTCGACGGTGACGTCGACCACGCGGCCGTTGATGTTAATTTTTGCCATTCAACACCTCCCATCGCCGCGCTCATGCTGCGCCAGCGAGACAGTAAAACTTTGCGATGCAGTAAGACTCTTCGCACTGAAGCGGAGCCTTTTGTCGCCCCGCCTTTTAAAGCTGCGAACGATTCTCGCAAATTAGAGCGGTTCCAGATAGAAGCAAGAGGACAATCCCCCTCGCATCTACACAGGTCCGCGAGCGGTTGCGCGTGCTTTGCGCACGTGGGATACATGACCTCAAGAATATACGGGTTGGAACACGAAAGGGCCGCGCAGCCATGTCGGGCGAACTTGACACGCGCATGTACGGCCACAGGGCCCGCATCGGCTACACCTCGCCGCCGCTGATGACCGAGGTCTTCCCTTACGAATTCTACAAGATCGTCCCAGATGGCGTGACGCTCGTCGTAACGTCGCTCGCCATTGTCGTGCGCTCGAAAGGCGAAATCGACGATTCCTACGAGATCAGCATGCGCGCCGCACGCGAAATGGCGGCTGCGAAATGCGACCTCATCTGCCTCGGCGGCGTGCCGATCAATGTTTCGCGCGGCGCCCCGAACGCGCGGCAGATGATGGAAGATCTCGAACAGGAACTAGGCGTCAAAGTCTCCACCAGCGCGTCCGCGCAGACCAACGCGGCGCGCCTTCTGGGCTCGCGCAAAATGGTGGTGGCGCACCCCTATGCGGCGTCCGACACAGACCGCATAGCGGGCTACGGGCGGGATTTTGGCGGGCAGGTGCTCGGCGCAACCGGCTGGGGCAGTCCGTTCAATCAGATCGGGTCCATCCCCCAGCATGCGGCCATTGAAATGGGTCGCGCCCTGATGAAGGAAAACCTGCAGGCTGACACCATCCTGTTTCCTTCGCCCCATTGGCCAACCATTCACGCCATCGACCAGCTTGAGCAGGAATTCGGCGTCACCGTCATCAGCGCGCTTCAGGCGATCGCCTGGGACGGGTTGCGGCGG
The DNA here is from genome assembly GCA_947498445.1 of Beijerinckiaceae bacterium. Classification (GTDB taxonomy): domain Bacteria; phylum Pseudomonadota; class Alphaproteobacteria; order Rhizobiales; family Beijerinckiaceae; genus Terripilifer. The sequence goes on from CANMLK010000043.1 coordinate 10,105, forward strand.
TGCGGGATCAACGATCGCATTGAGGGCTTCGGCCGACTTCTGCGTGATTTTTAGGGAGACCCGACCATGAAGCGCATCCTTCTTTCCGCGACCGCGATCAGCGCTTTCGTATCCATCACGGGCGGGGCGCTGGCTCAGCAGGATTTCTACAAGGACAAGCAGATCAGCATGCTCGTCGCCAGCGGGGTTGGCGGCGGCTACGATGTTTATGCGCGCTCGCTTGGCCGGCACATGCCGCGGTTCATTCCCGGCGCCCCGGTATTCGTCGCGCGCAATATGCCCACCGCCGGCGGCCTGACCGCAGCGAACACGCTCTACAATACATCCGACCGCGATGGCTCCGTCCTTGCCGCCCTCACCAACGGCGTGCCCATGGACCCTCTTTTCGGCGTGAAGGAGGCCAAGTTCGACGGGCGCAAGTTCTCCTGGATTGGCTCTATGGGCAAACTGCAGAACGTCTGCGCGACCTGGCACCAAAGCCCGATCAAGACCGTGGCGGACGCCCTCACCCGCGAGGTCGTGGTCGGCGCGTCAGGCGTCACGTCCAACAGCTCGGTCATGCCGCGAATCGCCAATGAGCTGCTTGGCACAAAGTTCAAGGTCATCACTGGCTACGACCCCTCCTCCGGGCTCAACAAGGCGCTGGAGAGCGGCGAGGTCGAGGGTATTTGCGGGCTTGGCTGGTCGACGCTGACGGCCTCGCGCCCGGACTGGGTGCGCGACAACAAGCTCAATGTGCTCGTGCAGTTCGGGTTTGAAAAACTACCGGACCTGCCCAACGTCCCTTCCGCCCTCGACCTTATAACAGACCCCGAAAAGCGGGCGATTCTCGAACTGATTCTGGTTCGTCAGGAAACAGGCCGCCCCATCCTTGGCCCGCCCGACATGCCCGCAGATCGCCTCGCCATCCTCAGGTCCGCTTTCGACGCCACGATGAAGGACGCTGAATTCCTCACCGAGGCCAAAAAGCTTCAGCTCGATATCGACCCGCTCAACGCGAACGCTGTCGAAAAGCTGCTGGCCAAAGCCTACGATGCCCCCAAAAATGTCGTGGAGGCGGCTGCGAAGCTGGTTGTGCCGGCCACCAGATAAGCCCCCGCAAAGACGCCTCGAAAACTCCGCCTGTTCACCGAGAATAGCGCCGCGACGGCTTTTCTGCTTTAATAGCAATGGAATGGGCGGCGCGGCGTCGACAAACCCAGTGGACCCGAGGACGAAAATGTCCAATCGCAATCCGCTGACCATCCTGGCTGTGGATGACGACGCGCTCGTACTCATGAGCACGTGCGCGATACTCGAGGAGCTTGGGCATAAAGTTTTGGAAGCCGTTTCAGGCAAGGATGCATTGCGCACCTTGCTGGAGGTTGGTGATGTCGATCTCGTCATCACGGATCAGGCGATGCCCGGCATGAGCGGCGTCGAGATGGCGCAGGCGATGAGGGAGCAGAGGCCCAACTTGCCTATCGTGGTTGCGACTGGCTACAGCGATCTTCCGCCGGGCTCGCCCAATTATCCGATGATCGCAAAGCCATTCGGCGAAAAGGAACTGGCGCGGGTGATTTTGGAAGTGCTGGGCGCGCACAACAAAGCGTAGAGGCGCCTTTCTTTTTTGCTTGCGCCTCCGGCCCGCGCGCGTACCTTTGCTCCAAACAAAAGGTGCAGCAAAACGCTGCGCCATGGGAGGAGCGCCGGAACGGCGAACGCGCATTGAACGCCATCGATCTTGAGGTCATCTACCAGTCAACGCTTCAAATTGCCCGCGAACTGACCCTGAACATGCTTCGCACGGGCTATTCGACAATCATCAAGGAAAGTCAGGACTTCACGTTCGCGATTTTCGACCGGCGTGGGCGCATGGTCGCGCAGGGTGTGCCCCAGCCGCTGCACATCGGCCCCCTCGCCGCGCAGGTGAACGAAATTCGGCGCGTCTTCGCGGGCAAGATCGACAAGGGCGACGCCTTCATTGTCAACCATCCCTATCGCGCATGTCAGAACCACGCGACGGACGTCACGATCATCTCGCCCGTTTTCGTTGATGACAAGCTGATCGCATTCATTGGCAATATCGCGCACAAGCCCGATCTGGGCGGCAAGGTGCCTGGGACGAATTCCGGCGACGCGACGGATCTGTTTCAGGAGGGTCTGCTCATCCCGCCCTTGAAGATCGTCAAGGCGGGCGTTCTCAGCGATGACCTGCGTGAAATGATCTGCGCCAACACGCGCACGCCAGAGGTGACCTGGGGCGACATCGGCGCCCAGATCAACACCAACGCGCACGGCCAAAGCAAGTTTGCGACTCTTTTCGCCAAATACGGTTCAGAGAAAGTCCTCTCCTGCTGGGACAAGTGGATGGACATCTGCGAGGCGGAATTGCGCAAGCAAATTCTCGCTGTGCCCGACGGCTTCTATGGCCCCGTCCACGACTGGATAGACGACGACGGCGTTGAGCTGGGCAAGCCCTATCGCATCTCCGCAAGCCTCGAAGTGAAAGGCGATCGCCTGCGCTTCATCCTTGACAGCGACACGCAAGCGCGCGGTCCGGTGAATTTGCGCTCATGCGTCTCGCGCAATTTCATCCAGTGTCTCGTCAAGATGATCTTCATCCCGGACCTGCCGGTGAACGACGGCCTCTCTCGCCCCATCGACGTTGAATACCCGCCAGAAGGATCGCTCCTCAATCCCCGTTATCCGGCGCCGTGCAACATGTATGTGCGCCCCAGCCAGATGACGACATCTGTTGTGGTGCGCGTGCTGGCGCAGGCGCTGCCCGGCCGCGTGCCGGCTCCCGCAAGCGGCGCTGGCGGTTCACTGTCCAGCGCAGGCCGCAACCCGCGCACGCAACGCTGGTATTCGCAATATGAAATCTTCAACGGCGGCGGTGGCGCGCGCCCCCATGGCGACGGCGTCAGCGCACAGGACGATCTTGTCGTGAACGTCATGAACGGGCCTGTGGAAGCGCTCGAAACGGAATTTCCGATGCGCGTTGAGGCTTACGAACTGGTCGCTGATTCTGGTGGACCGGGGCGTTTTCGCGGCGGCCTCGGCACGCGCCGCATCTGGCGCATCCTTGCCGAAGAAGCGAGCGTCAACCTGCGCACCGATCGCTTTCACCATTCCTCGCTTGGGCTGTTCGGCGCCAAGCCCGCCAAGCCCTCACGGGCCTTTATAAATCCCGGCACGCCGCAAGAGCGCCCGCTCACCTCAAAGGTCGCGGGGCTGCGTCTGAAAAAAGATGACCGCGTGATCTGGGAGCTAGCCGGAGGCGGCGGATATGGCCCGCCCGATGAACGCGACCCCGAGCGGGTGCGCCTCGATGTGGCGCGCGGTTACGTCAGCGCGGACGCCGCGCGCACCGACTATTGCGTCGTGCTCGATAGCGACCAGAACGTGGACGCTCCCGCCACACAGCGCCTTCGCGCGGAGGCGCGCACATGAGCCTCCGAATTGGCATTGACGTCGGCGGCACATTCACCGACGTGACGGCGTTCGACATGGACGCGGGTGAAGTCGCGCTGATTGCAAAATACGATTCCGATGCGCAGGAGCCGATGCGAGTGATGGAGCGCATCACCACCGATCTGGAAGCAAAGTTCGGCGCCGATCGCGTCAGCCTCATTTTGCATGGCTCCACCGCCGCGTTGAACACGCTGCTTGAAGATAAGGGCGTCAAGACTGGGCTTATAGTCAACGCAGGCTTTCGCGACGTTTACGAAATCGGCCGCCAATGGCGCGGCGAAGAGGTGTTCAACCTGTTCGCTCCCGCGCCCAAAATGCTCCTCACCCGTGATCTCATTCACGAAGTGAAGGGCCGACTGGATTATCGCGGCGAGGTCGTTGAACCGCTCGACGCTGACGCAGTCGCCCGCGCCGCGCGCGCACTGGCGACCGCCGGCGCACAATCAATTGGCGTCTGCCTGCTCTTCTCCTTCACCAACCCCGCACACGAGCGCGAAGCCGCAGCGATTATCCGCGACGTTGCGCCCGGCGTTTTTGTTTCGCTTTCCAGCGAAGTCAATCCCGAGTGGCGCGAATACGAACGCACGGCATCAACCGTCGCCAACGCCTACATCGGCCCTCCGGTGGCGCGTTATCTGGAACAGCTTGAAGCCATTTCATTGAAACGCTTCCCGGCCTGCCGCACGCTGATGATGAAATCGGACGGCGGCGCTGGCAGCGCGCGCATGCTGGCGCGCACGCCGATTCAAACTGTGATGTCCGGCCCGGTCGCAGGCGTGATAGGCGCCCGCTACCTTGGCGACATGAAGCAGATTGAAAACCTGCTCACCTTCGATGTGGGCGGCACAAGCTCGGATATGGCGGTGCTGCCCGGCGCCCCCCAATTCCGGTCCGAAGTTTCGGTCGGCCGTCATCCCATTCGCACGCAGACAATCGACATCGACACCATTGGCGCGGGCGGCGGCTCCATCGCGTCCATTGAACTGGGCGGCGTCCTGAAAGTTGGCCCGCGCAGCGCAGGCGCGCGGCCCGGCCCAGCCTGCTACGATCGCGGCGGAACGCAAGCCACGCTCACAGATGCGCTTGTCGCGCTGGGCCATCTCAGCTTCACGACGCTGCTTGAAGGCGCCATGCGCATTGACGGCGCCAAAGCTGTGCGCGCAGTTGAAGACAACGTGGCTGCCCCACTGGGCATGTCCATGCGCGACGCGGCATGGGGTGTCGTAACCGTACTGGCGACCAATTGCGTGAGCGCCATGCGCACGATCACAGTGGAGCGAGGTTACGATCCGCGCGAATTCACCCTCATTCCATTCGGCGGCATGGGGCCGACAATTGCAGGCCGCATTGCGCGCGAACTGGGCGTGCGGCGTATTCTTGTGCCGCGCGATCCCGGCACGTTCAGCGCCTGGGGCATGCTCGTCACCGATGTGCATCAGGAAAAAAGCCTCACACGCCTGACGTCGATTGAAGACGCGACGCCTCAATCCATCGAAAGCCTGTTCGCAAGCCTCGAGAAAGAGGCCATCGAAGAACTCGTCATCGAGCGCTTTGAGCGTCAGTCGATCAACACGCTGCGCTATGCTGGCATGCGGTATCGCGGCCAGTCTTATGAGGTGACAATTCCGGCAAAGTCCTTCAGCGACCGCGCCGATCTCGACGCGCTTGCCGAGGCGTTTCATGACGCGCACAAGCGCCGTTATGGCCATATGGCGGAGAATGAAGTCGTCGAAATCGTCAACTTCAAGGTCGTCGCCGTCGGCCCCATCGCCAAACCAGTCCTGCGCCCCGCGTCAGTGGGGGACAGCAAGCTTCCGCAACCGCTGGAAATGCGACGCGCGTGGTTTGGAAGCGATGGCGAATGCGAAACGCCAGTGTGGCGCAGGAGCAATCTAGGTCCGGGCGCACAAATTGTGGGGCCGGCCATCATCGAGGAGAAGACCTCGACTATCGTGATCTATCCGGGACAATCTGCAACAGTAGATCAATATCTTAATCTCGAAATCGAGGCACCCGATGCCGGGTAATGCGCTGCAGCGCTACACGCCGCAACTCGTGGGCGCGGCTGCGCTGCTCGGGTTCGTCGGATTCTGGGAGGCGGCGGCGGCCTACAAGCTCGCCGATCCCATGTTCATTTCCTCACCCTCCCGCATCGCAACCGTGGCGGCGGAAATGTGGGAAGATCCCGATTTTTGGCGCGACGTAAAAGTGAGTTCGACAGAATTCATCTGGGGTTATCTCGCAGCCATTGCTGTGGGCATTCCCTTGGGGCTTGTAATCGGCTGGTACAAACGCGCGCAATATGCGCTTGGGCCCTTCATCGACGTGCTCAACGCGGTGCCGCGCGTCACGTTCATGCCCATCATGGTGTTGTGGTTTGGCATCGGCATCTGGTCCAAGTTTGCGGTCGTGTTCCTTGGCGCTGTGATACCGATCATCCTCAGCACCTATTCTGGCGTGCGCACTAACGAGGCGCGATATCTGCGCGTCGCCAAAAGCTTCGGCGCCAGTCAGATGAAAACATTCACCAGCATCATCCTACCCGGCACAGCGCCGTACATTTTCACTGGGCTGAAATACGCGTCTGGCCGCGCGCTTCTGGGTGTTGTGGTGGGCGAGCTTTACGCAGCCACTGCAGGCGTTGGCCACATGATTGCGCAAGCCGGCAACGCGTTCGAAACGGACCGCGTGTTCTTCGGCGTTCTGCTGTTCACGTTTACGGGCCTCGTTGTTACGTCGATCCTTGCGCGCATGGAAAAGCGCTTTGATCGGTGGCGCCCGGAAGGAGCGGTGCGATGAGCGGCCGATCAATTGCGGACATTTGCCGCGACAACGAACGCCTGATCATTGGCGCTAGCGCCTTCGCAGCCTTTCTCGTTTTGTGGGAAGGCTTTTCGCGCGGCTGGTGGGCGACGCTTTTCACGCCACTTCTGGGCGAAGGCGCCCGCGCACTGGCGATCAAGCCGATCTTCATCTCGTCGCCAACCGGCGTTGCGCAGCAGGCATGGACAATGTTCGCCGTCACTGGCGAAATCTGGCCCCACATTGCGCAAAGCGGCGGGCAATTGATCGTGGGCCTTGGCGCAGCAATTCTCATAGGCGTTCCGTTAGGGCTCGCCGCCGGCCGATACCGCACGTTCTCCTATATCCTCGATCCTTTTCTCTCCGCATTGAATGCGACCCCGCAGGTTGCGTTTCTACCGCTCTTTGTGATGTGGATCGGCACAGGCTTCTGGATGCGCGTGCTGATCATTTTTCTGCTGGCGGTCATTCCAATCACGATGAATGCGCTGGCCGCTGTGCGTACAGTAGACCCTCGCCTGCTCAAGGTCGCGTCCAGCTTTGGCGCATCGGAACTGCATACATTTCGCACGATCATCGCGCCCTCCGCGTTGCCCTTCATCCTTTCAGGGATGAGGCTCGCAGTGGGTCGCAGCATGATCGGCATCGTCGTCGCCGAGCTCTACGGCTCTGCAACTGGAATTGGAATCATGATCAACATGGCGGGCTCTTCCTTCGACACCGACAAGGTGTTCGTCGGCGTTCTTGTCATCGTCATCGCCGGTCTCCTCATGTCGGAAGCGCTGCGCGCTATTGAGCGCCGGTATGACGGATGGCGACCCGCAATTGGCGATAACTACTAAAGGCTGGAGACGCATGAATCCGAAACTTGTCGCCAGGGACGTTTGCCTCGAGTACCGCCAGCCGCGCACGGGCGACCGCCTGCTCGCGCTTGACCGCATCAGCCTGTCGATCAACGAAGGCGAATTCGTTTCCATCGTCGGCCCGTCAGGCTGTGGAAAGACAACGTTTCTGTCAGTCGTCGACGGCCTTCTGCCGGCCACATCGGGCGAGATCATCGTCGACGGCTTGAGCGTGAACAAGCCGGGACCAGACCGCGCTGTCGTGTTTCAGGACGCGTCTCTCCTGCCTTGGCGCACCGTGCTGAAGAACGTCTGCTACGGCCTTGAGTGCATCGGCGTGCGCGCTTCCGAAGCGCAAGAGCGCGCGATGAGATTTGTCCAGATGGTGGGGCTGGACGGTTTTGAAAACAGCTACCCCTATGAGCTTTCGGGCGGTATGCAACAACGCGTGAACCTCGCCCGCGCGCTGGTGATGGACCCCAAGATCTTGCTGATGGACGAGCCTTTCGCGGCGCTCGACGCGCAAACGCGCGAATACATGCAGGAGGAATTGCTGCGCATCTGGGAGCAGGCCAACAAGACGGTTCTGTTCATTACGCACCAGATTGACGAGGCCATCTTCCTGTCCGACCGCGTGATCGTTTTCTCCGCGCGTCCGGGGCGTGTGCGCGAACATGTAACAGTCGATATCGAGCGCCCCCGTAGCCTGAAACTGAAACGCGATCCGCGCTTCCACGCCCTGGAGGACCGGATCTGGTCACTGATCCACGACGACGCCCTGGCGCAAGCCCGCAGCTAGCGCGCCGCGTCGGCGTGTGCTTACATCGGACAAAGACTATCTCTGGGAGGATCACATGTACGCATTATCGCGGCGTTTCTTCGTTTCCCTTGCAACCGGCTTTGCCATAGCGGGCGCCATCGCTCCGGCCGGCGCCCAAACATCTTTCAAAATCGGCATTTCTTCGCCATCAGTGTCTATTCTCTCGGTGTATTTTGCTGAGGGCGAGATAGCCAAGAAGCATGGGCTGAACCTGGAAGTCGTCAGCGCCGAAGGCGGCACGCGCGGGCTGCAAGTGCTGATGTCGGGTGAAATTCAGGCCATGCATGTGGGCCTGGCGCCCATGGTGCAAGCCAACAACAAGGGCGCCGATTTGCGCATGATAGGCGCCAGCCTGAATACGCTGCCGTTTGTTATTTACGCGACGAAGAAATCCGATCCGCCGATCCCCAAAGGCAGCGTCATCGGCATCAGCACGTTTGGCTCGGAAACAGATATCGCCATCAGCATCGTGCTGCGGAACATGGGCCTGACCCGCAAGGACGTGGAGATCACGCAGCTGGGCGGCACATCACAACGGTTCGCCGCACTCGTCGCGGGCCGCGCGTTTGCTGCTCCCCTGCTCGAGCCTTCCATCACCGCAGCCGAAGAAAAAGGCTTCACCAAAGTGATCGATCTCTACGAAGCCCGCACGCCCTGGGTCTTTGATGGAATTGTCATTCCGCGCGAATGGCTGGCCAAGAACCAGCAGACCGCAACTAATTTCATGAAAGCCTATCTGGAAGGCACATATAAGGGGCTGAGCGACGAGAAATGGGCCAAGGAAGTCATTGCTCGGCGACTGCGCACCCGAGACGAGAAGGTGATCGACTTCACCTACAAGGATTACCAGAGGCTCATGACGCGCGATGCGTCCGTCTCAATCCCAGGCGCGGAAAATGTGTTTGCGCGCTTGAAGGAAATCGACCTTGCCGTGGTCAGCGACAAACTTGCCGATCACATTGATTCACGCGTGATCGACAGCTTGAAAAAGGACGGCTTCATCTCCGGCCTCGAGAAGCAGTACAGCATCAAGTAAGCTGTGTGTCACAAATAGAAAATAACGCTCTCCCGCTGCGATTAAACAAAAGGACAGAACATGAAAGTCTGCGTTTTTGGAGCGGGAGCGGTTGGCGGACACGCAGCGGCGCGCATGATCGCGACAGGCGCGGCGGAGGTCTCCATCGTCGCCCGTGGCGCTCATCTCAAAGCGATCCGCGAACGCGGCTTCACGCTGCGAACAGAGGGCCGCGAGCTCACGGGACGGCCCGTGCAAGCAGAGGAAGACGCCTCGAAACTAGGACCGCAGGACGCGGTCATCGTGGCGCTCAAGGCGCATTCACAACCTTCTGTCGCAGAAGACGTCGCGCGCCTGCTGGCGCCATCCGGCGTGGCGTTGTTTGGCATGAACGGCATACCCTGGTGGTGGCGGCACGGGCGCCCCAACGCCGGGCCGCTTGAAACCATCGATCCAGGCGGCGCGTTGTGGCGCGCCATTGGACCGGAGCGCGCGCTTGGCGCCGTTGTCAATTCATCCAATCAGGTGATCGAGCCCGGCGTGATCGTCCACACGGGCGCCAAGCGCTGGACCATGGGCGAGCCTGATGGCTCGATGAGTGAACGTGCGCAGCGCGTGGCCGATGTTTTCAACGCAGCAGGCATGGAAGGCGTCGTCACCAGCGACATCCGCAAGGAAGTCTGGCGAAAGCTGATGACCAACATCAGCGGGAACCCCATCGCCGGCCTGACACGATTGACCGCGCGCGACATGTACGCGGTGAAAGGCCTCGACGAGGTCGCCATGAAGCTCATTGCCGAGGCGCTGCTGGTCGCAAAAGCCGAAGGTTCTGATCTCACCGCAGAGATCACGCCCGAGGCGATGGTGACGCCCTCGCGCGGCCGTTCGGGCGGCAAGTCCTCGATGTTGCAGGACGTCGAAGCAGGCCGCTCTGTTGAGGTCGATGCGTTGATGACGCAGGTGCAACACTTCGCGGTTGATCACGGCATCGCAACGCCCACCATCGACACCGTGCGCGCGTTGCTTGCTGGTCTCGATCACGCGATGCGCCTCGCGCGCGAAGCCTGATTGCTAGATGCGCGCGGCGGCGATATCCGCGCCCGCGCGCAGAGCCCGCAGCTTTTTCCACGTCACGGCGGGATCAATTTTTCCGTAGCCTGCAAAGGTGCCGAACCCGCAATCGGTGCCCGCGATCACGCGCTCGGGCCCAACAATGCCCGCAAAGCGTTCTATGCGCTGCGCGATGAGTTCAGGGTGTTCGATATAGTTCGAACACGTGTCGATAAGCCCGGGCGCCAGCACTTTGTCAGCTGTCAGCTTCGCGTCCCGCCACACGATCCATTCGTGTTCGTGACGCGGATTGGCCGCCTCAAAAAGCAGCTGCGCTGGCCGCGCCTTCAAGATGATCGCAATGATCTTTTCCAGCGGAATATCGAAATCGTGCGGGCCTTCGTAATTACCCCAGCAGATGTGCATCCGCAGGCGCGCCGGATCGATGTTTGAAGTCGCGGCGTTGAGCGCCTCAACATTCTGCTCGGCGCGCTGCAGAAACTCCGCTTCGCTCAAATTCTGAAAGCCCGTATGCGCGGCCATCGCAAGGTCCGGCGCGTCGAGTTGCAGATCAAACCCCGCCGCAGCAATCGCTTCGTATTCCGGCCGCATGGCGTCCACGAGATCGGCGAGATAAGCCTCGTGCGTGGGGTAAAACTTGTTGGGCTGAAACGCTGTGACCAGCCCCGGCGAAGCCGCGTTCATGAAGCCGCGCACGCTCGCGCCTTCTTTGCCCATCGCAATCTTGAAACGGCGAATGTCATCGTCACCCGGCTGCGCATCCACGAGCCGCACCGGCCCTATGCAAGCGGCGCGCGTAAAGGTTTGCGAGCCCATGATGGCTGCAAGCTTCTGGCGCAATTCCGGCATATCCGCGAGATCCTTTGCAGGCGTGCGGTCCACATGGCCGCCAAAGCCCGACAGGCGCTTGGTGATGTAGGTCGAGTATCCCACCTTGCCCAGCTCGCCATCGCTGACGATCGACACGCCCGCCTCGACCTGCGCGCGAACAACCTTTTCGATTTCGGCTGTCGCAAGCGCGTCGAACGCCGCTTCGTCCACCGCCTCGCCCCGGTCGCGCTGCAGCAAAGCGGCGGCCAACTCGGCGGAGCGCGGCATGCTGCCGACGTGCGTGGTGTGAATGAACGTCATGCAAAGGAAACCTTGAGGTCAAGAAAGCCGGCGCGCTCGGCAAAGCGCCAGCCGTCCGCCGTGCGCTCGAGGCGATCGTTAAAGCCGCCGATGAGCGCGGGCGAGCCCGCATCCATCGCGCCCGCCGGCGCCGCGTAAAGCACCAGCGTGGAGCGGGCCTGCGCCTCGTCCGCCGAGATCACATCAACAACGATGTTGGTGATGAGATGGCAGGACTTGCGCGCCGGGCGGCTTTCAAACGCCGCGCGAATG
>CANMLK010000044.1 GCA_947498445.1 Beijerinckiaceae bacterium
TGGCGTGCGCCAATTAGGCAGCATGTCAGAAGTAGATGTCATCGTCATTGGGGCTGGCGCAGCGGGACTAGCGGCGGCGCGCGCCTGCACCGCGCAGGGTCGTACAGTAGCGGTTCTTGAATCGCGGTCGCGACCCGGCGGGCGGGCGCATACGGTAGATGCGGGTGGGTGGCCGGTTGATCTTGGTTGCGGCTGGCTGCATTCGGCGGACCGCAACCCGCTTGTGCAGATTGCCCGCGATCACGGCTTTCAGGTCGACGAAAGCGCGCCGCCGTGGCGCGATTCGAACCGCGCGCTGGGCTTTGCGCCGGGAGAGCACGAAGCGTTCCGGGCGGCGCAGGGCGCTTTTTATGATCGGCTGGAAGAGGCGGCGTTGGCGCCTGTCGACAGCGAAGCTGCGCGTCACCTTGCGCCCGGCGACGCCTGGAACCCGCTGATCAACGCGGTGTCCACATATGTCAACGGAACCGAGCTTGAGCGGCTCTCGACCAAGGACTTCGTCAATTATCACGATACGGAAATGAACTTCCGCGTTGTGGAAGGCTATGGCGCGCTGTTCTCGAAACTGGCGCAAGGCCAAAACATTATCGTTGATTGCGCGGCAAGTGTCATTGACCACAGCGGTTCGCACTTGCGCGTCGTCACTGCAAGGGGCGACATGCGGGCGCGCGCTGTCATCGTGACAACGCCAACCAACGTCATCGCATCGGGTGCGTTGCGGTTTTCGCCAGGACTTGCCGACAAGATTGAGGCCTGCGCCGCGCTGCCGCTGGGCGTCGCCAACAAGATCTTTCTCGCCGCCGATGGCGCGGAAAATTTGCCCGACAATGCGCGGCTGTTTGGCGCCCGCGACCGCACTGATATCGGGGCCTATCACTTGCGCCCCTTTGGCCGGCCCATGATTGAAGGATACTTCGGCGGCCGGTTCGGGCGCGATGTGGAGAAGGACGGCCTTGCAGGTTTCGCTGATGTCGCCATCAACGAAATCGCTGCGGCGCTGGGCTCGTCGTGGAAGACGCGGCTGCGGCCGTTGTGTGCGAGCTTCTGGGCAAGCGATCCGCACGCGCTCGGTTCGTATTCGCACGCATTGCCCGGTGAATGGGCGCGCCGCTCGCAGCTTGCGGAGCCCTTTGAGGACCGGATTTTCTTTGCTGGCGAGGCCACGTCGCTGCATGATTTCTCGACCGCGCATGGAGCCTGGCAAAGCGGCGAGCGGGCTGCGGCGCAAGCGCTGCGCGCGTTGGCGGACTGACGGCTTCTATCGCGCGATGAGCAGGCCGGAATCGATGAGCCTGCGGTGAAATTGCAGGATCGATTGTCTGTCAGGGCACAGCGCATAGCGCCCATCGCAGGCGCGAATAAGCTGTGCGCGTTCGCGCCATGAATCGGGCATGGGCAATTGCGCCTGCTCAAGAATCACGGCGCCGAGATAGGCCGAATCGATCACATTGATGTCTGGCAGCGCGGGCGGCGCGTAGTTGACGCCGTTGACGGCGAAATAGGTGACGAAGGCGGGGGACGTTTCCGGCAGCGTATCGTTGATCTTCTCAATCTCTTCCGCCTCCAAGCCGAAGAAAAATCGCGTCGCCAGCGGGTGGTGATCGCCGTAATGTACGAGGAGAAAACGCTCGTCGGGAAAGCGCGAAGCGAGATCTTTGAGCAGCGCTGCGTAATCTTCCTGCGCCATCGCAAGGCGTCGCAGAAACTCGTTCATTTCCGGGTGCGTGCTAGGTCCACCGCCCTTGACCTTTCGCTCCGGCCAATGGGTTACGTCATAAGGCCAGTGCGCCGCCATGGTTTGAAGATAGATGAAAAGTGGCCCTTCCTTGCGTTCGACGCGCCGGCCAATCTCGGTCAGCATGTTGGCGTAGTAGAAAGAGTCCTTCTCCATGGATGAGAGGGCCTTCTGGTCGTGCGCATCGTAAATCTGCTTGATCCCCGACGTCTCGAAGAAACGCGCCGAGCCGAAGAAACCCTTGAGGTAGGGGTAGAACATTATGTTCGTGTAGCCGCAGCGGGCGAGCACGTTTGGCAACGCATCGTCGATGCGACCCGCCATGTAAATCTGCACGAAGTGACGGATCGAACCAAAGAAGCGGCTGGCAGCGCCTGTCAGGACGGAGAATTCCGTTAGCCACGAGGCTCCGCCATACGTCTCCACGCGCATGCCGCGACTGCTTGCGTCATGCGAGCGAAAGAGGTCGTCAAGCGCGCGATCATAGTCGAGCCCTTTCAGGGGGCCGGGCGGCGTCACAGATTCTTGATGAATGAGGATGATGTGCGGCGGCTTGCCCTGCGGCGCGCACGCAGGCGCGGGATCGAACGGGGCGCCGCGCCCCGGCGCGGCATCGATCAATTGTCCGCGCGCCAAAGTCTCCAGGGCTTCGGGCCACGATGAATAGAAAGAGGAGAGATGCCTGTCTGGGAACGTGTACTGCATGTGGCGCGGGCCACCCTCCACACGCGCAATGACAACACCAGAGAGTGCGCAGATCACAAATGCTGCGAGTGCGGGCAGGCGCCGCACGTTGCGCGGCTCGCGCCAGAGCAGAATGAGCGGAGCGCAAACCATCGTCAGGATTGAAAGCGCCGCAAGAGCCGTTGCGAACGGATACGCGCTGGCGATGTCAACGAGCGAGAAGCGCCAGAGCGCGGTGTCGAAAAGATCCCACGCGTGGAGGATGAAATCAGTCTGCTTACGCTTGATGAAAGATATGGCGAGCACGAAGGCCACAACAGCCGCCGCGATTGTCGCCGACAGAAAGGCCCTGCGCGTGATGACAACGGCGCATGATGCGAGGGCGGCAGTCAGCGCCATCGCATGGGCGCCTGTCAGATACTGGTCGTTCCAGTAGATCGCGCCTAGCGTCGCAAGCGCGAGCAGAAACGCCAGAACGAGCGCCTTGCGCGGGCCCACGCTCTTTGCCGTGACGGGCTCGCCGGGGACAGGCTTTGTTGCAGCGTGCATCCAGTTTCCCCGGCAAGGAACGCGTTCGTCAGAACTCGACTACGGCGCGGATCGACTTGCCTTCGTGCATCAGGTCAAAGCCTTCGTTGATGCGCTCGAGCGGCAGCTTGTGCGTGATGAGGTCGTCGATGTTGATGCGTCCGTCCATGTACCAGTCGACGATGCGCGGCACATCGGTGCGGCCACGCGCGCCGCCAAACGCTGTGCCCTTCCAGACGCGTCCGGTGACAAGCTGGAAAGGTCGCGTCGAAATCTCCGCGCCCGATGGAGCCACGCCGATGATGATCGATTCGCCCCAGCCGCGATGGCACGCCTCAAGCGCCTGGCGCATGACATTGACGTTGCCGGTGCAGTCGAACGTGTAGTCGGCGCCGCCGCCGGTGAGGTTCACGAGATAGGGCACAAGGTCCGCGCCGACTTCGGTGGGATTGACGAAATGCGTCATGCCGAACTTCTCGGCCATGGCCTTCTTGCCGGGGTTGAGATCAACGCCGATGATCTGCTCGGTGCCGATCAGGCGCAGGCCCTGAATGACGTTGAGGCCAATGCCGCCAAGCCCGAACACGATGGCGCGGCACCCGGCCTCCGCCTTCGCCGTCCAGATGACCGCGCCGATGCCTGTCGTCACGCCACAGCCGATGTAGCAAACCTTGTCGAAGGGCGCGTCCTCGCGGATTTTCGCCACGGCGATTTCAGGCGCCACAATGAAATTGGAGAATGTCGACGTGCCCATGTAATGCAGAACGGGTTCGCCGTCGCATTTGAAGCGGCTTGTGCCGTCGGGCATCACGCCCTTGCCCTGCGTTGCGCGGATAGCGGTGCACAGGTTCGTCTTGCGCGACAGGCAGCTTTTACACTGGCGACATTCGGGCGTGTAGAGCGGAATAACGTGATCGCCCTTCTTCAGCGTGGTCACGCCGGGGCCGACATCCACGACAATGCCAGCGCCCTCATGGCCAAGCACGCAGGGGAACAGGCCTTCGGGGTCCGCGCCCGACAGCGTGTAATAATCGGTGTGACAAATGCCGGTCGCTTTCACCTCGATGAGGACTTCCCCGGCCTTTGGTCCGTCGAGGTCAATCTCGACAATCTCAAGCGGCTTCTGGGCGGCGAAAGCGACGGCGGCGCGGGTCTTCATAGGCGGCTCCTTGGACTATGGCTCCAGCTATCGCGCGAACCGGCGCTGGCGTAAAGGGAGGGGGCTGCATCCGCGAGCGCGTCATCGCCGGACTTGATCCGGCGACCCAGGCGGCAAGTGGGAATTACCGAGGACTTGCGCTCGCAGGCGTTTGCGTTTGGATGCGCGGGTCAAGCCCGCGCATGAAGGATGGACGGGCGCTACTTCACCGCACCGGGCGCGGCAGCGGGATGGGCCGCTCGCCATTGTCGGGCAATGTCTCGAAGGTCACGTCACGGTCCGCTGGCCAGCGCATGCGGTATGCGAGCTTGATCTCCTTTGTATCGTTGGGCGCGAGGTCAAAGGTCCAGCCCAGCACGCCGCGCCGGCCTTCCACCGTCTTGTCGTTCGGCGCCGTTGTCGCCGCCAATTGCTCAATGGTGATGGCGGTGTTTTCCGAAATCGGAATGCGATCGACGATAAAGGTCCTGATGGGGAACGGGTGCAGGTTCTGGACGGTGGTGCGGAATTCGCGCACCTCCTGCTTTGTCTGGCCAAACCAGGTGGGCTCGTTTTCCTTGCGGCTGACAGGCTTGCGCTCGATTTTCACGCGCTCGTCTGCGCCAAGGCCGATGCGGGTCTGGGCGCCCGGCGCAACCATTGCCAGCTGACCGCGACCCACGAACACGCCATTACGCTGGATCGATACTTCGCCCGGCAGAATCGGCGCTTCTTCCGTGTTCACGAAACTGGCTTCCAGATAAGCGGTCTGATCGAAAGCCGGGGCCGCGCGCACGGACAGATCGGCGGTGATCTGGCGCGTACCGATGCGCAGCGAGCCCTCGCTGCCGTCGCTCGCCAGATCAATGCGGCCGTGGATGCGGAACACGGCTTCGTAATCGCCGGCTTCCAGAACGGCCTCGCGTTCCTCGGCGCGCATCGCGGCCGGAGCGGGCGCTGCGGCCATTACCTGCTCGCGGGCGACGGATTCACGCACCCCGGCGTTGTTTGCGCGGTCGCGCGCGTAAACTTGTGGATCGAAGAATGCGAGCCGTTCGGTGAAGACGTCGGGCGCCTTCACGCCACGTCCCGGACGGGAGGTGGAGACGGCTATTTCGGCGTTGGCCCAATCCTCACCCGTACGCTGGCGCACGAGCGCGCTGCGCACCATCTCCATCTGCGCTTTTGCGCCCTTGTCGGTTGTGAGTTTCACATCATAGGCGGGGCGCCAGTATGCCCCGCGCACCTGATAGGTGACGGTGATCGACGCCTTCGATGCGGCGGGCGCCTCCACGTCGACGATGACATCGCGCGCGGGCTGGGCGCCGGAGGGGCCGCGGTTGGAGGCCTCCAGCGCGCGGATTTGCTCCTGCACTGCCGCCTGCTCTGCGGTCGTGATGCGAATGTCCTCGCCGACCTTGGCGAACTCGCGGCCGATGGCCTCGATGGCCTCGGTCCATTTGGCGACATCGAGCCCGCCTGATCCGCCGAGTTTGTCCGGCCCTGCGTCCGCGAAGCGCTGGATCATGCCGCGGCGGCCTTCAAGCGCGCCGATCCGCGTCTTGATTGTCTCACCTTGGGTTTGCAGATCGCGCAGACGACGGGCCGCTGATTCCGGGATGGCCTTTGGGTCGGCTGGCGCGACGCGGGTCTGGGCGGAGCCGATGGAAAAAGGCGTCGTGCCTTCGCCCTCCACACGGAGCGAGGCGGGATCAAGGTTCAGCGGCAGGCCGCGCAGTAGGACGGAGGTCGCCCCCGCAGGAAGCTCAATCTCAAGGACACGCGCGATCCGCGCGGAATCGGGATACACAATCACACTGGAAATGCGAGATTTCGCCTCGATCTGGGCGGCAAGGGCCGGGCTGCCCGCAATGAGCGCGGCGATGGCGACGGCGGAGCAAAGCCCCGAATTCGAAGTCTTGATGGTCATGAATGTCTCCAAAAGGAGTAGCTATAGCGCAGCATCAATGCGCCCAGAATGCGAGGCAATGCGTTGAAAAGCGCACTTTCGTTGCTTGTGCGCCTGCCCTAAATCTGTCATGTTCGCGCGCTTGCGATAGGACAGCCTTGCTGACCATTTTGGCCAGGGCTAGATATGGGCGCGTTGTCGGCCAGAGGTGGTTTTCCTCCCAGTCGTCGCGCGGCCTGCATCTTCGGGCCGAATGAGCAGCGAATGCGGGCGAACCGCGAGCATAATCGATCGCAGACGATTTGGAGCGGGCGATGTACGCGTATGAGTGGCGAAACGGCGGCAAATGCAAACGCTGGCTCCGAAAACGGAGTCCGGGCGCCTCTGCGCCTGTCGAAGCCTGAACGCGCCGCATCAACGTATCGTCTGCAACGTATCGCCTGACAGTTTCCCGGAGCATTTTCTATGACTGGCGTCTATGACCCGTCCCTGCCTGAGGCCCGTGGCCTTTTCGACCCCGCGCTCGGGCGCGATTCCTGCGGCGTCGGCTTTGTCGCCAACGTCAAAAATCGCAAGAGCCACGCGATCGTGCAGCAGGGTCTGCAGATTCTGCTCAACCTCGATCATCGCGGCGCGGTCGGCGCAGATCCCAAGCTCGGCGACGGTTGCGGCATTCTCGTGCAATTGCCGCATGCGTACTTTCGCGCTGAATGCGCGACGCTTGGCGTCACGCTGCCTGGGCCGGGCGAATATGGCGTGGGGCAATTCTTCATGCCGCAGGAGGCCAACGCGCGCGGCGAAATCGAAGCGCTCATGGCGCGGGTGCTGGCAGACGAGGGTCTGACCCTGCTGGGCTGGCGCGACACGCCCGTCGACAGCTCCGATCTTGGCGAGGCCGTGAAGGCTGTTGAACCGGTTATGCGCCAGGCCTTTATCGGTCGCGGCCCCGGCGTCACCGACGAGGATGATTTCGAGCGCCGGATGTATGTGGCGCGCAAGGCCACGTCGAACGCTGTTTATGCGCTGGGGCGCCGCGACACGGCGGAATATTACCCCGTGTCGATGTCGTGCCGCACGATTGTCTACAAGGGCATGGTTCTCGTCTCGCAGCTCGGCTCCTATTACAAGGACTTGAGTGACCCGCGCTTTGAAAGCGCGCTCGCGCTTGTCCATCAGCGCTTTGCGACGAATACGTTCCCCTCATGGCGTCTCGCCCATCCCTATCGCATGGTTGCGCACAACGGCGAGATCAACACGCTGCGCGGCAACGTGAACTGGATGGCTGCCCGTCAGGCGTCCGTCGAGTCAAAGCTGTTCGGCAACAACATTTCCAAACTCTGGCCGATTTCCTATGCAGGTCAGTCGGACACGGCGTGCTTTGATAACGCGCTCGAATTTCTTGTGCAGGGCGGTTACTCGCTCGCGCATGCGATGATGATGCTCATCCCCGAGGCGTGGTCTGGCAACCCGTTGATGGATGAAGAGCGCCGCGCGTTCTACGAGTATCATGCTGCGCTGATGGAGCCGTGGGACGGCCCCGCCGCGATGGCATTTACGGACGGACGCCAGATTGGCGCGACGCTGGATCGCAATGGCCTGCGGCCGGCGCGCTATCTCGTCACCGATGACGACCTCGTCGTCATGGCGTCCGAGATGGGCGTGCTGCCGATCCCTGAAGAGAAGATCATCAAGAAGTGGCGCCTGCAGCCCGGCAAGATGCTGCTTGTCGACCTTGAACAAGGCTGCATCGTCTCCGACGATGAGATGAAGCATACGCTCTCGACGTCGCATCCCTATCAGAAGTGGCTCGATCGCACGCAGATCGTGCTCGAAGACCTCAAGCCTGTGGAGGCGCGCGCGGCGCGCACCGACGTGTCGCTGCTGGATCGTCAGCAGGCCTTTGGCTACACGCAGGAAGATCTGTCAATTCTGCTCGCGCCGATGGCGATCACCGGCGAAGAGGCGACGGGCTCGATGGGCACGGACACGCCGATTTCGGCGCTCTCCACCCTGTCGAAACTGCTCTACACTTATTTCAAGCAGAACTTCGCGCAGGTGACGAACCCGCCGATCGACCCGATCCGCGAGCAGCTCGTGATGAGCCTCGTGTCGTTCATCGGGCCGCGTCCGAACATCTTCGATCTGGAAGGCAACGCCAAGCGCAAGCGGCTTGAGGTGCGCCAACCGATTCTGACCAACGGAGACCTTGAGAAGATCCGCATCATCGGCTCGTTCGAGGATTCCTTCGACACCAAGACGCTCGATATCACGTACATGAGCGAACGCGGCGCCGAGGCGATGGAGGCCATGCTGGAGCGGCTTTGCCAGCGCGCTGAAGACGCTGTGCGCGGCGGGTACAACATCATCATCCTGTCCGACCGTCTCGTTGGACCGGACCGCATCGCCATTCCGGCATTGCTGGCGACGGCGGCCGTGCATCATCACCTGATCTGCAAGGGGCTGCGGACGTCGGTCGGCCTTGTCGTGGAGACGGGAGAAGCGCGCGAAGTGCATCACTTCGCCTGTCTGGCGGGCTATGGCGCGGAAGCGGTGAACCCTTGGCTCGTGTTCGACACGCTCGCGTCGATGGCGAAGGAATTCCCCGAGGAAGTGGACGGCTACGAAGCCTGCAAGCGCTTCATCAAGTCGGTGGACAAGGGATTGCTGAAGGTGATGTCCAAGATGGGCATTTCCACTTACCAATCCTATTGCGGCGCGCAGATCTTCGACGCCATCGGCCTGTCGAAGTCGTTCGTCGACCGTTTTTTTACGGGCACGCATTCGCGCATTGGCGGCGTCGGCCTTGCGGAAGTTGCGCAAGAAACCGCGGAGCGCCATGCCGACGCGTTCGGCGACTCGCCAATCTATCGCACGGCGCTATCGGTTGGCGGCGAATACGCCTATCGCATCCGTGGCGAGGCCCATTCCTGGTCGCCACAATCGGTGTCGCTTTTGCAGCACGCGGTGCGCGGCAATGCGCAGGAAAAATATCGCGAGTTCGCAAAGCTGCTCAACGATCAGGAAGAGCGGTTCCTGACGCTGCGCGGCCTGTTCCGCATCCGCACCGCGGAAGAGGAAGGCCGGCAGAGCGTGCCGCTGGAGGAAGTTGAATCGGCCGCGTCCATTGTGCGTCGCTTTGCGACGGGCGCGATGTCGTATGGCTCGATCTCCCGCGAGGCGCACACCACGCTGGCGATTGCGATGAACCGCATTGGCGGCAAGTCGAACACGGGCGAGGGCGGCGAGGAATCGGATCGCTACAAGCCCATGGCGAATGGCGATTCCAAGCGTTCCGCCATCAAGCAGGTCGCGTCGGGCCGCTTTGGCGTGACGGCGGAATACCTCGTCAATTCCGACATGATTCAAATCAAGATGGCGCAGGGCGCAAAGCCCGGCGAAGGCGGCCAATTGCCGGGCCACAAGGTTGATGCGGTGATCGCCAAGGTGCGCCATTCGACCCCGGGCGTCGGCCTTATCTCGCCGCCGCCCCATCACGACATCTATTCAATTGAAGATCTGGCGCAGCTGATCTTCGACTTGAAGAACGTCAATCCGCGCGCCGCCGTGTCGGTGAAGCTCGTGTCAGAAGTCGGCGTCGGCACAGTCGCCGCCGGCGTTTCGAAGGGCCGCGCGGATCACGTGACGATCTCGGGCTATGAGGGCGGCACGGGCGCATCGCCGCTCACCTCCATCAAGCACGCGGGCAGCCCGTGGGAGATCGGGCTTGCCGAAACGCACCAGACGCTCGTTTACAATCGCCTGCGCTCGCGTATCGCGGTGCAGGTCGACGGCGGTTTGCGTACGGGCCGCGACGTCATCATCGGCGCGCTGCTCGGGGCTGACGAGTTCGGCTTTGCGACCGCGCCGCTGATTGCGGCGGGCTGCATTATGATGCGCAAGTGTCATCTCAACACCTGCCCGGTGGGCGTGGCGACGCAGGACCCCGTGCTGCGCAAGCGTTTCGTTGGCCAGCCCGAGCACGTGATCAACTTCTTTTTCTTCGTCGCTGAAGAAGTGCGCGAGTGGATGGCCAAGCTCGGATACCGCACCTTCAACGAAATGGTTGGCCAGTTGCAGATGCTCGACAAGAGCGAAGCTATCAGCCACTGGAAGGCGAAGGGGCTCGATTTCTCGGCGCTGTTTCACAAGCCCGAAGTTGGACCCGATGTGGACATTTTCCACACGCAGACGCAGGACCACGGCCTCGACAAGGTCATGGACCAGAAGCTCATCGCGCAGGCGCGCGACGCCATCGACAACAAGACGCATGTCGATATCAGCGGGACGATTGGCAGCGTGGATCGCGCGACCGGCGCCATGTTGTCGGGCGAAATTGCGTTGAAGTATGGCTATGACGGCCTGCCCGACGACACGATCCGCATTTGCCTGAAAGGCACTGCAGGCCAGAGCTTTGGCGCATGGCTTGCGCGCGGCGTGACGCTGGAGCTTGACGGACAGGCCAACGATTATGTCGGCAAAGGCCTGTCGGGCGGACGCATTATCATCCGCCCGCCGGTCGAGGCGACGCAGATCACGCCCCATGAGTCGATAATCGTGGGCAACACTGTGCTTTACGGCGCCATCGCTGGCGAATGTTACTTTCATGGCGTTGCGGGCGAACGCTTCGCCGTGCGCAATTCCGGCGCGATCGCCGTTGTTGAAGGAACGGGCGATCACGGGTGCGAATACATGACCGGCGGTGTTGTCGTCGTACTGGGCCCGACCGGGCGCAACTTTGCGGCGGGCATGTCAGGCGGCATCGCCTACGTGCTCGACGAGGATAATCTGTTCGAAACGCGCTGCAATCTTTCGATGGTTGAGCTAGAATCCGTCACCGAGGAGGAGGAGTTGAATCAGCGTCTTCATCATCAGGGCGGCGACTTGCAGATACACGGCCGCGTGGACGTGATGAGCGACATGACGCGCTTTGATGCGGAGCGCCTGCATCAGCTGATCTCGAACCATTTGCGCTATACCGGTTCAGGCCGTGCGCAGGACATCCTCGACAATTGGGATGCGTACAAGAGCAAGTTCCGCAAGGTGATGCCGGTCGAGTACCGGCGCGCGCTGAACGAAATGATGCAACTGCAGCCCGCAGCTGTGGCGGGGGAGTGATCGATGGGCAAGGTTACAGGCTTCCTCGAAATCGACCGGCAGGACCGCAAGTACGCGCCTGCGGCTGACCGCATTCGTCACTACAAGGAATTCGTCATTCCGCTTTCCGAAGCGGCGACGAAGGACCAGGCGGCGCGCTGCATGAATTGCGGTATTCCGTATTGTCACAACGGCTGTCCGGTGAACAACCAGATCCCGGACTGGAACGATCTCGTCTATCGCGGCGACTGGGCGGAAGCATCGCGCAATCTCCATTCGACGAATAACTTCCCCGAGTTCACGGGCCGCGTCTGCCCCGCGCCGTGCGAGTCGTCGTGCACGCTGAACCTTGAGGACACACCGGTCACGATCAAGACGATTGAATGCGCCATCGTCGATCGCGCCTGGAAAGAAGGCTGGATCAAACCTGACGTTCCCAAGGAAAAGACAGGCAAGAAGATCGCGGTTATCGGCTCCGGGCCGGCAGGCATGGCGTGCGCGCAGCAATTGGCGCGCGCTGGTCACGATGTCCATGTTTATGAAAAGCAGTGCAAAGCCGGCGGCTTGCTGCGCTATGGCATCCCCGATTTCAAAATGGAAAAGCAGCTCATTGATCGGCGCGTCGGCCAGATGAGCGAAGAGGGCATCACCTTCCATTACAACATCAACGTCGGCGTCTCGATGCCGGTTGATCAGCTGGTGGCTGAACATGACGCTGTCGTGCTGGCGGGCGGTTCGGAAAAGCCGCGCGATCTAGCCATCCCGGGCCGCGATTTGCAGGGTATCCATTTCGCGATGGATTTCCTGCCGCAGCAAAATCGTCGTGTGTCCAACGAGCCTGTGACGACAAACGAGCCGATTCTGGCCAGCGGCAAGCATGTCGTGGTCATCGGCGGCGGCGACACCGGTTCAGATTGCATTGGCACGTCGGTGCGTCAGGGCGCTCTCTCCGTGACGCAACTTGAAATCATGTCCAAGCCGCCGGAGACGGAAAACAAATTGTTTACGTGGCCGGAATGGCCGCTGAAGCTGCGCACATCGTCGTCGCATCAAGAAGGCGCCGAGCGCGAATTTGCTGTCAACACTGTCGAGTTTCTTGGCAACGGCAATGTAAAGACGCTGCGCTGCGTGCGCGTGGATAACAAGTTCCAGCCAATCGCCGGATCTGAGTTCGACCTCAAGGCCGATCTTGTTCTGCTCGCGATGGGCTTCGTTTCGCCGATTCACGAGGGTATGATCAACGCACTGGGCGTGAAGCTGGACCCGCGCGGCAACGTCGCCGCCAATACAATCCAGTACAAGTCGTCGATGGAAAAAGTATTCGCCTGCGGCGACATGCGTCGCGGTCAGTCACTTGTCGTGTGGGCGATCCGCGAGGGCCGTCAGTGCGCGCGTTCTGTAGACGAGCACCTGATGGGCAAGACGCTTCTGCCGCGCTGAGGCTTCTTTCATTTGATATTATAAAGGCCGGTCGCAAGACCGGCCTTTTTCATTTGTGCGCCACTCAGATCGAACGCTGGTTGACCCGCTTTGAAAGCTCCGCCGCGCTTTCCTGGCGCTCGGAATAGCGATCAACAAGATAGCCCGCACAATCACGCGTGAGCAGCGTGAATTTCATCAGCTCCTCCATCACGTCCACGATCCGGTCGTAGTAAGCGGATGGCTTCATGCGGTCGTGCTCGTCAAACTCCATGAAGGCTTTGGCGACCGACGATTGATTAGGAATCGTGACGAGGCGCATCCATCGGCCCAGGATGCGCAGCTGATTGATGGCGTTGAATGATTGCGATCCACCGCTCACCTGCATGACGGCCAGCGTCTTGCCTTGCGTTAGCCGCACGGCGCCAAGGGACAGCGGAATCCAGTCGATCTGCGACTTCAAAATGCCCGTCATCGCGCCGTGACGCTCGGGCGAGCACCACACCATGCCCTCGCACCACATCACCAGTTCACGCAGCTCGCGTACTTTTGGATGATCGTCCTGCGCATCGTCGGGTAGTGGCAAACCAGAGGGGTCGAACGCGCGCGTTTGTGCGCCCAGCCGCGTTAAAATCCGCGCGGCTTCCTCGTTCGCCAGGCGGCTGAAGGAGCGTTTGCGCACCGACCCGTGCAGCAGCAAGATGCGTGGCGGATGCGAAGATCGCGCAGGCGCAAAGAGCTTTTCTGCTTCTGGCGGTTGGAAACACGCGTCGCTGATGTTTGGCGTGGCGTCAGAGTCAGCCAACGCGGCGCCCCTCAGCGTCAATCAGTGGCGATCCGTCTTCCTTGTTGAAGGGGCCGGGCGGCAAACGGTCAAGCAGATCAAGAACCAGATCGCTCGGCCTGCAAAGGCGAACGCCCCTTGGCGTGCAGACGATGGGGCGGTTGACGAGAATGGGATGTTCAACCATCGCCGCGAGAAGCGTTTCGTCGTCCACATCCGGATTGGTGAGGCCCATTTCTGCGGCGGGCGATTTGCTGACGCGCAACGCCTCGCGCGGCGTCAGGTCCGCTGCCGTGAACAGGCCCATAAGCTGAGGGCGCGTCCAGCCCGTCTTCAGATATTCAATGACAATTGGCTCATAGCCAGCAGCGTTGAGGATCGCGAGCGTATTGCGTGAGGTGCCGCATTCTGAATTGTGATGGATGACGACGTTCAAGATTTGGCTCCAGTCTCAGGACTGTTCGCGCGTGGCGTCTTCTCATCGCGCAGCAACCATCCGAATAAGGCTACAGCGAGCGCCGCGCCAATCAATTGGGCGACGATGAAGGCGGGCAGGTCCAGCGGGCGAATGCCGGAAAAGGTGTTGGTGAAAGAGCGCGCAATGGCCACAGCGGGGTTGGCGAATGATGTCGAGGCCGTGAACCAGTAGGCGGCTGTGATGTACAAACCAACCAGCCAAGGAATCGCGACGGCGTTGAAGCGCAGCCCGCCAAGTATTGTAGCCAACAGGCCGAAGGTCGCCACGCCCTCAGCAAACCATTGCGGAAGGCCTGTGCGCACCTTCACCGAAAACTCGACCAGCGGTAATTGAAACATTGCGTGGGCGATGATCGCGCCCAGCACGCCGCCGGCGATTTGCGCCAAAGCATAGGGAACGACTTCACTCCGCTTGAAGTCGCCGCGCCATGCAAAAGCCAGCGTGACCGCAGGGTTGAAGTGGGCGCCGGAGATCGGGCCTAAAATAGTGATCAGGACTACAAGGATTGCGCCGGTTGGCAGGGTGTTGCCGAGCAATTGCAGGGCGACATCCTTGGTCAGCGCCTCCGCCATGATACCGGAGCCAACGACTGTTGCGACCAGAAGGCCTGTGCCCAGCGCTTCGGCGGTCAATCGGCGCTTGATGTCGAACGTGTGCATCAGTCGCCCTTGGCTCTATCTGTGGCGCCGTCTATGCGGCCAATCTCGCGCAGCTTTGCGCCTAGCGACAGTTTATCAATGCTCTTGATGGGCAAATTGACGAAGGCGCCAATGCGATTGCGCAAGAAGCGGAACGCCTCATTAAACGCGGCTTGTTTCTCAAGGTCCGTTCCCTCGACAGCGGCAGGGTCGGGTATGCCCCAATGCGCCGTCATCGGCTGGCCTGGCCAGAACGGACAGGCTTCGCCTGCGGCGCTGTCGCAGACGGTGAAAACGAAATCCATCACGGGCGCGTCGGTCGCCGCAAATTCTTCCCAGCTCTTCGAGCGGAAGCCGTCGGTGGGATATTTGAAAGCTTCAAGCGTCTCCAGCGCGAAGGGATTGACCACTCCCTTGGGTTGACTGCCCGCCGAGAACGAGCGGAACTTGCCGGCGCCGTCCTTGCGCAGAATGCCTTCGGCCAGGACGGAGCGGGCTGTGTTGCCCGTGCAAAGAAAAAGAACATTGTAGATGTGGTCGCTCATTTGGAGGCTCCGGGCGTGCAACAAGACGTGAGTTCTGCGATGAGAGGCGCGCAGATTTCGGATCTGCCGCCACAGCAATCCTTGAGCAGGAAGGTCGCAACTTCACGCAGGCGCGCGAGGTCCGCGCGGTAAATGATCGAGCGGCTGCGGCGCTCGCCGCGCACAAGCCCGGCTCGCGCGAGAATTGCGAGATGCGCTGACATTGTGTTTTGGGGAATGGCGATGAGGCGCGCCAGTTCGCCGGCGGGAACGCCCTTGGGCTCATGCTGCACCAGTGCGCGGAATGTCTCCATGCGCGACATCTGGGCCAGGGCGGTTAGAGCCGTGATGGCGTCTGTCGTATCCATATATCCAAAATGACGGATATACGTGACAGGTTTGCGACAGACGCGCGTGCGTTAGAGGCTCACGCGTCCATCGTCTCCAGTTCCGCGATCATGCCCTCGATCATGCCCAGACCAATCTGCCAGAAGCCTGGATCGCGCGCGTCGAGACCGAAGGGCTTGAGCAGCTCAGTGTAGTGCTTTGAACCGCCAGCAGAGAGCAGCGCGAAATACTTGTCCTGGAAGCCGCCCGCAGCGTTTTGATAAACGCCGTAAAGCGAGTTCACAAGGCAATCGCCGAACGCGTAGGCGTAGACGTAAAACGGCGAATGCACGAAGTGCGGGATGTAGGCCCAGTAGGATTCATAGCCGGGCCCAAAGCGAATGGCCGGCCCGAGGCTTTCGGCCTGCACGCTCATCCACAGTTTGGAGATTTGCTCGGCCGTGAGTTCGCCTTCGCGGCGTGTCGTGTGCAGTTTGCGTTCGAAGGAATAGAACGTGATTTGCCGCACGACGGTGTTAAGCATGTCCTCCACTTTGGCCGCAAGCATCGTGCGGCGTTGCGCTGCGTTCGCCGTGTTGGCGAGCAGGGAGCGGAAGGTCAGCATCTCGCCAAACACCGATGCGGTTTCGGCAAGCGTCAGAGGCGTGGGCGCCATGAGGGCGCCATTGGGCGCCGCCAGCACCTGATGCACGCCGTGGCCCAATTCGTGGGCCAGCGTCATCACATCGCGCGTCTTGCCCTGATAATTCACCAGCACATAAGGATGCGCTGATGGCACGGTTGGGTGCGCAAAGGCGCCGGGCGCTTTGCCGGGGCGCACAGGCGCGTCGATCCAGTTATCGTCAAAGAAACGCTTTGCGATATCGGCCAGCCGCGGCGAGAATTCGCCATAGGCGGTCAGCACAAGGTCGCGCGCCTCATTCCATTTGTAGACGTGCGTCGGCGCATTTGGCAGCGGCGCGTTGCGGTTCCAGTAGTCCAGAACGTCGCGATCAAACCATTTGGCTTTCAACTTGTAATAGCGATGCGACAGACGCGGATAGGCGTCGCGCACAGCCTCAACCAGCGCATCGACCACTTCGCGCTCGATGCGGTTCGACAGATGGCGAGAGTCGGCCACGTCATCAAAGCCGCGCCAGCGGTCCGAAATTTCCTTGTCCTTGGCGAGCGTGTTGGTGATAAGTGCGAACGTCCGCAGGTTCTTTGACAGCGTGGCGCCAAGCGCCTCGGCCGCAGCTTTGCGCACATCTTCGGTCGGGTCCTGCATGAGGTTGAGGGTCGGCTCGAGCGTTAGCTCGCGACCGCCCACATCAAAGCGCATGGCCGAGATGGTTTCATCGAACAAACGATTCCAGGCGCTGCGTCCGGTGACTGATTTTTCGTGGAACAGCTGCTCCAGCTTGTCGTCGAGCTGGTAGGGCTTTTCGCGCCGCACGTCCTCAATCCAGGGACGGTAGCGCGCCAGTGGGCCAGCGCTCATCGCCTTGTCGAGCGCTGCGTCGTCGATGCGATTGATCTCCAGCGTGAAGAACAGGAGGTCGGATGAGGCGTTCGTGATGCGCTCCTGCGCGTCGCCATAGAATTTGGCGCGGTGGGGATCGGTCGTGTCGCCCGAATAGATCAGTCCGGCATAGGACATGATGCGGCCCAGGAGATCCTCCAGCGCTTCATAATCCTTCACCGCCTCGGTGAGCTTTGCGCTGGCGTCTGGCCTGGCCGTGATGTCGGCAAGCTTGCCGCGCCATTTTTCCGCAAAAGCGCGGCACTCTGTTTCGCCCCGCGCGAGGTCATTGGCGTAAGCGGGGGAATCCATCGCCGGATACAGGTCTGCGAGGTTCCATTCAGGCAGTTGGCCAAGGTCAACCGAAGCCCGCGCCGCCGCCTCTGCCGGAGCGAGGGCTGAATGAGTGGAAAACGCCTTGATGGTCATGAGTGAACCGTCAGTCTGGCCGGAGGGATGTGACTATGGCGATAACGCGAGGGGAGTCGATTTGGCAAGGCGCGAGAGGGTCGCAGGACCGCTAGGCGCAATATAGTTATTATGATAAGGAAAGGCGCATTGAAGGCCGGAGACAGCCAGAGCTGCACGGTAAACCGGGAGGTTCTAATGGCGAAATTCATTGTGAACACGCATGGGCGCCTGCAGGAATGGATCGCTCACGACAAGGGCTATTTCGTCGAGGAAGGCCTCGATTACGAATTGACCCAGCACGGGTTGCTGACAAAGGCCGCGCCGGAAAACTTCAAGGCGGGCGCTAACGTTGTTTCCGACAATCTCACAGGCGCATATCAGACCTATGAACAAGGCCGAGAGGCCTCGATCTCCTGCGCCTGCCATTGGACAGTGAATATGGCGGCCTCCGCCAGCCATGGCCGACTTTGGGGCGAAGCCTACACCGTGTCGCCCTGCGGCATTTTCGTGCCCGAATCATCCACCATCCGCAAGCCCGAAGACCTTTCGGGCGTCGACGTTCATGTCGGCTACCAGTCGGGCAGCCATTACACGACCATTCAGGCGCTTGAACAATTCATGCCTGCCGACGCTGTGAAGCTGAAGTTCGGCGGCGGGCCGTCGGATCGCGTCGATCAATTGCTCAATGGCATCGCGCCAGCGGCGACCGTGTTCGGCATGCAGTATTACATTATGGAGCAGCTGGGATTCCGGAAGATTCTGGATTGCACCTTCATGATCGCGGCCATGGTGCCGCCGGGCGTTGATCTTGGCGACGTGCGCAAATATTTCAACGCGCTTCGCAAGGCGCAGGCGGACATCGACCGCATGCATCAGTCCTTCACCCATTATTATCTCAATGAGCTTCCCGAACGGCACGCCAAGCTGGTGGATGTACGCCGGTTTGGGCCCGGCGAGCGCATCGTGTTCGAGCCCTACACGCGCGAGATGTACGAGGCGACGAAGGAATGGGTCGAGGAGCGCGATATCTTCCCGTCCGAGAAAGTGGCGCCTACCGATTACGAACAGGCCGTCGCCTTCGCCGCCGAATAACGAACCACATCGTTGCGACTTTATCGGGCGCGCCGTTTGATCTGGCGCGCCCTTGCTGTTCAAATGACCCATGAGCAAAGAGATGGCGGAGCCTGCCTTTCCAGCGCCCCCGTTGCGCGGCCCCACCGCCCGCGTGGGCCATTTGCTCCGGCGGGCTTATCAACTGGCGCTTGAGAACTCGGCGCGCGGATTTGCCGATCTTGATTTGACGCCGCGGCAGGCGGCTGCGGTTTGGGAGATACACGTCCGGGGTTCGTTATCGCAGCGCGAACTGGGCGAGGCGATTGGCATGGATGCGCCGAATGTTCATGGACTTGTGACGCGCCTGCTCAAGCGCGGCGCTGTCTCCCGCCAGACCGATCCCATCGATCCGCGCCGCAAATTGCTGAGCCTGACGCCCGAGGGCGAGGCGTTGGCGGTCGTGCTGCCGGAGCGGGCGCGTCTGTCCGAGGAAGCCACGCTGGCCGCGCTGTGCGCGAACGACCGTGAGTCGCTCGTCAAATTGCTTGAGGCCATGATTGAACCTGAGGCACCCACGAACGCAGAAGAAAACTCAGGAATAGCAAGACTTAACGGGTCATTTACCTAGACTCGCCACATTGTCCCTAACGCGCCAGCCTTCCGGCGGCGCATGGGACCACAATGAATCTTACCGTTCTGATCGCAGACGACGACCCTGTTCAACGGCGGCTTCTCGAAGCCATGGTTCGCCGATTCGGCTATGACGCCGAGACTGTGGATGGTGGAGAGGCTGCGCTCGCCCGTCTGGACGATGGTGCAAAGCCTGCTGTGTCCCTCCTCATCCTCGATCTAGTCATGCCCGATCTGGATGGCATGGGCGTGCTGGCGAGGCTGCGCAAGCGCGGTGGCAATCTGCCTGTTATCGTGCAGACGGCCCTTGGCTCGATTGAGGTGGTTGTGTCCGCCATGCGCGCTGGCGCAAGCGATTTCGTCGTGAAGCCTGTTGGCGCCGAGCGCCTGATGGTGTCGATCAAGAACGCCTTGAAATCGGGCGCTTTGGAAGATGAACTGCGCCGTGCGACGCGGCGCGCGTCTGGCGCCTTGACGCTGCAGGATCTGGCGACCGGATCGCCGGAAATGGAGCGCGCGGTGCGCCTGGGAGAGCGCGCGGCGAAGTCACAAATTCCGGTTTTGATTGAAGGCGAATCAGGCGTCGGCAAGGAGTTGATCGCGCGCGGCATTCAGGCCGCGTCGGATCGGCGTGGACGACCCTTCGTGACGGTGAATTGCGGGGCGCTGCCGCAAAATCTCGTCGAATCAATCCTGTTTGGCCACGAGAAGGGCGCTTTCACGGGCGCCGTGGACAAGCACGTCGGCAAGTTCGTTGAAGCCCACGGCGGCACGCTGTTTCTCGACGAGGTCGGGGAGCTGCCGCTGGAGACGCAGGTGAAACTGCTGCGCGCCATTCAGGAAGGCGAGATTGATCCAGTTGGCTCGCGCCGGCCGGTGAAGGTCGATATCCGCATCATCTCCGCCACGAACCAGAATTTGATCGAAAAGGTGAAGCGCGGCGAATTTCGCGAAGACCTTTATTACCGACTCAACGTGTTTCCCGTCAGCGTGCCGTCCCTGCGGGTGCGGCGCGGGGACATTCCAGAACTTGCGCGCCGGTTTGTTGCTCGTTTTGCCGCCGAAGAGGGCCGCCGCGTGCGGGGCCTCAGCGCGGAAGCGCTTGCGTTATTGTGCGCCTACGATTGGCCCGGCAACGTCCGCCAGCTTGAAAATGCGGCATTCCGCGCCGTGGTTCTCGCCGAGGGCGATGAACTGACTGTCGCCGAATTCCCGCAAATTGCTGCGCAGACCGTTGGCTTTGACGTGCGCGTGCCCAATGCGCCCTCACAAATGGGCCTGACGATGGCTCATCCGCCGCGTGAAATCGTGCGCGTGGAGATGCGTGACCCCAACGTGCTCAAATTGCTCGACGAAAACGGTAATGTGCGCCGACTCGAAAGCCTTGAGTGCGAGACGATCCGGTTCACGCTCGCCCATTATCGCGGACAAATGTCCGAAGCTGCGCGACGTCTTGGCATTGGCCGCTCAACGCTTTATCGCAAGATGAAGGATTATGGCCTGAGCGAAGAAGGCGAGGCCCGCGACGCAGTCGCCTGATCTGTGTTGCTCGTTTGCTCTTGAACCGTTGCGCGATTGATTGTTCTGTGTCGCAGGAGCGACGCGGAACGAATGGTGCGCCAGCGCACGTGAGTTCCAACGGGAATACGGGAAGCTCGCAGGGCCATGAGATTTCATTTCAGACTTTCCCCCCTCTCGTTCGCACCGCTCCTGGCGTTGGCCGCCCCTGCTTTTTCGCAGGATTCAGCTGATCGCGTTGAGGCCGTAACGCCACCCGCAATTGGCGAGCCCGCCGCTCCCGTGGCGAGCGCGCCGCTAATCACTGTCGAGCCAGTTTCAGAACCGCGCGCTGAACAATCGGTAGAGGCGGCTGCGCCTGTCGTCGCGGTTCAACCTGCGGCCGCTGAAGTTGCGGTTGAGCGTCCGTCAGCGCCTTCGCCGGAACCTGTGGCGCAAGCCCCCGAGCAGGCCAGCCCGGCGTCTTTAGAAGCTCCATCTGTTGTCGAGGCTGTCGCCCCAGTCGCGCCAATGCCGACTGAGACGCCCGCGCCGGCCCAGAGCGCCGTATCGACGCCGTCAGTGGAAGCCGAGACAGCTCCCCAGCAAGCCACCAAGGCGGCC
>CANMLK010000045.1 GCA_947498445.1 Beijerinckiaceae bacterium
CCGGTGCTGCCGGATGTGCCGCCGTTTGCGGTCGCCTCGGGCGAGAAGGATTTTGAGGCGGTGTCCTGGCACGCGATTCTGGCTCCCGCCGGAACGCCCGACGCTATCGTGCAGAAGTTGCATGGCGAGATGAAGCGGATCATGGCCGAGCCGCAAATCAAGGAAAAGGTTTCGGCGCTTGGCCTGATTCCCTTCGATACGCCGAGCCCGGCGGAATTGCGTAGCTATCTGCGCACTGAGCGCGAAAAGTGGGGCAATCTCGTGAAAAGCCTTGGTCTTGAGGGCACGCAATAGTTTTTGGCTGGCCGTGGGCCAACTTTATGGTAGTTCTTCGGCTAACATGAATCCTCATCATTTACTCGCCAGCCTGCCCAACCTCATAAGCCTCGGCAGGCTGGTGCTCGTCCCAATCATTGTGTCGCTGATTATCCAGCCGGAATGGGGACTGGCGTTAATTCTGTTCGTTGTCGCGGGCGTCTCGGACGCGGTTGATGGCTGGCTCGCCAAACGCTTCAATCTGCGCACCGAGTTGGGCGCTTATCTCGATCCCATCGCCGACAAGGCGTTGCTGGTCTCGATCTTTGTGTCGCTGGCCGTTGTTGGCGTTTTGCCTGCGACGATTGTCATTCTGGTCGTGTCGCGCGATGTGATGATCGTGGGCGCCGTGATGGTGTCCTGGCTCCTCGACAAGCCGGTGGCTATTCGCCCGCTTCTCGTGTCCAAGCTCAACACGCTGGCGCAGATCTCTTTTGCCTCGGCGGTTCTGGCGGCCAAGGCGTTCGCATTTCCGCTTGGGATGTGGTTCACGGTCTCGCTCTATGTTGTGGCGGCGTTGACGCTGGCCTCTGCAGCCGCATATCTGACCCAATGGGTCCGTCACATGGATCTTTGAGGCGCGCGCGCGGCCGCGCCGGGTCTACGATGGGTGGGCGGAGCTGACATGAAGGTCGAACGGCAGATCCAATTCTGGCTGGTGGCGGCGGTGATTACCGCGCTGCTTCTGTGGCTGCTTTCGGGCGTGCTGATGCCATTCGCCGCCGGCCTCGCGCTCGCTTATCTGCTGGACCCTATCGCCTCCCGCCTTCAGCGGCTGGGCATGAGCCGGCTTGTCGCCTCCCTGTTCATCGTGGGGATAAGCGGGCTGCTGATTTTCTCGGCTGTTGTCGCGCTGCTGCCGGTGCTGATCAAGCAGGCGGCGCAATTTATCGAGCGCATGCCATCCTACGCCTCGCAGCTCGCCGATCTTCTTGGCCGCTACGGCGATCAGATTGGGGACCGCATCAAGCCCGCGCTCGAGTTTTTCGGCCTTCCCCCGCTTGGGGTCGAAACAGACGCGGGTCTCCCCAAGACTGGCGAGATCGTCAAACAGGGCGCTAGCTGGCTGGGCACTGTGTTCTCATCGCTCTGGCAGGGTGGGCAGGCGCTGCTCGGTCTCGTCTCGCTGCTTGTGATTACGCCCATCGTGACGTTCTACCTCCTGCTCGACTGGCGCCGCCTGCTGACGACGCTTGATAACCTCGTGCCTGTCGACCATCGCGAAGTGGTGCGCGGGCTGGCGCTCCAAATCGATTCCGCCATGGCGGGTTTTATCCGGGGGCAATCGTTCGTTTGCCTGTTTTTGGGGCTTTGGTACGGTCTTGGGTTTACGATGGTGGGGCTTAACTTCGGCATGCTCATCGGCATCACGGCGGGCGTTCTGAGTTTCATTCCCTATGTGGGATCATTGACCGGGTTGATCCTTTCGGTCGCTGTTGCGCTCGTGCAGGGGCCGGGCTGGGGACTGCTGGGCATGGTGCTGGCGGTTCAGTTCGTCGGCCAGTTCATCGAGGGCAATATTCTCACGCCGCGTTTTGTGGGAGAGGCTGTGGGTCTACATCCGGTGTGGGTGATGTTCGCGCTGCTTGCCTTCGGCAGCCTGTTCGGATTCACGGGGCTTATTCTGGCGGTGCCGATCGCCGCGATCATCGGCGTGCTGACGCGGTTTGGCGTCGGCCAGTACAGGACCAGTCCGTTGTATACCGGCGTCATGGCGCGTGCGCCGAAAGACCCGGACATCATTCCGTGAAAAAGCCCACAAGCCAGCTGGCGCTCACCTTACCGCTCGAACCCCGTTTCGGGCGGGAAGACTTCTTGATCTCACCCTCAAATGAAACTGCGTGGGAGATTTTCGAACGCTGGCCCAACTGGCCGGGGCGGATGCTGCTGCTGCTGGGGCCAACCGGCGCCGGCAAAAGCCATCTTGCAGCCATCTGGGCGCAGCGGGCCCATGCTCGCGTTTTGAGCGCCGCGTCCTTGCCGCTGGCGGACCTGCCCGCCATCGCGGGCGCCGGTGCTGTACTGGTGGAGGACGCCGACCGCGCCCCGCTGGCGGAAGCCGAGCTTTTCCATCTCATCAACCTCATTCAGAGCGGGCAGGGCTATCTCGCCATCACAGCCCGCGCCTGGCCGGACGCATGGGGCGTGCAGATCAAGGATCTGCTGTCGCGGCTGCGGCTGGCGCCCGCCATCGAAATCGGCGAACCCGACGACGCCTTGATCCGTGCAGTTCTCGTTAAGCTTTTTCTCGATCGGCAATTGGTCGTTGACACTTCCGTGGTTGAATATCTGGCCAACCGCATCGAGCGCTCACTGGATGCGGCGCGAAATGTCGTTGCGTTGCTCGACAAGGAAGCGCTGGCGGCGGGTCGAGCGATCACGCGCCCGATGACGGCGGATGTGCTGCGCAGAAGCGGCATCGACATGTGATTGTCACGCAATCGACATGTTCGGCAGGTCATTGTGGCGGGGAACCGAACGGGGAGAGAGAAGTTGAAGCCCGACGCAGATGCGCTGACCCATGACGATGTGAGCCCCTCTGTGGATGCGGGCTCTGCGGAGGCGCAGGACAGCAGGCTAACTCAGGACCGCAGGCCAGATCAGGACAGCAGGCCAACTCAGGACAGCAAGGCGGCGCCAGCTCCCAAGGCGCCAGCCTCGGTCAGCAAGACTGTAGCTCTTGCGCTGCCGGCGGGACGCTACATCAATCGGGAGCTTTCCTGGCTCGAGTTCAACAGCCGCGTGCTCGAGGAAGCCTCGAACAGCAATCACCCGTTGCTGGAGCAATTGCGCTTCCTCTCCATTTCAGCGAACAACCTCGACGAATTCTTCATGGTGCGCGTCGCGGGCCTGCTCGGCCAGATGCGCTCTGGCATGACGACCATGTCCGACGATGCGCTGACGCCCGCCGAGCAACTCCCGTTGATCAGGCATCGAGTGGCGGAACTCGTCGAACAGCAGCAAAAGCGCTGGAGCGCTTTGCGAGACGACCTTTCGCGCGAGCGCATCGTCATCGCCGAGATCGCCGATCTGGAGGCGCACGAACGCGAGTGGCTGGATGATTATTTCATGCAGCACATTTTCCCCATTCTGACGCCGCTTGCTGTCGATCCGGCCCATCCGTTTCCGTTCATTCCCAATCTTGGTTTTTCGGTCGCGCTTGATCTTGTGCATACGGGCGAGGCGCGGCGGCTCAACGCGCTTGTGCGTCTGCCGCAGAAGGTCGAACGCTTTGTGCGTCTGCCGGACGGCGATAAGCCGGGCGTGCGGCTCGTCTTGCTGGAAGCAGTCATTGCGAGCCAGACCGGTCGGCTCTTTCCCGGCTACAAGGTTGTGGGTCAGGGTCATTTCCGCGTCATTCGCGACAGCGATCTGGAGCTTGAAGAAGAAGCGGAAGATCTCGTGCGGTTTTTTGAATCCGCACTCAAGCGCCGCCGCCGTGGCCGTGTGATCCGTCTTGAAATCGACGCACGGGCGCCAGAAGAAATCCGCAGCTTCGTGGCGGCGCAGCTCGATGTGGGCGAGGACAATATCTACACGCAGCAGGGCATGCTTGCGCTCAACGATCTGTCGGAAATCGTTTCCCTCAATCGGCCCGATCTCAAGTTCGAGCCCTACAATCCGCGCTATCCCGAGCGCGTGCGCGATAACGCGGGCGATTGCTTTGCGGCGATCAAGCAGAAGGACTTCATCGTCCATCACCCGTATGAATCGTTCGATGTTGTGGTGCAATTTCTGATGCAGGCTGCGCGCGATCCCAATGTGGTTGCGATCAAGCAGACGCTTTATCGCACCTCCTCGGACAGCCCAATTGTGCGTGCGCTGATCGAGGCGGCAGAAGCTGGCAAGTCAGTCACCGCGCTCGTGGAGTTGAAGGCGCGCTTTGACGAAGAGGCGAATATCCGCTGGGCGCGCGATCTGGAACGGGCTGGCGCGCAGGTCGTTTTTGGATTCATCGAACTCAAGACGCATGGCAAGCTGTCAATGGTTGTGCGTCGCGAGGGCGCGAGTCTGGCAACCTATTGTCATGTGGGAACCGGCAATTACCATCCGCTCACGGCGCGTATCTACACGGACATTTCTTTCTTCACCGCCGATCCCGTGCTGGCCGCTGACGTGGGGCAGATTTTCAATTTCATCACCGGCTATGCGGAGCCCGCCAATCTGAAACGGATGGCGATTTCGCCCATCAGTCTCAAGAAGCGCTTGCTCGATCACATCGAGGAAGAGATCGCCCATGTGAAGGCGGGCCGCCCCGGCGCCATCTGGGGAAAGTGCAATGCGCTGGTCGATCCCGTCATCATCGATGCGCTGTATCGCGCCAGTCAGGCGGGCGTGAGTATCGACTTTGTCGTGCGCGGCATATGCTGTCTGCGCCCGCAAGTGCCCGGCCTGAGCGAAAACATTCGTGTCAAATCGATCATCGGGCGATTCCTTGAGCATGCCCGCATCTTCGCCTTTGGCGCCGGCCACGGTCTGCCGCACCGCAAGGCGCGGGTCTACATTTCCTCGGCCGACCTGATGCCGCGCAACCTGGACCGGCGTGTTGAAGTTCTGACTCCGCTGGAGAACCCCACCGTTCACGCGCAGGTTCTCGATCAGATCCTTGTCGCCAATCTTATCGACAACCAGCAGAGCTACCGGCTCTTGCCCGATGGGGGTAGCGAGCGCATAGTTCCGCGCGCGGGCGAGGAGCCCTTCAACGCGCACAGCTATTTCATGACGAATCCGTCACTATCTGGCCGTGGCAAGTCCTTGAAGACATCCAGTCCGAAAACGCTGTTCAAGAGACCCAAACCGGCTGATTCATGAAGCAAGCAAACGAGGCGCAAGGCCGTCTGCCTTCACTCGACCCGATCGCGATTGTGGACATTGGTTCTAACTCGGTGCGCCTTGTCGCCTATGAAGGCCTGACGCGCGCGCCCAATCCAATTTTCAACGACAAGCTGCTCGCCGGCCTCGGCAAGGGCGTCGCCACGACTGGCAAGCTCAACGAGGAGGGCGTCGTGCGCGCACTCAAGGCGCTCGAGCGTTTTCGCGTCTTGTGTCGCAATCTGAAGGTTTCCGACATTCACGTGCTTGCGACGGCGGCTGCGCGCGACGCCACCAACGGCCCGGAATTTCTCAAAGCCGCCTCGCGCGCCATTGGCGTGAAGATCGAACTTCTGTCCGGCGAGCGCGAATCGCAACTGGCCGCGATGGGCGTTGTGTCAGGCTTTTTCAAACCCGACGGCGTTGTAGGCGACCTTGGCGGCGGATCGCTGGAGCTTGCAGACGTGGTGGGCGACAAGCTGGGTCGGGGCGTGTCTCTGCCGCTCGGCGGGCTCGCGCTCATGGACATCTCGAAAAATTCGCCCAAGAAAGCGCAGAAGATCGTGCGCGCGGCGTTGTCGAACGTGAAGCTGCTCCGCAAACTTGAGGGTCGCACGTTCTATGCTGTTGGCGGGACGTGGCGCGCGTTGGCGCGGCTGCACATGAGCCAGCGCAATTATCCGCTCAACGTGATGCACGGGTACGTCATTCCGTCGCGGGACGCTTCCGACTTTGCCTCGCTCGTCGAGCGCGTCAACGCTGAAGCGCTTGTCTCCATCGAAACCGTCGCGACGGGGCGCAGGCCTCTTCTGGCTTACGGCGCGGTCGTTCTGGAAGAGATTATCCGCATCGCCAAGCCCAAGGAGATCGTGGTTTCGGCGTTGGGTTTGCGAGAAGGCCTTCTGTTCGAGCGACTTTCGAAAGCTGATCGGAAGAAAGACCCTCTGCTCGAGGCCGCGCGTGATCTCAACACCTTGCGTTCGCGCTCACCGCGCCACGGCGCGGAATTGTGCACGTGGACGGATCGCTTTTTTGAGGCGAGCCAGCTTGTTGAGTCGTTCGAGGAAAAACGCCTGCGCCACGCGGCCTGCCTGCTTTCCGACATTGGCTGGCGAGCGCATCCCGACTATCGCGGCGAACAGGCGCTGAACATTATCGCCAATGCGGCGTTCGTCGCCATTGATCATCCGGGCAGGGCGTTCATCGCCCTGGCGGCGAGTTACAGGCACATGAGTTCGGACCATAACGTGGCCCCGC
Source organism: Beijerinckiaceae bacterium (assembly GCA_947498445.1). GTDB lineage: Bacteria > Pseudomonadota > Alphaproteobacteria > Rhizobiales > Beijerinckiaceae > Terripilifer. Next base: position 6,385 of record CANMLK010000045.1, read on the forward strand.
ATTTGCGCACGCTCGCGACGGTGCGGTTGCTGGATCGCGCACGTCTACTGGGCGCGGCGACGCGCGTGGGCTACGCGATCAGCGCGGCGATGCCTGACGTTTTGCCGCGCACGAAACTCACCTGCACGCGCGCGAAGCTGACGCTGCATATCCCGTCCGATCTTGCGCCTCTGGCCAATGATCGTCTGGCCGGTCGCCTCAAGGCGCTGGCGAAAATCATTGGTCGCGAGTCAGAGATCAAGATTGGCGGCTGAGGCGGGCGCTCGCTAAACGCCACCGCCGGTCACCTGTTGTTCCAGATGCGCGACGAACTGCGGGGGGCAGGTTCATCGCATGAGCCAGCGCTTCGAGGAACGCCTTTTCAGACGCATCGTCTGGATCAATCGCCAGACGGGCGGCCAGATAGAGTTCTGCGGATTGCTCCATGCCGCTGGCCATGGACGCGATCTGCCGAACGCTCGGCGGGTTGGCCAGAGCGTCGAAGATAAACGCCTTGGCGTCCGCATCAAATCCCGCGCGATTGGCCGCGTCGAAAATCTGCTTGTGTTCTTCGGGGCCGATGTGTCCATCCGCATTGGCGGCGGCGATCATCGCCTTGATGAGCGAGAGCGCGAATGGCTGTCCCGTCGCGTCGGCCTTCGGCAGAAATGGCGAATCCTCAGGAGGCGCATCTGCTGGCGTTGCGACGGGAGCCGCCGTTACCGCCTGGCCCGAATTCCAGTTTTGCCATGCGCGGTAGGCGAGCGCGCCAAGCGCCGCGGACGCGCCGACGCCCATCAGGCCGCCCGCCACGTTGCGCACGCTCTTTTGGCCAAGAAGCACGGCGAGCAGACCTGCGCCTGCAAGCGCGCCCGTGGTTCCGCCGGGGATATTTTTCATCAGATCGCCCAGGCCGCCACCCTGCGCTGGCGGCTGCTCCGGCGTTTGCTCTCGCCTGTTGCCCAGCATGTCGCCCAATTGACCCAGCATGCCGGAAATGCCGCCGCCCTGTCCCGAGGAGGCGCCGCTCAGCATGTCCTTGGCGCGCTGCGCCTGTTGCGAAAGGCCACCGGGGCCGAGGAATTGTTCAAGCAGTTTTTGCGGGTCCATGAGTAGGGCTCACCAAGGGCAACCCAACTCAAGTGGTTATGCGCTCAAGCCACCGCAAGCCGCGCGACTCCGCCCGCAGTTTTACGAGGTCGTCAGGCGACCTCGACCTGTTCACCCGGCGTGTCCTCCGCCGTTTCTTGCCCAACAAAGTCTTGCCCAACAAAGTCTTGCCCAACAATGCCTTGGCCAGCCGTGTCTTGCCCAGCCGTGTCTTGCCATTCGAGCGTTATGACGCGGCCGCGCTCTACAGTGAGCGCCAGTTTGCCGCGCTTTAACTCCAGCGCCTTGAGGCCGAAAATTTCGCGCCGCCATCCGCGCAAGGCCGCGACGTCCGATTTGTCGTCGGAGGCGATGGCTTCGAGATCGTCCACGGTGGCAATCATCTTGGCGGCGACGCCGTGCTTTTCGCTGACCTGCCGCAGCAGCACTTTCAGCAATTCGACAGTAGCGCCGGTTGAAGCGCCGGGACGGCGGTCGCGCTCGATCTTGGGCAGCAAGTCTGGATCGCGGGCCAACCCGCGTTCAATGGCGGCCAGAATGTCTGCGCCGGCGCGCGAACGCTCCATGCCGCGCGGGAAGGCGCGCAGATTGGCCAGCGCGTCGGCCGTGCGCGGCGCTGCGAGCGCCACTTCCAGCATCACGTCATCCTTGAGGATGCGCGAACGGGGAACATCCTTGCTCTGCGCCTCGCGTTCGCGCCATGCAGCGATTTCCATGAGCAGGGCAAGATCGCGCGGCTTGCGGGCGCGGTGGCGGTGGCGCTCCCAGGCGTTGTCGGGATGCTGTTCGTAGGTCGATGTGGCGGTGAGGCCCTGCATCTCGTCGATCAGCCAGTCGACCCGGTTGGCGCTTTCAAGTTTCGCCAGCAGCGCGCGGTAGACGTCGCGCAGATGGGTCACGTCCGCCAGCGCGTAAGTGATCTGGGCTTGCGACAGCGGGCGGCGCGACCAGTCGGTGAAGCGCGAGGACTTGTCGACAGGGATGCGGCAGATGGATTGAACCAACTCGCCGTAGGACACCTGATCGCCAAAGCCGCAGACCATGGCTGCCACCTGCGTGTCGAAGAGGGGCGCGGGGATGGTTTTGGCGAGGTTCCAGACGATTTCGATGTCCTGCCGGGCGGCGTGGAAAACCTTGACCACCGCCTCGTTGCGCATCAACTCGAAAAACGGCTCCAGATCGAGGCCGTCGGCGAGCGTGTCGATGGCGATCGCCTCGTGATCGGAGGCGATCTGGATCACACAGACTTTCGGCCAGAAGGTCGTCTCGCGCAGAAACTCTGTGTCGACGGTGACGAACGTGTGCCGGGCGAAACGCGCGCAGGCCTGCGCAAGATCTTCAGTGGAGGTTATGAGGCTCATCGGCGTCGATATATCCGAATCATTCCCGCAGGACGAGAGTCTTTCCTGAACCGTTGCCGCGCCGCACGCAATGTTGCCCGGCCCCCGGAGGCCGCCTAATGTGCCCCGCTGACGATAACAGCAGGGATGGCAGGAGGGGGCATGTCTATGCCGGTCGCTTCGAGGAAGCCGGTCGCCGGGGTTGGCGCGACAGTCGCTGTCACGCCCGCAAAACCGCCGAGGGCGCTGGAACGGTGCTTCAACATCGCCGATTTGCGGGAGGCTGCCCGGCGGCGGCTGCCCCGGGGCGTGTTCGAGTTCCTTGACCGGGGCGCCGAGGATGAGGTTTCGCTTCGCGGCAATCGCGAGGCCTTCGAGCGTATCAAGCTGCGGAACAAGGTGCTGGTTGACGTGTCGCGGCGCTCGACGGCGACGACGCTGTTTGGCAAGCCGCTGTCCATGCCGCTCGTCGTCGCGCCAACGGGCGTGGCGGGCGTCTGCTGGTATCAGGGGGAGGCGGAACTGGCCCGCGCAGCTGCGAAGGCCGGGGTGCCGTTTACGTTGGCCACGCCGTCGGTCACGTCCATCGAGACGATTGCGGCGGTGGAGGGCGGGCGAAAGTGGTTCCAGCTCTACATGTGGAAGGAACGGGAGCTTTCCTACGGGCTCGTCAAACGCGCGCAGGACGCGGGGTTCGAAGCGTTGATCCTGACCGTCGACACGCCGACGTCGCCGATCAGAGAGTACAACCGCCGCAACGGGTTCTCGATGCCGTTTCAGCCTAACCCGCGCGCGCTCTTCGACATGGCGTTGCATCCGCGCTGGTTGCTGACGGTAATGGCGCGATACCTCGCAAACAATGGCATGCCGAAGCTGGCGCATTATCCGGTCGGCGCCGTGAGCCGGATGACGCCCGGCGGGGCGCCGGCCGCGCCAAGCGGTTCGTTGCCGAACCTGCGCGGCGACGAGCTGAACTGGGACGACGTGAAGCGCCTGCGCGACACATGGAAGGGCCCCCTCATGATCAAGGGGGTCCATCTGCCCGAGGATGCGGCGCGAGCGGCTGAGGCGGGCTTTGATGCAGTGATCGTGTCCAACCACGGAGGCCGCACGATGGACAGCGCGGTGGCGCCCATCGACGTCCTGCCGGAGATCGTTGCGGAGATCGCGGGCCGCATTCCGGTGCTTGTGGATTCTGGTGTGCGGCGCGGCGGGGACGTGGTGAAGGCGCTGGCGCTTGGCGCAAGCGCTGTTCTGTCTGGCCGCCCGACGCTCTATGGATTGTCCGTCGCAGGTGAAGCGGGGGCTTCGCACGCGCTCTCGCTGCTGCGCCGGGAGTTCGACGCGACGATGGCTTTCACAGGCTGTACGAGCGTGGGGGAAATCGGCCCGCGCGCGGTGTGGACAGGCCGGAAATGAAACTGATTGTCTAAAACGCGCCGCTCCTTTAGCGAGGACGGCAATGAAGGTTTGCGGGAGGAATTCGCAGCATGTCCGAGAAGGTTATCGAAAACGGCACAATCGCCGACGCCTATATTGAAATACTCGCCGACCGCGGCGTTGATTTTCTGTTCGCCAACGCGGGCACCGATTTCGCGCCGCTGATTGAATCCCTAGCCAAGTTTGAGGCGCAGGGTCGCAAGATGCCGCGCCCGATCACCGTGCCGCACGAGAACGTCGCCATCCATATGGCGCTTGGCTATTACCTGCAGACCGGCAGGCCGCAGCTTGTGATGGTTCACGTCAACGTCGGCATGGCTAACGCCATGTGCGGCGTGCTCAACGCATGGCGCGGCAATCTGCCTGTCGTGTTCTCTTCAGGCCGCACGCCCTACAGCGAAGAGGGTGGTCTTCCGGGCGCGCGCAGCGGCGAAATTCACTGGCCGCAGGAAATGCGCGATCAGGCAGGCATGCTGCGCGAAATCGTGAAGTGGGATTACGAACTCAAGAACGCGCAGGTGCTCGAGTCCGCCATCGACCGCGCTTTCAATCTTACGATGAGCGAGCCCAAAGGGCCGGTCTATCTGTCCCTGCCGCGCGAAGTGCTCGCGGCGCCGATTGAAAACTTCACGTATTCGTCGCCCTCGCGCCATGTGGCGGCGACCGTGCCGTATCCCGATCTGGCGGCAATCGACCGCGCCGCCGACATGATCGCCAAGGCGCAGAACCCGATCATCATCACCGCAAGCTGCGGGCGCGAGCATGACGAGCCTGCATTGCTTGGCGCATTGGCCGACCTGTTCGCCATTCCCGTGACGCAGCGCAAGCCGCGCTACATGGGCCTGGACACAGATCATCCGATGCATCTGGGCTTCGAGCCCGACCCCTTCCTCGCCGACGCCGATCTGATCCTCATCATTGATGCGGACGTGCCGTGGATTCCGCACAAGAAGGCGCCGAGCAAGGATTGCAAAATCATCCAGATGGGCGTCGACCCGCTCTATACGTCTTATCCGATGCGTGGTTTCCCCTGCGATCTCGCCATTACCGGCGCGATCGGGCCCGGCATGGCCGCGCTCGCAGCTGCGCTCGAGTCCCGACTTGGTCCCGCGCGCGATCGCATTGAGGCGCGTCGCAAGCGCCTTGCGGAGCGGCGCGCCAGCCAGCGCGAGCGCTGGGCCGCCGCGCTTGAAAAGGCGAAGACGGAATCGCCGATTCATCCGGCGTGGGTCACCCATTGCCTGAACGAGATCAAGGATGACAACGACATCATCCTCAAGGAAGGCCCGATCACCTACGAACATCTGACGATGAAGAAGCCCGGCACCCTGTTCTTCACCGGCGCCGCTGGCGCGCTGGGCTGGAGCCAGGGCATGGCGCTTGGCATGAAGGCGGCGCAGCCTGACCGGCGCGTCATCACGTGCGTTGGCGACGGCGCCTACATGTTCGGCAATCCGACGCCCGCGCTTTATGTCGCGAAAGCTGAAGGCTGGCCGACGCTGACCATGGTGTTCAACAACGCCATGTGGGGGGCGGTGAAGCGCAACACGCGCGAGGTTTATCCCACGGGCTATGCGGCCAAGAGCAACCGCGAGCCGCTGACGTATTTCACCGAACATCTCCAGTTTGAGAAGACGGCGGAAGTTGCTGGCGGCTATGGCGCGACCGTGAGCGATCCGGCCGAGGTGCCGAAGGCGCTGGAGCGAGCTTTCAAGGTGATCGATGTCGAGAAGCGGTCGGCTACGCTGAACATTGTTTGCCGCGGACCGTAAGGGCGCGGCTGCACACACAAAGACGTGAGACCAGCAAGCGCAGCTTCCCAGTTGCGCTTGTTGCGCGTCCGGGACATCGTAGAGGCGTCGTGCGCGGCGCCTTGTTTGCTTGAAGGGCAGCCGTAACCGGAAAGGCAGGTCCGCATGGGCGCCCCCTCAAAGCCTACACGCCGCGCGTTTGCCGCGCTGGCGGGCGGCGCTCTCACGCTGGCGGGCGTTGGGCGCCTTCGTGCGCAGGAGCCCGATGACGTCGATCTTCAACTGGCGCTAGCTGTTGACGCGTCTGGCTCGGTCAATGCGCATCGGTTTGAATTGCAGAAACAGGGTTATGTCTCGGCGTTTCGCGATGCGCAGGTCGTGAGGGCAGTCACGTCCGGCATGCTCGGGTCCGTCGCGGTGATGATGTATCAGTGGACCGGCCCGCGCATGCAGGTTGTCGTCGCGCCGTGGACGAAGATCGACGACAAGGCGTCGTGCGAAAAGTTCGCTGACATGCTCGCCGTAGCGCCCCGCCGGTTGTATGGCGGCGGCACGTCGATTGCGGGCGCAGTTGATTACGGCGCCCGCGTTTTCAAGGACAGCGGTTTTCGTTCCCTGCGGCGCGTGATCGACGTGTCGGGCGATGGCGTCAATTCAAGCGGGCGGCCTGTTTCGCGCGCGCGCGATGACGCTGTCGCAGCGGGCGTTGTCATCAACGGCTTGCCCATTTTGTCGCTCGAATATGATCTTGACGATCATTACAAGACAGAAGTCATCGGCGGGCCGGGCTCATTCATCGTGCCAGCGAAGACGTTTGAGGTGTTCGCCGACGCCGTGCGCCGCAAGCTTATTCTTGAAATTGCTTGCCGGGATTTTATGAGCGCGGGGTAGAGTTGGCGCGCGACCTCTTCTCCCCGCAGGCGGGGAGAAGAGTCGATCACGATCAACCCATCAAACGGCTCTCAATTCCAACCGCAGCGGGCTGCGGAACGTGGTGGAGGGCATCCACTTCAAATCGTTGTCCACGCGCTCGTAATTGGGTATGCGCGCGTGCATCGTCTCGAAGAGAACGCGCGTCGCAAGCCTGCCGATCTGCGTGCCCAGGCACGTGTGGACGCCTGACCCGAAGCCCAGATGTCCGCGCGGCTTGCGGGCAATGTCGTAGATGTGCCCATTGGGAAAGCGCCGCTCGTCTCGATTGCCCGAGCCGTAGGCCATGCAAACGAAATCGCCAGCCTTCATCGTTTGCCCATGCAATTCGACATCGCGCGTGAGGCAACGGCGGAAGCGTTGCGCCGAGGTGTTGAAGCGCAACGATTCCTCGATGGCGTCCGCCGTCAGCGTCGGCGCGGCGGAGATTTTCGCGCGCGCTTCCGCATGGTCGGCCATGTTGAGCGCGAACATCGTCATGAAGCCCGACAGCGATTCAACGCCAGCGAGGATCAGGGTGACGGTGGTAAGCAGCACCTCGCGCTCGGTGAGCTTCACGCCCTCGACTTCGGATTCCTGAAACGCGCTCAGGAGGTCGTCGCCGGGGTTTTTCTTGCGCTCGGCCAGAATGGCGCGCGTGTAATCCTGCAGCCATTGAAACGCTTCGATGTGCTGCGCGGTTTTCTGCCGCGTTACAGGATCGGTCTGCACCGCAAGCACAGCCTTGTCGCGCAAGGTGCGTTCGTTGGCGTCGCGCGGCAGGCTGAGCAGACTGAAAAGAACGTCGATGGTGACGCGGGTGGAGACCTCCGTCACAAAATCGAAGCTCGTCTTGCCGACCACCTCGTCCAGCGCGGCGTTCGCGGACGCGGCGATGGGGGCGGCGAGCCCGTCAATCGAGCGGCGCGAGAACGCGTGCTGAATGCAGGCGCGCATCTGGTCGTGGCGTGGCGGATCAGTCGTCCCGAGCGTGCCGCCTGCGCGGTTGGGCAATTCGTCCAGCAGATTGCCCTTGGCGGACGAGTACGTCTTCCAGTCCGAGCAGGCGTTGGAGATGTCCTCGTAGCGCGACAAAATCCAGATTTTCGCGCCTTCGGACCAATAGCAGGGGTGTTCATCCCGTAGCGTCTTGTAGAACGGGAACGGGTCTGCATCGACTAGCGGTGAGTAGGGGTCGAACACGAACATCGTTTCCTCCGTCGCCCTAGGCTCTGCCCGTTTGTGGCGGACTTGAAGCATGATCATGCATAGCCCGGCGCCAATGTCTCGGGGAATGGACTGGCACGGCCATAGATTGTACTTTTCCGGCGCAACGAAAGCCCGGAGGGGTGCATGGGGGGCGGAACAGACAAGTCGCAGGCGAAAGGATCTCGTGCGGCGGGCGTCCCCGTCTTCACGCTTTATGGCGAGGCCGAGACCGCAGCGGATGTCGAGTTTCTCCACATCGAACCGATCAGCGCGCGCGGCGAATTGCTGGGGTGGGAAATCGACCGCCACACCCATCGTGGGCTGTTTCAGGCGGTGTTTCTGTTCGACAAGCCGGCAAAGGCAGTCTTGGACAATCAGGTCGCCGAGGCCGCGGCGCCATGCGCCATCCTCGTGCCCTCGCGAGTTGTGCACGCGTTCGCGTTTCAGCCCGGCACAGAGGGCTATGTCCTTACCATGGCTGCCGGTTGGGCGGGGCCAAAGTCCGTGCAGCGTGCGAGCGGCTTGTTCGACGGCCTCATGGACGAGCCTGTGGTCATCAGCCTTGAGGACGACGCACAATCCTGCAAGGCGCTTCTCGATCAGCTGTTTCGCGAAACGCGCGACCGGCGCGCGGGCTATGGCTTGGCCAGCGAATGGCTTTCGGCCTGCGTGCTGATGATGCTTGCGCGCCTGCGCATGGCGATGGGCGGCGCCATCCGTGGCGATGATCCGCGCAGGCAGGTCTTTGCCCGCTTTCGCTCCATGGTGGAGGATCGTTATATCGAGCACTGGCCTGTCTCCCGATATGCGCAGGCGCTGGCGACCAGCGAAAGCCGACTCGACTGCATTTGCCGCACGCTCGCCGGCCGTTCCGCGTTCGAGGTCGTGCAGAACCGGGTACTTCTGGAAGCGCGGCGCAGGCTGGTACACGTTGGCGCCCCTGTCACGGCGCTGGCCTATGAGCTCGGGTTCGAAGACCCGGCGTATTTCTGCCGGTTCTTTAAACGCCACACCGGGGCGACCCCGACGCAATGGCGGCGCACCCAAAGGGAGCGGTTGGCGGGGACAATTCACGCCTGAATGGCCACGGTTACACAAATTTGCCCGTTTTGGAGGCGACATCACGTCGGCGGGCCGCTGATCCCGCCCGGTTTAACGGACCGTCAACCATGTCCTGCTGAGTTTGGCAGACTTGTTGGAGTGGTTTTGCGTTGAGTTACCTGCACCCGCCGCCGTCGCCGAACTTGCCAGTCGTGGTCCAGAAGGACCTTGGCGGGCTCGTCTCCGATTATCGGGCGATCACCGAGCTGTACCGTCGGCAAAATCGCGAAGTGCGGCTGCATGAATGCCGTTCTGCCTGCACGCTTGCGCTTAGCCTGCCCAATGTCTGCGTTTATCCAACCAGCGTGTTGCGCTTCCACTCGGCCTACCATCGCGACACCAAGCAGGTGGACCAGGGCATTTCACGCGAATTGCTGTCGGCCTATCCGCCAGCGGTGCGTGAGCGCCTCGGCAATCACCTGACGCGCAGTTATCGCTCCATCGGCGGCTCCGAACTGATCGGCCTGGGCGTGCGAGATTGTACGGCCCCGCCGAGCGAAACCATGATCGCGAGGGCAAGGCAGACGCCAGCGACCACAATTGTCGCCAACAATGCGCCCACGGGGCAGGGGACGCCCGGTTCACTCGTGGAGGGCGTAAAGTCCCTGTTCGGGCTGGGTTCGCCTGAGCCGATCGCAACGATGCCCCCGCAGCGCTCCATCATGACCGCCGCCTTGCAGCAGCCGCAGGATTTGCGCGCCACCACCCCGCCCTTGCCGCCGTCGCGGCCTGAGGGGCTGGACGAGGGCGTACTGGCGGAGAGCACCCAGATTGCGCTTGCAGAGGCGCCGTTGCCGCCGCGAAGGCCAAGCGTAACCTCCAAGGACAACGACCGGCCCCTTCGCCTTCCGCCCATGATCCTTGGCGCGCAGCCGATTTTGCCGACATCTTTCACGGCCTACGCGCCGCTGCGCTGACCCTGCCGACAAATCATCTCCAGGCTGAAAGCCTCTCTCTTCCGACGCCGGAACGGAGTGCGCTCGGTCGCGTTGCCAAGGGAGGCGTGGGGCCGCTTTGGGGCGCGATTCACCGGGAGAGAAGAAAATGGCTTACGAGCAAGACAGGCGCAGGCGCGAGCGTAGTTGGCGCGATGCAAGCGACCGCCGCGATTCTGATGCGGGCAACCGCAGCAGCGAGAGTTACGGCCGCGACGATTCATCCAGCAACCGCTTTGGTGAAAATCGTGGCGAAGGCATGGAACACAGCTCGCGGAATTGGGAAACGTCTGGCGGGCGCAATCGGGACCGCGGGGACTATATGTCCGGTTCTCAAAACTCAGGCGCCGATCAGGGTAGCAACCGGGATGATTATCGCTGGGGCGAACGTGCGGGCTCCGATTGGGAGCAGACAAGCTGGAGCGACCTCGAGCGCAACCGTTCGCGTGGTCAACAGGCTGGTCAGGGCGGTGGTCACGACCTTCGACAGGATCGGGACTTTGGCGGCTCCATGCGCTCGGGCCACTCAGGCGCAGGCCGTTCGTCATCTTACGGCGGTTCGGGCCGCAACTCCTCGGGCCGTTCAGGCATGGGCTACGGCGGCGGGGGCATGGATTCGCAAGGCCGAGATGGTCACGACCAGGACTATTCGGGCAACAGCTCACGATATGGCGGAGGCGGCGCCGAGAGGGCGCGGCAGGGCTACGGGTATGGCGGCCAGGGCGACTGGGGCTCAGGCTCACGTGACGACGACCGAGGCTTCTGGGACAAGGCGACCGACGAAGTTTCATCCTGGTTCGGCGATGAAGACGCCGAGCGTCGGCGCGAGATGGATCGCCGCTATACCGGCTTGGGCCCGCGCAATTACGCGCGGTCTGATACACGCATAAACGAGGATGTGTGTGATCGCTTGACGGAGCACCCGATGGTCGATGCTTCGAATATCGAAGTAGCTGTTTCGGAGCGCGAGGTGACGCTGTCCGGCACCGTGAACACACGCGATGAGAAACGGCGCGCCGAAGATATCGTAGCAGCAGTGTCTGGCGTTTCCCACGTGCAAAACAATTTGCGCGTGAAGCAACAAGGCGAATCCACCGTGAAGTCGACGCTGGACTCGTTCGCCAATGCATCATCCGGCGCATTCGGAGAGCGCGGCGGTTCAACAATGTCGAGCCTTTCGGGAACCGCAGCGTCGGCTGCGGGCTCAGGCTCTTCAAGCTCCGGGAATACGCCCCCGAAAACGACAACGGGTCCATCGCCCGGCGTCATGCGCGCTGACCCCAGCACGTCCCCGACCAAGGGTCACTGAGCAACGCTTCCGACAAGTCGAGCCCTCTCCTTCGGGAGAGGGCTTTTTCACGGGGCGGTATGGCTTTCCCACGCCGCCGTCACCGGCGCGCCAGCCAGCGTATAGCGGCGCATCAGTCGCCTTTCTTCACGCGGAAAGTCTGTGCGCGCATGGGTTGAGCACAGATTGTCCCACATCAGGAGATCGCCCGGCCGCCATACATGCTGGTACTGGATCGCGGGATCTTCCGTGTAGGCGAGCAATTCTTCCAGAAGGGCGTCGCTCTCTGCGTCCGTCAGACCTTGGATGCGATGGGACATAAGGCGATTGACGTAAATGGCACGGCGGCCCGTGTCAGGGTGGCGCAAAACGATTGGCTGGAAGCAGTGCGGAACCTGTGACAGGGGCTTTTGGGCCAACTCGATCCGCCGGTCCTGATGTTCGTCGAACGCCTGCAGCACGGTGCGACCTTCAATCCGATCCTTCAAATGTTGCGGCAGGCGCGTGTAGGCTTCGTACATATTGGCGAAGATCGTGTCGCCGCCGTGGCTCGGCACTTCGATGGAATAGAGAAAGCTCGCGCGGTTGGGCTGCGGCGCGTAGCACATGTCGTGGTGAAACCACATCTCGCCATCCGGCAGCACGCCGATGGGCTTGCCGTTTTCGCGGATGTTTGTGACGAGCATGCTGTCGGCGTTGTAGTCAGGGCCCGCCGTCTCCTCGTCGGGCTTGCGGTAGTTTTGCGGCTCAACACGCGCCTTGCGCCCGCCCAGTTCGCCAAAGTTACGCACGAAAGCGCGCTGCTGGTTTGGGTCGAGCGACTGGTCGCGAAACAGCAGTACGCAATGGTCCAGCCAAGCCTGCGTGATCGCGGCGATGTCCTGCGGATCAAGGGGCCCGGAGATGTCCGCGCCCCGGATTTCCGCCGCAATAGCTGGCGAGAGGGGGTGTACCGTGATGGGCATGGCTTCTCCCGGGGCCGTTTCCTGTTATTCGATACCCAAGTATAAGGGACCGTGCGGGGCCCGTCATCCAGACGATGGCGGACGCGATTGCGGATGGGGACGGCCAGAATATGCAGTTCGGCATTTTCGACCATATGGACAATGATCATCTGCCATTGGCCGACTTCTTTGAGGAGCGGCTCAAGATCATCGAAATGTACGACCAGTTGGGTTTCCACGCCTGGCATGTGGCTGAACACCACGCCACGACCCTTGGCATGGCGCCGTCGCCCAATATCATGCTCGCCGCTGTGGCGCAGCGGACCAGGCGCTTGCGATTTGGGCCGATGGTGTACGCGCTGCCGCTTTATCATCCCCTGCGGCTGGCGGAAGAAATCGCCATGCTCGATCAGATGTCGCGCGGCCGCCTGGAAATCGGATTCGGACGTGGTTCGTCGCCGGTGGAAATCTGTTATTTCGGTGTCGACCCTGCGCAGACTGAAGATGAGTATCGCGTGATGCTGCCGCGCGTTCTGGAGGCGCTGGAAACGGGCGTGATGCGTGTGCCCGAGCAGGTCGAGCCCTACGCCGAGTTCGCGCTTAAGGTGCAGCCCTGCCAGAAGCCTTATCCGCCCGTTTGGTATGGCGTTCACGCAGTCGAGAGCGCGCAGCGTGCGGCGACGCGCGGGTGGAACACGATCAGCCTTGATGCGGCGGAAGAGGCGCGCGAATGCAACGAGGCGTACCGCGCAAAGTTTCGCGATGTGCATGGCGCCCGGTCGCTGCCGTTGATGGGTTTGGGCCGGTTCGTAATCGTCGCGGAAACCGACGCAAAGGCGGAGGCGATTGCGCGGCGCGCCTATCCGCACTGGCATCAGGGTTTCACGCACCTTTTCCGCAGGCTGGGGCGCACCAATCGCCATCCGCGACCCGACAATTGGGACATGCTGCATGGGCAGGGCAAAGGCGTGGCCGGGTCCGCCGCGACTGTGGCGGCGTTCCTGTCCCACCAGCTTACGCAATCGCAGAGCAATTATTGCGTTGCGCAAATCGCATTCGGCGATCAATCGTTCGATGAATTGCGCACGTCCGTCGATCTTTTCGCGCGCGACGTGATGCCGCAGTTGCGATCCATCAATCACGAACTTGCAGCTTGAGGTCGCTCAATGGAAGGCGCTGACAATCAATGGATCGGCCTTGGTTCGGTCGTTCTCCTTAGCGCGATGGTGATCGCGCCGTTTGTATTTACATGGCGCTATTGCGACAGGCCGGAGGCATATCTCAAGCGGTGCCTTCGCACGACCATCACAAGCTGCATTATAATTGCTGTAAGCGCCGTGCTGCTCCTGCTTTTCTTCGCGTCCCATTTTCCAGATGGCGCGGTGTTGGCGAAGGTGACAGAGACTGCAGGGCAGGGCCTTATCGCAGCGGTCATGGCGCCACTATTTGGAACCGACTTCCTGATGCGCATGAAATTAAAATACAAATGGCATAAGGCGAGGGGCAGCACCGAAGTTTGAGGCGCAAAAAAGCTCCCCCTCTTGCGAGGGAGAGCCATGCTTGATCAGCCGGAAGCAATTAGCGATTGGTAGCTGGCGTGTTCGGCTTGGCGCCGCGCATAGCGCTCGCATCCCAGTTAAACGCGGGAGCGCTTTCCAGTTCGGCCTTCGTGACGCCCTTGAGCAGAATGCGCTCTGGCTTCCAAAGACCGTCCGCCTGCACCATGCGTTGGTTAGGAGACGTCGAGGTGGTGGTCGTGGTGGTCGCGCGTTGTGCGGTAGCCTGCTCGCGGGCCATCTGCTCTGCACGCTCCGCCGTCGCACGCTGGCGATCCTGATCGGTCGCTGCGGCGGTGTTATTGGGGACCGCGCCTGTTGTCATGGCGTCACGGTTGACCGCCGTGCTGGGAGCCATGCCCGAACCGCTCGTGCTGGTGCTCATTGTGCTGACCCTGTTGGCTTGAACGGTCATATCCAGCGCCTCAAAAGGAATGGCGACATTTTTTTCGCCCATGCCGAGGAAGCCGCCAACGCCCACAATGACAGCAACAACATTGCCGCGGTTGTCGAGGAGAATGTCGTCGATATCGCCGACTTTCTGGTTGTCAGCGGTGTAGATGTCAGCCGAGCGTAAATCGGCGGCGCGGATCTGACCGGCGGCAGGCATCGCGAGGAACTTGCCTGACATCTGGGCGCGCGTTGCGTTCGGCGGCGTCGCGGTCTGCGCGAGAGCGACAGACGGAATAGCGGCGATGCAGGAAGCTAGAAGAAGATTGCGAAGCATGTGATTTCTCCGTGAAAGTCGTTTGTAGCCACGAGCGCGCGGTTAGCTCGCCCGATTGCGCAATGGCTGGCTGCTTGTTCAACGGCCTTGTACGGAGAAGGTTCACGCAAATTGTCTTTTAATGCGGTCTCGCTTTCTGGAACGCGGCAATTCGACTGTCGGAACCGTCGAGCATGCGGCTGGCGTCAGCGGCGTAACGACGGCGCCAATTGGGATGCTCGTCCGTGGTGCCGGGCAAGTTTGTCTGCTCCATCACGCCTATCAGATCTTCAACTGGCGCAAGTGCAAGTTGCGAGGCCGAAC
>CANMLK010000046.1 GCA_947498445.1 Beijerinckiaceae bacterium
AGGGGGGCCGGCACGGGGAATCCGGGAGGTCGGGGGCGTGGCAAGGCGTCATTTCAGCTGCGGCCCGGTTTCAAACCAAGTCCTTTATCCCCGGATGCTGCGGAAGCTTCCCAAAATTCTGCTGATTGAGCTAATCCTCGTGTGTCATTCCGTATGGCTTGGCATGTGCTGTCAAAGTGACTTATAATCTGGCAGGATCCCGTTTCAAGGGGCCGCCTACATTGGAGTAAAGCACTATGGCTGATGGAGAGCGCTGCTGCGTTTTGGTTTACGTAGCAAATGCTTCGACGAAGGCGCTTTTTGATAGCACGAGCCTTGGGGGCGCCCAGTGAGCGCTTCAAAGATCGTTTCGCTTTCGTTGTTTCCTTGCATCATGCCTAAAGAGGATCCGAAGTGGCGTTTCGCACTTGGGGCCAGCCCCACGACCGAGGGTTGGATCGTCTGTCTCGCTACAGAGGACGGCGCAGAAGGTTTTGGGTATGCCTCTGCGACGGCTCACATGGGCGCGGTCAATTCTGCGCTCCAGGGACAGATTGAATACCTCAAGAATTCGGTCGTCGGGCAGGATTGCAACTCGCTTGAGCTGATCCTGCGAAATCTTGACCGGGCAATGAGAGGGGCGCCACAGGCAAAGGCGGCCATCGATTGCGCCCTTTATGACCTCAACGCCCGACGCCTCGGCGTTCCACTGTGTGATCTGTTTGGCGGCGCTGTTCGGGACAAGACGCCGATTCTTAGAATTCTGGCGATCAAGACGCCCGATGAGATGGCGGAACAGGCGCTCAAGCTGGTCGAGCGAGGGTATCGTTATCTCAAGATCAAGGTTCACGGCGAAGTTGCTGAAGATGTCGCGCGTGTTGCGGCGATTCGCAAACGCGTCGGAGACGACGTGCATCTCACCATCGACGCAAACCAGGCATATTCGGTCAAAGACGCCATCGTGGCGCTAGGCAGGATGTCTGAGTTCAATATCGATTTGGCAGAGCAACCCGTCCACATTGACGATATGGACGGGCTTGCGCTGGTCACACGAATGTCTCCCATCACGATCGAGGCTGATGAGTCCGCCGGATCGCTGCGTGATATCTACGAGCTTGCATCGCGCCGCATCGTTGATGCAGTGAGTCTTAAAATTCCCAAACTTGGTGGATTGCGAAATACGCTCGCTGCGGCCCGCGTTTGCGAAGCGGCAGGGATTCGATACCGGCTTGGGGCCGCTGTTGGCAGCAGGGTATTGTCAGCCGCCGCGATTCACCTGGCTTGCTCATTGCCCGGTGTAGAGTATGCCTGTGAGCTTGGGGAGTTTGAGCGTTTGCTTGATGATCCCTTTGAGGGCATCGAGATTGAAAACGGCTTCCTGAAGCTTCCCACCAGCGTGGGGACTGGTGTAAGGCTTCGTGCAGAGGTCGCCGCATCCCGGCCGCGTTAGTTTCTGAAGCATTCCAAGTAATTGCGCGGATCGCCTTCGCTTGCCAAAGCCGGGGGATACTGCGCTTAAAAAAAGGGAGGGATCCCGCATGAATCGAGCGAAAGTCGGTCGTTTGTCGCGGTCAACTGCTTATGGCATCCTGACTGCTTGCGCGCTGGCGGGGGGCGTTCGCGCCCAGCCCAGCGATTCTATTCTGCTCTATCAGGGGCCGGATCGGGAGAAACGTCTGTTAGAGGGAGCGCGTAAGGAAGGTCAGGTCGTCATCTATTCGGCGATGATCGTGAACCAGGCGCTGCGACCATTGGTCGATTCCTTCAACAAGAAATATCCCGGTGTCCGCGCCTCTTACTGGAGGGGCGATTCCGAGGACATAGCGGCCAAGCTGGCGGCAGAGTCGCGCGCGAAGAATCTTGGCGTTGACGTTGTTGAAGGAACCGGCGTTGGGGAGCTGGTCATCGAGGCTAACCTGGTCCAACCTTTTTTCACGCCGGAGATCACAAACGTTCCTGAAAATCTCCGCGATCCGCGTCATCTTTGGGCCCCGACGAGGCTCAGCTATTTCTCTATTGCGTACAATACGCGGCTTGTGCCACCCGACAGAGTGCCGAAGACGTTTGAGGACCTTCTTGATCCGCAATGGAAAGGCAAGATGTCCTGGCGCATCGGAAGCTCAAGCGGTACGCCGCTCTTCATCACAAATCTTCGGATGGCGTGGGGGGAGGACAAGGCGATGGCTTACTTCCGCAAGCTCGCAGACCAGAAGATTGTGAATTTTGGATCGGGAAGTGCGCGGACCCTGGTCGACCGCGTTGTTGCGGGGGAATATCCGATTGCGCTTAACATCTTTGCACACCACCCGCTCATAAGCGCTGCGAAGGGCGCGCCCGTCAGTTCTCAGTTGATGGACCCCGTAGCGACTACGACTGCGACTGCTGCGATTCCCAGGGGCGTCCGTCGACCGCACGCAGCGATGCTACTCGTAGATTTCATCGTTTCCAGGGAGGGTCAGGAGATTTTGTCCAAAGCTGACTACTTCCCCGTTCGTGCGGATGTGGATCCGAAGCCTGAATTGACTTCTGTTGTTCCCACGAAAGCGGGTGTCAGTCCGAATCTTGTCCTGCCTGAACAGCTCGGAAAATATGGAGACAGTTCGGAAAAAATATATCAAGACCTGTTTCGCTGATCTGCAAACAACGAGAATGAAATCAGGGGAAGCGAAATGAGTGTCGAGGCGCAGCGCGCCGTTGCGTTTTCATCGCCGCGGCGATCCTTGTTTGCCGGTTTGAGAAGGATTCCGATAGGCGTCCTTCTATTGGCGTTCATTCTTTGCGTGCTTATTTTGCCGCCGGCATTTTTCCTGATCAAGGTCAGCTTTCACGTCAGCAATCCGGACGGAACGCTCGGTGACCTGACCTTGAGACACTATTCCTCGCTGTTCACAGAGCGTTTCTTCCTGCCATCGCTCATCAACACGATTGTCTACTCTCTGGGAACAGCCGTCGTTGCGTTGGTATTCGGAATCTCACAAGCGCTGATCGTTGAACGGACGAATGCGCCGGGGCGGGAATGGGTGTTTCTGGGAGCAATCATCGCTCTTGGAATCCCGAATGTTCTGCACGTGGTCTCATGGCTTTTGCTGCTGGGGCGCGCTGGCCCGGTGAATAGTGCACTGGCTGCGACGCTTGGGCCTGACTACGTGATCAACGTCTATTCGATGTGGGGCATGATCGTGATTGAAGGCATGAACTTCGTGCCTTTGGTGTTCCTGCTCATGTCCGCTGTGCTGAAGTCGCAGGACGCTTCGTTCGAAGAAGCGTCGATGATGAGCGGTGGCCGCCCGTTACGCACCTTCTGGTCGATCAGCATCCGGATGGGCATGCCGGGTATCCTCGCCCTGCTGCTCCTCGTCTTCATTCGTGCGTTTGAGTCCTTTGAAGTGCCAGCGCTCGTCGGCCTTGCGGGCAACATCAATGTTCTGACGACAAACATCTACCAAAGCACTCGCGGACAGGGCTTCCCCCGATACGGCGAGGCGGGCGCCTACTCGGTTTGCCTTCTCGTTATCGTCATTGGATTGATCTATCTATACAATAGGCTCTCGAGAAACGCGCACAAATATCAGTCCATCACGGGCAAGGGTTATCGTCCGCGGGTCATTGATCTTGGTCCCATGAAATGGGTCGGGACAAGTGTTCTCGCTTTCACATTCCTGCTGGTCACAGGTCTGCCAATCATCATTCTGATTTTTGCTTCCTTGCAGCCTTTCTATGAGGGGGTCAGCGCCGGTTCCTTCGGTCGCTGGACAATGGAAAATTACGCGCTGCTGCGGGACGCGAGTTCATTTCATGATGCGATTGGCAATACGCTTCTCATGGGCGCGGCGACAGCAACGGCGGTTGTTCCGCTGACTGCGCTCTGCGCCTGGATGGCGGTGCGCCGGGCTCCGGGCGCGTGGATCCTTGATCAACTTGCGACGGCGCCGCTGGTGTTTCCCGCCATCGTCATGAGCGTGGCGTTCCTGTATGTGTTTGTGAGCTTGCCCATCGCACTTTACGGAACGCTTCTTTCGGTCATCATCGCTTCGACGTCGCGGTATCTGCCCTATGGGATGCGGTACGCTTATGCGGGCGTTCTTCAGATCCATCGGGAGCTGGAGGACGCGTCAGCATCGTCAGGAGCCAGGCAGCTTACGACGTTTTTCAGAATCGTCGTCCCGCTGCTTGCGCCAGCGCTTATCGGTGCATGGTTGTTTGTCTTCCTCTTGTCCGTACAAGCCGTTTCTCTCCCCCTTCTGCTCGTCGGGCCGGGGTCGGAGATCGTAGCGGTGACGCTTTTCGACTTGTGGCAGAATGGACAAGTAACGGAACTCGCTGCGATGGGCGTCGTGTGGATTGGGCTGATGACCGTTGTCAGCAGCATTTTCTACTATGTCACCCGCCGGTTCCAGATTTCATAGAGAGTGTTTGATGCTATCGGTCAGAAATCTCTTCAAGGCTTATGAAACACGTTCTGGCGAGCCAGCCGGCGGCGCGTTCGATGTCTCTTTTGAGGTCGCGCGGGGTGAGTTGTTCACGTTGCTGGGCCCGTCTGGATGCGGGAAAACAACGACGTTGCGCTCTATCGCAGGTCTGGAGACACCGGGAAGCGGCGTCATAGAACTGGATGGCGCCCCTCTCTTTGACGGCGCATCCCAAGTGTCCGTGCCGATGTATGAGCGCGATATTGGAATGGTTTTCCAGTCCTACGCCATCTGGCCGCACATGAGTGTGTTCGAGAACGCGGCATATCCACTTCGTGTGCAACGCCGCAATCGTCCTTCGCGGGAGGAGGTCGAGAAGCGTATCATGCGCGTTCTTGAGATGGTTGGTCTGTCGAAGTACCGGGCCCGCTCCGCCACGCAGTTGAGTGGGGGGCAGCAACAGCGATTGGCGCTGGCCCGCGCGCTGGCGCGGGAGCCCAAGCTCTTGCTGCTGGACGAGCCGCTTTCAAACCTTGATGCGCAACTTCGCGAACAGATGCGCGCCGAACTGAAGCGCATTCAGTCGGAATGGGGCGTCACGACTGTCTATGTGACACATGATCAAGCTGAGGCCATGGCTATTTCGGATCGGATTGCGGTCCTTAACCAAGGGCGCTTGATGCAGGTTGGCTCGGCTGAAGAAATCTACGAACGGCCTACTTCAGAATTTGTCGCCGGGTTTATCGGGCGCACAAATTTGTTTACCGGAAAACTGGCGGCGGCATCTGTTGACGGCGGTTACGGTGTTGTTGAATCTGCAATCGGCCCTGTGCGCTGCTGGTTTCATACAGCGGCGCCGAGCGGAGCCGCAGTCAAGTTCGTGACCCGCCCGGAAAATGTCGAATGCGTCCGAATGGGCATTGGCCACGAAAATACGTTTGAAGGCAAAGTTGTTTCCCGCGTGTATCTTGGCGACATCGCAGAGTACGCCATCCGCGTAGGTGAAATGGATGTACTTGTTCGCGCACATCCATCTGTTGCGTTGTCGCCCGGCGATGCGACGCCTGTTTATTTCCCCGCAGATCGCACGATTGCAATCTGCGAGTAGAGTTACGAGTTCGGCTTTTCCCGCAGGCCCACGCGCTCCATTCGGGGCAAGAGTTCCTGTATATGGGGAAAGTCGTTCACGTAGTTTATCATGCCCATCGCTGCGCCATTGAGTCCGACGGCTTCCAGTTTTTGAAAAGTCTCAACGACGTCATCGTAGCTGCCAACAATTGGATAGCCAGCGCCGCTGATAAGTCGCGCCTTCAGATTTTCCTGATCCTTCATCCAGGTGCCTTTACGCGTTCCACGCAGCCCGGCCGAGTATTCCGCCGCCTCCCAGTCGCCGTGCTCGTAGATGATATAATGATGGAAATCCTCAGCTTCCTTGCGCGTAGGCCGCGCCATGACGTGCGCGCTTGAGAAGACGTTTCTGATCTGGCCTTCAGGCGCCAGCGCGCGAAAGGACGCGATCTTCTCGGGCATGTCTTCCAGCTTGGGTATGGCCGTGAACAAACAATCCGAATTGCTTGCGGCGAATTGGCGGCCCGTTGTGGAGTTTCCCGCATTTACGAGAACGGGCCGGCTGCCCCAGAAGGGTTTGGGCTTAGCGAGGACGCCCTTGAGGTTATAAAAACGGCCCTCATGGTCGAACGGTTCATGTTCCGACCAAATCTTCTTGACGATGTCCAACCACTCATCGGAATAGGCGTAGCGGTCGTCGTGCTCGTTGAGCGCCACCCCCATCATGCCGAATTCGCCGGGGTTCCATCCGGAAACGATGTTCAATCCGAAACGTCCGTGACCGATGTGATCGGCGGTCACCATCTGCTTTGCTGCGAACACCGGATTTACGAACGCCACATGCAATGTGCCGAAGGTGGTGATGTCCTTTGTCAGTGCGAGGAGGCCGCAGGCCCAGGTGAGCGTTTCGAATGTCGATCCTTGCGTGTCAGTTTCGCCGCGATAGCCATGCCAGCGTCCAATAGGCAGCAGGAATTCCAGGCCAGCCTCGTCGGCCAGCTGGGCGGCCTTCACATTGTTGTCCCAGCTCGCGTCCCACCGCTCAGGCGCCTTGGTGAGGCTGAGGCCGCCCGAACAGTTCATGCCAAACAGGCCGAGCTTGAATCTATTTTTGTTGTAGATTCGGGTATCATTCCTGCTCGTGACCATTCATCTCCTCCAACAATCTTTTTTTGACGGCCGCTGAGCTAAATTGTCGCGTCCCCGTTCACGGTCTCAGGCGCAACGCCTCATCGGCTCTTGTGGCGAACTTAATTCATGCCCAGAATATGTCCAGATGCGTCAACGCCTGAACACCATCTCGTTCAGCGAAAGGTTCGCATCATGCCGGCATGCGTAACGCTGAGGCTTTGCGAAGCAGGTTGAACGGGAGGCTTTTGATGCGGACGAGCAGAAGTGATACGCGAATCTATAATCCCAATCGCTTCAAGCTCGGCCTGTTTGGCATGAACTGTTCGGGCGGCCTCAGCCTCACCAAGGCGCCTGAGCGGTGGGACGCGAGCTGGGACAACAATGTGAAGGCGGCGCAGCTCGCCGACGACGCGGGACTCGAGTTCCTGCTGCCTATCGGGCGTTGGCACGGCTATCAAGGTGAGAGCGACACGCAAGGAACGACCTTCGAGACGCTCACCTGGGCGTGCGGGCTCCTTGCTCTCACAAAGGACATCACGACCTTCGGCACGTTGCATGTGGCTTTCGTCAATCCGGTGTTCGCCGCAAAGCAGATGGTCACGGCGGATCATATTGGACACGGGCGTTTTGGCTTGAACGTCGTTTCGGGATGGAACCCTATCGAATTCGGCATGATGGGCGTTGACCTGAAGGATCACGACAAGCGCTACGCCTATAGTGAGGAATGGCTCGACATCGTTAAAAGGATATGGGCTGAAGATCAGCCTTTCGATTACAATGGAAAGGTCTTTGAACTTAAGGACGTGCTCGGCAAGCCAAAGCCTTGGTGGGGAACGCGGCCCATTCTTGTGAGCGCTGGAAACTCGGAAGTCGGCAGGACGTTCGCCGCCTCAAACGCCGATTGTCTTTTCACAACGATACCCGACCTTGATACGCTCGCCGCTAAACTTGAAACGTTCCGCTCTGCTGCGCCGCCGGGGCAGCTGCGCAACATCTTTTCGAGCTGCCATCTGATGGTCCGGCCGACGCGGCGGGAAGCTGAGGAGTACCATCATTATATCGTGCACGAGCAGGGCGATATGGAGGCCGCCGAATACGCCCTGAATCTACGCGGCGATCGCCTCGCGCCGCACCTGTCTGCGGATCGTGACAAACTCAGGGCCAGGCTGATCAGCGGCGCCGGATTCCCGATTGTGTGCAGCTATGATGATGCTGTCGTCATGTTTGCAAAACTCAGCGCTGCCGGCCTGGATGGATTGGCTTGTGGGATGATCAACTACATCGATGACTTCCGTCATATTCGCGACGGTCTGCTGCCGCGCATGGAGCGGGCGGGCCTGAGAGAGGCGAGGATCGAAGTGGGCGTGCGGTCGTGATATAAGGGAGCAAGTCTCGCAATGAGGCTTTCGAACCTGGCCGACAGCGGAAGATTCCCAGCAGCGTCGCCCGGCGGTTCTTGAATATTCGACCAGAAGGTGGCCAGGTTGTGATCGATAAAGATGAGAATGTCATACTTGTCGATGCGGCCGGCGGCGACATTGGTACGGCGCCCAAGCTTCAGGCGCATGTCGAAGGCCTGAAGCATAGGGCGATTTCGGTTTTGATCAGGAATAGCGTCGGCCAGTTTCTTTTGCAGAAGCGCTATGGCGGAAAATATCATTCAGGAGGGCTCTGGACGAATGCCTGTTGCAGTCATCCAAGGCCTGGGGAGGACCCTCAGCCGGCGGCGGTGCGGCGCCTGCAAGACGAGATGGGGTTTGTGGCCTGCCTGACTCCGCTGTTTGTCGTGGAGTACCGCGCGCAGGTGGGTGAACTCATCGAGGATGAGTATGTTCACGTGTTCGGTGGGACGCACGACGGGAGCATCTCGCCTGATCCGCTAGAGGTTGAAGCCTTCGAATGGGTGAGCCTTGCAGAATTGGACGCAGACATGGAGCGCAATCCCCATTCGTACACCGCCTGGTTCCTCGAATACATGCGGCTGCACCGGCCACAAATTGAGGCGTTTCTCACGCCCGGCAATGGCGCTCTCTAGGTGAGCCTGCCCGGCTCCCTGGACCATCTTGCGCGGTGTCGCACCTATGTCGGGTCTGGTCTTCCTGGCATTCCGGCGGCTTATGTCTTTCGGACAGAATAGCATTTTGCGTATGGCTGCACTGCGCGTAGGCTAGGGCTGGGATGAAGGCTGCAAAGCCTCGACCAGGGAGGACGCCATGCTCGAACATAAAACTTTGGCGAACGGACGGCTCTGCCCTGTTCGTTTGCGTATGCCGCGTGGATCGTTGACCGCAACGTCCCGACACGCGCGTTGTTGGAGCCGGGCGATCATGATCAATTCTAATTTGCACGCGACATAATGGATCAACGGCACTGTGGCGAGCGTCGTCGTAGCGCACGTGCGCAGTTCAGGAAACGCGCCTGATCTGATCAGGCACAAACCGGAGAAGATAAATGAGTGAAGCGGCGAGTGGCGCAGTCGAGAAGTTGCGAGGGTCGACAGTCATCAACGAAATCAAGAAAGCGGGCGTCAGGCATATATTGTCGGTGCCGGACCTGCATACTTCGAAGGGGCTGCTACATCCCATCGCGGTTGATCCGGAGTTTAAGCTCATTCGCGTCTGCAAAGAGGACGAAATCCTGGGCATTGCCGCAGGCCTCACCTATGGCAATCTGCGATCATTGATGCTTGTTCAATACACGGGATTTCTTTACGCGATGAACGCGATCCGCGGCGTCGCCATCGAGCAGAAACTGCCAGTCTGCATGATGATCGGCCTGCTCGGTAAAGAGCCGGGCGTTCTGCCCACAGAATCACGGCGTTTCGGGCTTCGTATTATTGAGCCAATTCTCGATGTCCTGGGGATACCTCATACCTGTATCGAAACGGATGCCGACACACCTCGAATTTCCGCCGCGATCGAAGAGGCTTGGCGCACGTCTCGCCCAACTGCGATTCTCATTGGCGGACGCCCGGAGGCCTGATCATGATAGACCGAAAGAAAGCTCTCGAACTTCTTGCCGCGCGGATCACCGACGAAATCGTGGTGTCTACTTACAGCACCGCCACTGACTGGTTGTCGATCATTGATCGCCCACTCAACTATTTTTCATCGGGCGCGATGGGGCTGGCGTCTTCGCACGGCCTCGGGCTTGCGCTTGCACGCCCGGAACGACGTATCATTGTGCTAGACGGTGATGGCTCGTTGTTGATGAACCTGCCAACCCTCGTCACGATTGGCCGCGTAGCTCCGCGCAACTTTACGCATCTGGTGTTTTGCAACGGCACCTATGAAGCAAATGGTGGACATCCAATTCCCAATCCCGATGTCGACTTTGAGGGGCATGCGCGGGCCGCGCAGATCAAGAAGACTTTCACTGTTAACGACCTTGATGCGTTTAAGGACCGTATTGATTACATTCTGCATGAAGAAGGTCCGGTCTTCGGCAGCATCAAAGTCGAACAGGGGATTCTTGGGCCCCGAAGCTATAAGGACATGTACAAGGGGGAGCGGAGGGCCGCTCTGCGCTCTGCGCTCGGCGTTTGAGCACGAGTAAAAAGCCGGACGTCAAAAGGTATTGAGGGCGCCTGCGGGGTTAAGGAACTTGCAGGCGCATCACGCACCAAAACATCACGCAAAAAAAGAATGTGGCAGGATTGGCTTACTGGGAGGACTCGATGGATGCTCTGTGCAAGACTTTCGGCTTGACTTCGCGTGTTGCATTGGCAATTGGCATCGCGGTGGCATTTACAAGTCCGGTCTGGGCCAACGATTTTTATAAGGGCAAAACCATCACGATGTCGACGCATACGGCGCCGGGCGGGGGCTACGATACGCTACTCCGCCTTCTTTCGCGCCATTACAATCGTTACATTCCGGGCGAACCGACGATGCTCGTCGTCAATCAACCGGGCGCAGGCGGGCTTCTTTCGCTTAATTATGCAGCTCGTATAGCGTCGCAGGAGGGAACGTGGCTCGCTCTTGTCAGTCAGGGCCTGATCTTGCACGAGGCGCTTGGGCGCCCCGGCGTTGAGGTGTCACTGACGAAATTCAAGTGGATCGGCAATTTGAACTCGTCGAACAATGTCACGGCAACGTGGTTCTTGTCGAAGGTCAAGACAATCGAAGATGCTAAAGTCCGGGAAGTCACGGTCGGCTCGACTGGTGCGGGCGCAATCACATCTATCGTGCCTGCAGTGATGAACTCGATCCTTGGCACAAAATTCAAAATTATCACCGGCTATCCCGGTGGCGCTGCGCAGGACATCGCAATGGAACGGGGAGAACTTGACGGTCGCAGCGTCAATCAGTGGGATGGCTACAAGAGCCTCAAGCCTGATGCGATCAAGAATGGGCAACTTCATGTGCTTGTCCAAATAGCCATGAGCAAAGAGCCAGACCTTCCGGATGTCCCGTTGCTCGTCGATCTGGTCAAGGGTGATACGCTGAAGGAGAACATAGCCAGATTTCTTTCGCAGGGCGTCAGCGCCTCCCGGCCGCTTGCCGCGCCGCCAGAAATTCCGGCTGATCGTCTCGCGCTTTTGCGCCTTGCGTTTGACGCCGTGATGAAAGATCGACAGTTCCTGATCGATGCCGAAAAGCTTGGGACAGAAATCAGTCCACTGTCCGGAGCCGAAGTTCAGCGGATCATTGATGAAGTCGTGAATGCTCCAGCCGATGTTCGCAAGGCGTTTCTCGAGGCGGCGAAACACTAATTTTGCGATCAGGCTCAAGTTATTCAGAGGTCGTGGGAGCCTTGTTCTGGTCTGGCAACGCAACGATGACAAGCGTCAGGCCAATCATCATGACAAAGCGAAAGGCGGCGGGAACTCCATTCCACGTGGAAGATTGCCACATGGAGAAATATTCGCCCCCGATGACAATGAAGCCCAGTTGCCAAAGCATCAGGCCCAATCCAAGTCCGGCGTAAGCCAGTGATTTGGCGTTGTTGAAGTCCTCTGCGGGTCGCGCGATCGCTCTTAGCAAACGCAAAGCGCCAGCCCAACACAGGCACGCGACCGCACCTTCTGTCAGAATGATTAAGCCGTAGGCGATGTGGTGAATTGTTGGAGACGTTATCGCTCGGTAGCGAACTCCCGAGCTGGGAAGCGTCGTATCCATGCTGAGAACATGACGAACGAACTCAAAGTTCGTATTGTAATCTGTAATGTTGCCGAATGTTACCAACGTCGCAAACAAGGCGATCGTCGCGACAAGCAAAACTTTTGTGAGCCGCAAAATCGGCGGCCCACTTCCAGGCGAAGGCCTAGTCATAGAAGTTCATTCGGGTGACGAGTTGCATATGAGGCTTACTTGCTTTGCCCTAACATGTAAATTTCGGCGATCTTGTCTCGTGCAGACTTTGGCGTCTCATAGATGCGGTCGACAAATTGCGTCATTTCCTTGCCCGACAGGGGCGATGAGCAATCGAGTCCCTGTTTCTGGCATTCCGACAAAAAGTCACGATCAGCAAACAGGGGGGGCAGTGTCTTGCGCATCATTTCGACTTTAGCCTCATCAACGCCTGGCGGCGCCAGGATCGGGCGCCCCATGGTGAGCCCTGCCTGCGCGAGTTCCATGACAGCGCGCCGCTCCGGGTCTTTCAGCAAGTCGAGAGCGTATGGCGCCGGGATTTCAGGGTTCTTCACGCCGCCGTAGTAGACTAGCGGCTTTACTTTCTTGTCGTTGAGCCAGTGCGGATAATTAGCTTTCAGGCTCGACCAGAAGGGAGATGCATTGCCGTCATTCTCCCCTTGCTCCATTGCATGAAAGCTGTCGGTTTGCGATTTGTATCCGGGGATGATCTTTACCTTGAAGTCGAACAGACTGGACAGAACGCGTGCGAAAAATGCCGGCGTAGAGCCCGCTCCACTGGCGCCCATGATGAGTTCGCGAGAGCGCGCTTCGTCGAGATTGTTGACCGGAACAGTATGCCAAACAATCAAAAGTCCAGTCTCCTGGCTGGGCGTACCAAGCCAGTGGAATTTTCGCGAGTCGAATTGCGCCTGCTTGTTTCCGTAGATGGGGTCAAACACGATCGTGTTGTTGATCATGCCAATTGTCAGCCCATCCTTCGGGGCGACATTGTAGAGCCAGTTGGCGGCGCGAATGCCGCCTGCGCCGGGCATGTTCTGAACGACGACGGTCGGCTCTCCCGGCAGATAGCGGGGCCAATGGCGGCCGATCATTCGGGCGATGATATCGTAGCCGCCACCTGCAGCGGAGGCGACGACGAAATTGATCTGCTTTCCTTTGTAATCATTTTCAGCGGCGAGAGCAGAATTGAGCGCAAAGATACTCGCGAAAGCACTCGCGCAAAGGATACGGCCAAACCTTGTCTGAGACATCGTCGTTCCCTTCCTTTATGAAGCCGCGTCGACGGAAGGCCTGATGGTATCAAGTCAGGCGCGCCGCGCAAGACGCCTTGATGGACCTCGCGAAGGTAAGCAACTCTGGGGCCAACGCGGCGTCGACCCGATTGCGGCGCTTGAACATCCTTGATCACGTGCGTAATCTGCCAGACACGTTGGCATAAAAAGGATCGACGCGCCCCGATGTGGGTGACGTGGGAGGATCGGACATGCGACTTGTCACAAGTATGCTTCTCGCAACTGGACTCCTGAGCCCTGTGATTGCACAGGAGGCGGGCGACGGATTTTACAAGGGACGGCAGATGACATTGCTGGTCGGGTCCGGGCCGGGCGGTGGCTACGATACGCTGGCGCGCACTGTGGCGCGCAATTGGCCAAAGCACATTCCCGGCGGCCCCCATATGATTGTGCAGAATATGCCCGGGGCGAGCAGCCTCACGATGACGAGTCACGTCTTTCATGTTGCGGCGCGCGACGGGTCCGTGGTCGGACTGGCCAACAACGCCATGCCGACGGGCCCAATTCTTTATCCGACCGCCGCGAGGTTTGATGCGGCGAAGCTGTCGTGGATTGGCGGCCCCAGCAGGGATGCTCAGGTGGTTGCGGTCTGGCACACCTCTCCTGTGCAGACGATGGATGAACTCTTCCAGAAGGAGTTGATCGTTGGCGGCGACGCAGTCGGCAGCGCGCCTGTCGACTATCCGGTGGCGGCGAACGTGATTTTGAAAACGAAGTTCAAGGTTGTCAGCGGCTACAAGGGGACGGACGATATAGACCTTGCGATGGAGCGGGGCGAAGTCTTTGGCAACGGCGGACTTGGCTGGGTAAGCGCAAAGGTGCGGAACGCCGAGAAAATATCATCGGGCCGGATGAAAATTATTGCGCAGTATGGCTTCAAGCCTCACCCGGACCTTCCGAATGTGCCGGTCTTCCCGCTGCCTGATAACGAACTGGATCGTCAGGTGCTCGAGATCCTTTATGCCCGCGATGAAACAGGAAGGCCGTTTTTTGCGCCGCCTGGCATTCCTGCCGAGCGTCTGAAGATTTTGCGCGCATCCTTCGAGGCCATGATCAAAGAGTCTGAGTTCCTTGCGGAAGCCAAGAAGATCAACCTTTCGATCAATCCCGTGACAGCTACGGAATTGGAAGAACTTGCGGGGAGGTTGTCGCGAATATCCTCGGAGGCCTCCGCGCGTGCGCGCAAAATCTTGAACTGACGACGCGGAGCAGGGCCTGTTTTCAGCTTTCGATGTATTGTGGCGCGATGGCGACGCGTGTCGACAACGTGTCCCACGCGGCGGGCTGACTAGCCTTCATCGCAGCTTCTTGCGCGGGGAGCGCCGTGTCCCAATGCCGGGCGCTGAAACGGCGTCCGGTGACGCCGTCAGACGAGCTGGAGGCAAGCCAGAGAACCGGCGGCCCCATGATGTCGGCTTTCAACATTTGGTCGAGTGGAATGCCTCGTGATTTTTCGTGAATGGGCGTTGCGGTCGGCCCGCCAGGAATAATGACGTTGGATGTGACGCCCGTTCCCTCAAGCTCCTTGCTCCAGATGAGCGTGCTTGCCTCCAGCGCAGCTTTGCCGGGCCCATAGCAGGATCGACCGGGTCCAAGCATCGTGTGAAAGTTTGTTGTGTTGTTTATGATGCGACCCCAGCCTCCCTTGATCATGTGCGGGACGGCTGCATGAGTCATGTAGAAAGGAGCGATGCCATTGATCGTGACAGCCTCGACCCAAAGTTCCGGATCGCAATTCCAGAACTTTAGTGTTCCCTGAAATCCGTCGGGACGCGCATGATTTGAGCCGACGCCGGCGTTGTTGATTACGATGTCCAGCCGGTCAAATTTTTCGATGGCTGCGGCTACGACGTCTTCGCAAAGCCGGCGCGACGCTACGTCTCCTGCGATGGGCGTGATGGCGGATCGTCCAGCCGTGGCGTTGACGCGGTCTGCAAATTCGTCAAGCCGGGCTTTGGTGCGCGCTACCGCGAAGACGTGCGCGCCCTGCAGCGCAAGCGCTTGCGCCATCACCGCGCCCAGGCCGACGCTGGCGCCCGTGACAACGACTACTCGGCCTTCGATATCCTTGTATATTGGCAGGCCATTCGACATTTCGCGCGCCTCTTTAATTTGTTTATTCCCACAAACGCGAGAGACGCGCCTTTACGCGGGTGGTGAACACTTCCACGAGCGCCGTGCGTCCGGAAAGTACGGCGGCGCGCGCGGCATCAAGCGCTCCTGCTAGATCTGCCTGATTATGGACCGTGAATGTCGCGGCGCCGAGTGCGTTTGCAACAGAGCTGATGTCGACGCCGCCTCCAAAGCGCGCCTGCGCAAGCTTCTTGCTCGATCCTCCGTCCCGATCGGCGAAATCGCGGTTGTTCTTGACGATGATGAGGATCGGCGCGTTGGCGCGAATGGACGTTTCTATGTCCATCGCGGTTTCCGTAATGGCCTCTTCGCCGATAACTGTCGCCACGATTTTTTCGGGGGCTGAAATCTTAGCGCCGATTGCTGCTCCAACAGACCACCCCATGGCGCTTTGCACGCCAAAGCCGATGAAGGAGCGCGGCTCGCGCGCGATGTAGTGCTGGCATGTCGTTCCGCGAACTGAGCCTGCGTCATGCAAAAGGATGCTGTCGCGACCGCCGAGCATTTTGTCCAACTCGTGCGTCACGCGAAATGGGTTGATTGGGCTCTCTTGGGAATGTGTCAGCGGACGGCTGAGCGTGCGCCATTCTTGCTGCAGACTTTCGATGCGCGACAAGCGCGTTGCAACCGGCGCCAAGCGTTCAGGAGAAAGGCGGCTGCGAGCAGATTCAACAAGCTGCGCAATCGTTGCGCGGGCGTCGCCCTGAATAGCGACGTCGGCGAGATGATGCTTGTTCAGCTCGCCGGCATCGACATCAATCTGGATGTGCTTTGAGCCGGGAGGGCGTGGCTTTTGTGTCGCGTGCCGTTTAAAGCCGCAGCCTATTGTGAGAACGACATCGGCTTCCATGGCCAGTTTTGTAGCAGGCAGCGTGCCGTAGGCGGCCTGGGCAAAACCGCCAATTCCAAGAGCAAGGGGATGATCCTCGGGGAAGGCGCTCTTCCCGTTGAGAGTCGTCGCAACGGGCAAAGTCAGAAGCTCTGCGAGGGCGATGAGGTCTTTCGTTGCGTCGGAGTAAAGAACGCCAGCGCCAACGTAGACGTAAGGCCGCTGCGCAGCGGCAAGCAGATCGACAGCTTCCGCAATAGCGTCGGGATCGCCCGCGGCGCGCACCCGTCGGCGTGACCTGACAGGCTGGTATTCAAAGCGTTCGATCTCCATCGAAGATACATCGTAAGGCATGCCGATCACGACTGGTCCGGGACGGCCGGTGGTGAGATGCATGAACGCGCGCCGGATGATGGCGCTGACCTGATCTGGATGTTCGATGATCGTGCACCACTTGCTGACCGGGCCGAAGAGATCGCGGAAAGGAATTTCCTTGGTGTCGCCGGTGGCAAGCTCGCATTGATCATTATGGCCAGCGATGAACAGGACGGGCACGGAATCGCCCCATGAATTGACGAGCCCACCCATCGCGTTTGCCGCTGCTGGCCCCGCATCTGCGAAAGCGACTGCGGGCGCGCCGCTGGCGCGTGCGAAGCCATCGGCCATATCTATTGCGACGCGCTCCTGCCGTACGTAGACGACTTTGACGCTATCGCTTTCCGCTAATGCGTCCGCAACATGCCCAACAGACTGGCCGGTGATTCCCGCCGCCAGGCGCACCCCTTCGGCGACAAGCGCCTGCGCAATCGCATCGGCGACTTTCATCTTTGCTCCTCCCGGTTTCAGATCATTTCAGCAGGCGCGTGGTGCTCCTGCGGAGGTCAATTTAAAGCGAGCATAGCAGCACCCATGAGCTGCGCAACGCTTGCAGCCTCGCACTCGCCGTACGGCCGACATCGATCAGTCTCACCGCAAGTTGAAACGCATCGGAACCATGAACGAACGCGGCGCGCCGGGAGGCGGCGGAGGAAAGGGCGACGCGCGACTCACCGATGAGAGCGCCGCTCCATCCAGTACGGCATGCCCGCTGCTCCGGGCGATGCGGACGCCCTCGGCAGAGCCCGACGATGTGACGCCAAATGAGACGACCACGACGCCCTGGGCCTTCGCCGCGATGTCGGTGGAAGGTCTGTTGCGCGCGAGTCTGGCTGCGACAGCCGCGCGGAAGGCGTCAATGCTCGCCGCATTCTGTCCAGCTAATGCTGGCCTTCCACCAGCGCCTGCTGATCCCGGCGCCCTGGCTGGGGTGTTTCGCGGGTTCGGCGGCGCCCGCTCCGCTGCTTGCCTCGGCGGCTTATTCTCCGGCTTGCGGGGTGCAGCCTGCCGTGGGGCTGGCTGTTGAGGTTTCGGTTTCACGACGGGCGGCGCGACCGCGATAGGCTCGGCCTCTGGCGGCGCCTCCTCCCTTTTAGCGGGTGGTTCTGCCAGCTTCGTCTCAGGCTCGACGATCGGCTCAGGTGTCGGTTCAGGTGTCGGTTCGGGGGCGGGTTCAGGTGTTCGTTTTGCCTCAGGGGCGGGCGTCTCTATTTTTTCCGGCTCGCGCTGCGCCTCTTCAGGTGGCGTTTCAATTACCGGGGGATTTTCCGAAATTGAGGGCTCTTCTTCCACCAATGGGGTCGGTGGACTTGCCTCCGGTGTTGCCGGGTTCGTTTCAACGGCAGCCGCGCCCGGTGGTTCAACGATGATCTCGACTTCGATTGTTTCCTCAGAAATTTGTCGCGGCGCGCCAGCCGACCCGAAATAAAATAGTAAGCCCGCGAGCAGGATCGTGTGACCGATTGCGGTCGCCGAATATCCGAGCCACCCTGTTTTTGTGCTGCTGGTCGCTGGGATTGGCAGAGGGCTGACGGAGAGGGTGGGCAGCGTGGCGTTTGCATTCGCCAGCGAAGGCAGGTTTTTGAACAGACTTATAGGAGGGGCCGCAGGCCCCGCGCTTTTGGTGGGAGCAATCGATTCTATCGGCGGCGCAAAGCCCGTCTGGTTTGCGCCGTACGCAGCTGATATCGATAGTCCACTCACCGCGACCAACCCGAGTCCTTAAAACTTGTATGATGAAGTATAAATTTCTACATACAGAATGACGATTTTTCACGCAAGTCCGCCCGTCGACCCGCCTCCCACCAGCGTATGCGATATCCCACGGCAAAGGAGATGAAATTGTCGGGCGATGATCAGGCCACCACAAATGAAGCAGAGCTTGAGCGCATTTTCGCGGCGACGGTTGCAGACTATGACCGTCGCGCAGGCGAATTTTGGGAGCGCACGCGCAATCACGATGTCGCGCAAAACGTGGACGCGTTACTGCGCTGGGTGAAGCGTGAGGCAGGCGCCTGCATTCTCGACTTTGGGTGTGGACCTGGCCGGGATTTGAAGGTGTTTTCAGACGCAGGACATACCGCGATTGGTCTGGACGGTTGCGTGTCTTTCGTCGAGATGGCCCGCGCTTACAGCGGTTGTGAAGTTTGGCGGCAGGACTTTCTGGCTCTTGATCTGCCCGATAGGCGTTTCGATGGGGTCTACGCGAACGCGACCTTGTTTCATGTGCCGCGACGCGAACTGCCGCGCATCCTGGGGCAAATCAGATCAACCTTGAAAGCGGACGGAATTCTGTTTGCGTCCAATCCACGCGGAAACGATGAGGAGGGTTGGTCGGGCGAACGTTACGGCGTTTGGCATAGCGTTGAAGGCTGGCGAAGCTTCCTGAGCGACGCCGGTTTTGTGGAATTGGAAGCCTTTCTGCGCCCCAACGACCTTCCCGTCGAAGAGCGTCGGTGGCTGGCGACCGTCTGGCGGAAGGTCCAGTAAAACAAGCGTGGCGCCAGCGTGGCCGAAGCGTTGGACGCTCCCGGTCGTTGAGGGTTGAAAAGTTTTGATCAATTTTTCGACGGTCAGACGCGTATTCTAGTTTCGCGTGAGCTCGTTGACGCGCTTCAGAACATCGGGCGACGTCGCCATCAAATCTTTCACCAACGATTCAAGCTCCTCGCCGGACACATGAGACATTTCCATTTGCAGCTTTTCCGCCTCTGCTCGCAGTTCTGCATCCGCCAAAGTCGCTCCAAAGCTCTTCCTGAGCAGGGCGACGCGGGCGGGAGGCGTATCTGGCGGGGCGACCATCGGACGACCCAGCTCCACACTGGAGGAGTAGATCGTCAGGATTTGCCGTTGCTCAGCAGTTTTCGCAAACTTGAGAACCGAGGGTGCGCCAAACTCTGCGATTGGCGTACGCTCCATATTGAACAGCACACGCATCTTGCCGCTTTCCATCCAACCAGGGCGAAAGGATCTTAGCGAGCTAAGGGTTTGACAAATTCCCTTCACTTCCCCGCGCTCCATGGCGAGCTGAACATTGGTGGCGCTGCCATATCCTTCGACCAATTTGAATTTCATTCCCAAAAGTGAGTTCAGCATTCTAGGCGTGGTTGATACCGCGGTGCCGGCGCCCGCTCCGCCAACGATCAATTCCGTGGTGAACAGATCTTCCGCAGTTTTCACCGGCGCGTCGTCCATGGCGACGCACACGCGTGTGGAAACCTCAGGGCTTCCAATCCAGTTGAATTTCAGAGGGTCGAAACGTATTCCTTCTTCCTTCATCAAGGCTTGGAAAGGCAGGTTCCGGCCAATCATGGCGACGCTGGAGCCATCACGCGGGGCCGTGTGGTAGAAGGAATTTGCTGCAATGATCCCGCCGGCGCCTGGCATGTTCTGGATGACGAAGGTTGGAGCGCCCGGGATATGCTTGACCCAGTGGCGGGTGATCAAGCGGATCCAGTTATCGTAGTCGCCGCCAGCTGCGGTGCTTACGATCGCCTTGATTTGTTTGCCGCGATAAAAATCAGCATCCTGCGCCAGAGCGGTGCTCGTGATCATGGGCACAGCGAGGGCAAGCGCTAACAAGCGACCAAAGCGCTTCATTTTATCCTCCAGTCTAAACGCAGAGATAACAGTAGCTTGCGGCAGGCGAGGGCTTAGGCGCCAAACCCGCGCACCGCGAGATCGATGTTGTTCCCGTCGGGGTCTGTCGCCCGCGTCTCCGCGTAGGGTCGATCTGCCGGTCGCGCGGTTGCCTGGAGATTGAACTCGGTGAGGCGGGCAGCTGTTTCTTCCTGATCTTCAATCTGGAAACCGAAATGGTTAAGTCCCGGCGCTTTGCCTTCAGCTTTGTTCTCAAGCAGCGCCAGCGTCAGATAACCGTCGGTCATGTATACGGCCTTGCTCACTTTTGGCCGATCTGACGGACGCGTGAGACGCGTCATCCCAAAGACCTTCTCGTAGAAGTTTGCGAGACGCTCAGGGTCCAGAGTGATAATCGCGAGATGCTTGATTTTTGGCTGTCCGGACATGTTTTCTCCAACGCTTCATTCAATGATTTTTGCGCGCACTTTCGGGCACTTTGTCACGATAGACGTTATTTCTCGATAGATGTTTTTGTCAAACCGTGATGTTCGCCTGACGATTCGTGAGCAGGCCTAGCGATTTAAAAGTCAGCACAGCGGAGGCTCGCATGTTTGTTGTCGCTGCAATTGGGCGTATCCTGGAACCAATCCACTGGCGCTTTGATATCTTAGGGGAGCTTTCTTGAATGCCCCGGGCGGGTCTGCTGACCGCCGTTTGAATATCGAGGACCA
>CANMLK010000047.1 GCA_947498445.1 Beijerinckiaceae bacterium
CGGCGTTATCGGCGCGTAAGCGCGCGCTGCAAAAGATCAAGGCCCGCGCACAACGCGCGGGCCTTTGTCATTCAACCGTTGCGAGTCTGTCGTAAGCCGAACGGTAGCAGGAGATCGTCATGTCAAGAATGTTAGCAATCCTCATCGCCGCCGGAACGTGGGCGCCCACCGCGCACGCGCAAACGATTAACGTGCAAACACTGACGTCTCGCGACCCGACGCTTACCTGGAAGACGCTGGATTTGCCCAACGGCAAACCAGCGAACTACACACTTGGCATCGGCTCCGGCGCCTTCCGGCACAAGGATGATCCCGCCAACACGTTCTGGACCGTTGGCGACCGCGGCCCCAACATGACATGCGCCGAGGGAAAGCCTCTGCTGGGCGACGCCCCGGCCGCAGAATGCGCCAAGCGCGCCAATGGCCGTATTTATCCAACACCCGATTACACACCGTCGATTTATCGCATCTCAATTGATCGCGCGGCGGGCTCCTTCAAGCTGCTGGAGACGATTCCCCTGCGCAAGGCCAAGAGCGGCGTAAACATCAGCGGCCTGCTGAACCCGCAGACGGTCGCGACAAAGGATGCCGGCGTTGACCTGCAAGGTCGCGATTTGCCCGATAACGCCGACAATATGGATCTGGAAGCCATCGTGCGTCTGACCGACGGAAGCTTCTGGGTGGCCGATGAAATGGGCCCGTCAATCGCTCACGTTTCGCGCGACGGACGCATCATGAAGCGTTTTGTCCCCGCCGACGCCGCTAAGGATTACGCTGGCGCAGAGGCTGAAATCGTCGCCTCGCTGCCCGCCATTCTATCCAAGCGCCAGGGCAACCGCGGGTTTGAAAGCATCGCTATCTCGCCCGACGAGACGCACCTTTACTTCATCATGCAGAACCCCCTCGCGAACCCTGACGCCAAGGCCTTCCAGGGAGCCCGCAACTCGCGACTGTTCAAAATGGAGCGCGCCTCTGGCAAACTTGTTGGCGAATACGTTTACCAGCTCGAAAACCCGTCCTCGTTCGGTTTCGATCCCACCACACGCCAAAGCGACCCTCGCATATCCGAGCTGATGGCTATCGGCGCGGACAAGCTGATCGTGCTGGAGCGGACAGAAAAGACAACGAAGCTGTTCGAGATAAATCTCGCAGGCGCAACCAACATTCTTGGAAGCCAGTGGGACAACGTAGCGACTTCACCGAGCCTCGAGCAATTGCCGGACGCCCCTGGCGTCACGCCGCTCGCCAAGACGCTGCGCTTTGACACGTTCCGCGACGCCAAGGACGCACCTGAAAAAATCGAGGGCCTCGCCATCCTTGAAGACGGATCGCTGATGCTCATCAACGATAACGATTTTGGCATCCGCGGCGACGACACAAAAGTGTTGATCGTAAAAGGCGCGATCCAGGCCGACCCGGCAATCTGGAAAAAGTAAGCAAAGTCACAAAAAGACAAGCTACCAATCAAGCACATTTTTCAAGACGCGGAAGGCGCTGCAAGTCAGCGCCTTCCGCCCCAAAAAAAAACTGGACAATTTAGGCCTGCATCACTGTGTATTCGATCTCAAAAGCAGGCATTTTTCCACGCTCCGTGGATGTTTGACTTCGATATTTCTTCGGTTTACTTCTTGCCTTAAGGCAAAGCGAAGCGCCTTGTAAAACCCGGAGCCAATAAGCGTTCTCTCTCCCGGTTTTCCCGCCACCTTCGTCACCGGCTGCATTGATATGGAAGACCGTGACCACCCGGTGTTGCCGGGTGTCGGGAACACACGCGCCTGCACAAGCGATTCCGCTTTCCGGAACTTTTTTCGACCATGCGAGTGATTACGTGGACATTAGCGCTCAGGTGAACGTTACCAGCGAGCGATCCGCCCTTGCACCGTTCGACCGGATTGGATGAAGATGATCATTGAAGCTGGATTTGAAATTACCTATCAGTGCCCGGCTCCAACGCCCATGCTGCTGGCGCTGAAGATACATCCCTCGCGACAAGCCGATCTGCTCACGGCGCAGACGCTAGCGTTCAGCCAGCAAGTTCAGCCCCGTGACTATACCGATCAATTTGGCAATCTGTGCACACGCATCGTCGCGCCCGCAGGACCGACCACGATCACGACCGCCTTCACGATCACCGACACTGGCCTGCCGGACGCCAAGACGCCCAACGCGCAACAGCACGCGGTTCAGGACCTGCCTGATGAAATTCTAGTATTTCTGCTCGGCAGCCGCTATTGCGACACCGACCGACTGGCCGAGTTTGCCTGGTCACAGTTTGCAAATGCGCCAATGGGCTGGGGGCGCGTGCAGGCGATCTGCGACTTCGTTCATCAGCATATCGCGTTCGACTACATGAAGGCAGACGCGACCCGTACGGCGCATGGCGCATTTACCGATCACCAGGGCGTATGCCGCGACTTTGCGCATCTGGCGATCACGTTGTGCCGCTGCATGAACATACCGGCCCGCTATTGCACGGGCTATCTCGGCGAGATCGGCGTGCCTGTCGATCCTGCGCCGATGGATTTCAGCGCCTGGTTTGACGTTTATCTGGGGGGACGCTGGCATATATTCGACGCCCGGCACAACGCGCCACGCATCGGACGCATCCTGATGGCGCATGGACGGGACGCCACCGACGTCGCACTTTGACAAGCTTCGGCGCCGCTCTCATGACTGGCTTTACAGTCGTCACACGGGAAGTTGTCAACGCGAAGGCTTAGCTGCGCACAGCCCAGCATGCTTGCCCGCCGGACTAATGAACCGAGACCCCGTTGCGGCGTGAAAGGTAATATAAAACTCCGCCAATACACATCATGAACATGGACCAGATG
Organism: Beijerinckiaceae bacterium; assembly: GCA_947498445.1. Taxonomy (GTDB): domain Bacteria; phylum Pseudomonadota; class Alphaproteobacteria; order Rhizobiales; family Beijerinckiaceae; genus Terripilifer. The sequence continues at coordinate 2,832 of CANMLK010000047.1, forward strand.
ACGCCGAACGCCGCCATTTCTGATACCTGACCGTTGCCCCACAAATCAAACAGGACGACAGCGACAACTTGCGAGTTGGGGCCGGCGAGCAAAATAGGCAGCGCGACCGCTCGCACGGAAAGCAGCAGCACGAAAAGCCATGTGGTGATGATGGTCGGCAACAACAGCGGCAGAACGATTTTTACAAAGATCTTTGTGCGACTTGCGCCTGCGGCCGAGGCCGCCTCTTCAAGCTCTCGATGGATTTGCAATGCGCCCGCGAAATTGAAGCGCATGCCATAGGGCAAATATTGCATGGTTGCGGCGATGATCAGGGACGTCAGCGTTCCATAAAGAAAAATTGGAGCGTTAAGAAAAAGCTGGAGAAACGCGACGCTCAGCACGATAGCCGGAAAGATCAGCGGAACAGTGGCGAGTTGATCAATAATCCATGCTCCGTTCGCCTTGCGCGCAGCAAGCCATGCGCCACCTGAAGTCAAAGCGCAAACAAACGTAGCGCTGGCTGCTCCCAGAATAATCGTATTCAGAACCGCCTGACGCAGAGAGGGGCTGTCCAGAATGATCGCATAATTGGCCAGCGAAGCACGCTGAAACAGAGCAAGATTAACGCCGTCGTAATAGGGCGCGAGCGAAACGATGATGATCATCCCCATCGGCACGACAAGGAGCAGCACGAAAAGCAGAACGAGAACGCTCGACGTGAGATAGCGCCAGCGGCCAAGCGAGATCACACGCGGCCGAAACCCCTTGCCAGTAATGGTTTGAAACCTGTCCGCATGTCTCAATAGAGACCTCTGCATCACAAGAAGAACAATAACTGCAAGCATCAGCACGGTGGAGAACGCGCCCGCCTGCCCATAATTTGCCGGCAGTTCTTTGCGGATGCTGTTGTAGACTTCAGTGGTCAGAACCGAAACATCGCCTGCGCCGCCCACCAGAGCAGGGATATCAAACGCCTCGAACGCCCGGATGAAGACAAGCAGGAGAAGAGCGAGAACAGCAGGGAGCGCAAGCGGCAATGTGATCCGTCGAAACGTCGCCGCCATGCCGGCGCCGCACATGAGCGCGGCTTCCTCGAACGAGCTGTCAAAATTGCGGAAGGTGGACGAAAGCAGGAGAAACGCCAGAGGCGTCCAGATCATGCCTTCGATGATAATCATGCCGGTCATCGTGTAGACGTCAAATACGGCAACGTCAGCGCCGCTCGCCCACATCAAAAGCCCGTTGAACGGCCCACTCTTGCCGAGAGTCAGCAGCCACGCGCTTGTATAAAGGACGTGCGGAAGTCCCAGCGATATGATCGAGATCAGAAATACATATTGCCTCAGCGGCGTATCTGTCCGCTCGACAATCCACGCTTGTCCTGCGCCAAGCATCAAGGCGAAGGCCGCGGACCCGGCGGCAAACTTGATCGAGTTGAACAGGTCGCCCATGAGCGTTTGCGACGAGAACATCGCCTCGTAATACTCGAGTGTGAACACGCCGAAAGAACCGTCAGCTGCGGTCGTATAGAAACTGGTCTTGATAAGCAGATAAACCGGAGGAAGAACGAGAGCGGCAAGTATCGCTGTCAGCACGATCACGGCCGGCGACAAGGGCAAGTCGCGCGCTCGGCCTCGCCCCCCCGTTGTCTGAGGCTCTACGATGGCGCTTGGCCGAGCCCCTTCCCTTGACGCAGCAACGACGATCCTATTGTCCATCAACGCCTCTGAAACAGCTTCTTCTGAAGGGCGATGGACTTAGCCCGGTCGGCAAACAATTCTTCCTCAGAGACAAACTGGAGAGTTTTGTTGCTATTGGCGGGGATGATGCTCGAAACGTTTGCATCGACCGCAACTGACGGATTGGCGGGAAAATAATCAGCGTCGCGTATGACCTTCTGGCCCTCATCGGACACAAGATAGTCCATCAGCAGCAAGGCGGCGTGCGGGTGCGGCGCATTTTTGACGAGCACCATGACGGAGGCGTTACCCAGTACCGGATCCATCAACAGTGGAGCGACCGGCGCACCTTTTTGCGCGCTGATCAACGGATGATGCAGAAAGATATTGAGCGCCAGAGGATATTCGCCAGCGATGAGCTTGTTGACAACTTCCCGCGGGCTACCAGGCAAATTCGCAATCTCTTGCCGGGCAAGCTGAGCGAGATATTCCTCAGCCTTTTGTTCTCCCATCCATTTTTTGATGAACGTAATGAACATCATGGCGCCGCCCGTCTCCGTGTTGGCGGCCCATGCGATCTTGCCTTTCCATTTTGGATCAAGAAGGTCCTGATAGTTTTTCGGCGCTTCGTCCGCGCTCACCATTCGCGTATTGATAGCAGGCCCAAAATAGCTCACGCGTGTCGCGACCCACATCGGGTCGACGAAAGCCTTGGGCAGAACAGCTGCGCCAGGCAGGCTGAACTCTTGCGCAACGCCAGCGCGAATGAGACTTTGCGAGACGCCGCCGCCCTCAACCACGTCGACAACAACCGACCGTGAGCGCACTTCAGCAAGCGTCTTGTTGATCAAGTCGCGCGTGTCCGCTCTCCAGAATTCGACGTCAAGGAAAGAATATTTTGCAGTGAATGCAGCCTTAAGTGGTCGCAACGCCTGATTTTCAATCATTGCAGAATAGAGAACGACCTTGCCTTCCTTCCGCGCGCCTTCCAACAAGACACGCTCACGGTCAGGACCGGTTAGTTTGGCCAATTGCGCAATGTCCGCGGCAAATGCAGACCCGACAGCGGCAAGCCAGAGACCTGCTGCGGCGCATATGGAAATCTGGCGAAGCATACTTGTCTCCTTACGATCAGGAATTGAACCAGCCCGGCTTCAGGACGACCCCGGCACCGGGGCCGTCTGGCAAGGCGACGGACCCGTTTACGACCTCAATCCCTTCGAATGGGTCGCCATCCATGCGAGCAAATTCGCCAAGTTCGCAGGCATAATCGAGCTCTGGCAAGGCGCACGCAAGGTGCAGCGCATGGGCATTTAAAAGCCGCGTGCCAACGTGTGCGCCGACACGACACCGAATACCGCCGCTTTCACATATCCGCGCTGCAGCAAGTGCGTTGCGCAGCCCGCCCAGCTTGGGCACCTTCAGGCTCACCGCGTCGACGACGCGCTCACCGACGAGCCTTGCAATCTCGTCAAGTGTACCAGCGCCCTCGTCCGCCTCAATCGTGACTGGCGTGGAGCGCGTCACCAATTTGAGCCCTTCCACATCATTGCGCGGAACAGGCTGTTCGACGAGATCAAGATCAAACTCAGCCATCCGGTTGATGGCTTGAATGGCGTCCTTGGCCCGGTACGATTGATTGGCGTCTATCGTCAGATGCGCCTCGCGTCCAAGTCTCTCACGGATAGCGCGCACACGCTCAACGTCATCATTGATGTCGCCATGAACCTTGATCTTGAAATAGCGATAACCCTCAGCGAAAAGTTCGGCGGCTTTGCTCGCCATTTCCGCAGGCGTCTTGATCGCCAAAATGCGAAGCACAGGGATGGAGCTTCGCATCCGCCCGCCAAGCAGCTTGAAAAGCGGCTGTCCATTGGATCTGGCAATCAAATCATGGATCGCGCAATCGATGGCCGCCTTCGCCTGGTGCGCCCCTAACAGTGTTCTATCCAGCCGCTTGAGGAGCGCCTCAATATCATGCGCATCATGCCCAAGAACAAGCGGACGAAAACGGTCGATTTCTATGGGTAGACCTTCAAAGGTGGAACCCATGTGCGGCACCGCGGGCGCATAACCGTAGCCGACAAACTCTCCCGCGCGCACACGCACGCACCAACCACGCGCCGCCGAAACAGTCGCCAAAGCAAACGTCCAGTCCTTGTCGTGCAAGGGCATTTCAATTGGATAAGCGTCGAAACCGTCTATTTGCACTGGCGCCTCTCTATGGCGCCCCGGCGAAGGATTTCGCTCGCGCCAATGCGTCCTCCCATCGACGCTTTTTGGCGCGTCTTTGCTGATCAAAGGGTATGCCGGGGGCCGCGGTCCTCGCAACTACTTTCTTCCAGACCCCCGATACGGCGAAAGAACGCGGTCACATGAATAATGGCTCAGCCACGGAATCGAGCGGCGCTATCGGGCGCAACACCAAGCGCCATAGCAACAAGCAGGATCAGGCCGCCGAACAGATAGCGCCACCAGCCGAACGCCGAGAGGCGCGGAAAGGCAAGGTCGCGCGAGCCCAGCATCTTTGGCAGCATGTACATCGCCAGCCCTTCAATGAAGGGTATGGCCAACAAGAACATCATCAGGCTGCCATGCATTGTGAACAGCTGATTGTAGATCTCCGGTCCTACAAAAGCTGAGCGCGGGGTAGCCAGCTGCGCCCGGATCATCGTCGAGGGGACGCCGTCGATGACAAAATAGACGCAGGCGGCGATCATGAAACGTAAACCCACGTCGCTGTGGTTTACGTTTGTAAGCACGCCCCTCCAGCCCGGACGCGAGCGCCAGATCACATCAAGATCGCTGCGCAGTTTCAGCGCGCTCATGGCTGGCTCCCGCTTTCTATTGCCGCCCAGCTTTCGGGATCATGAGCAAATATGGTCTAAGCCATCCCGGTATGACCCGTGCCGCAGAATTCTGCACAGACGGCCCGAATAACGGCCGGGCCGGTCGGCGCGGATGATGATGCGATTGCTGACTCCGGGGATTGCATCCACTTTGCCGCCAAGCCGTGGCGCCCAGAAACTATGAATCACATCAATGCTGGTGACGGCGACTTCGACAGCCTGTCCCGCAGGAATATCGAGCCTGTTTGCGACGGTTCGGGAACCTGCAGGCGTGTGGCGCGTAAACTGCCAGCGCCACTGTTCTGCCTGCGCCTCAACTCTGAATGCCGTACGCTCGTGCGCGCCGGTGATGCGCTCGCCAAGGACTACACCATATACAATTGCAAAGGTCAGAAGGATCAGGGGAAAGACGAGACCGCCCCATCCAAGAAATAGCTGCAGAGATACGGATCGTCCCTTGTTACGCTTGAAGGCGAGAAGGAAAAACCCAAAAATGACGAGGAACGAGCCTGCGGCCAACACAAGTAACACGCTCAACAGAGTCAGCGTATCGCGTGCTGCCGGACCAGCGGGATCGAGCGTCGAAAGTGGTCCACCACAGCCGCTCACCAATACGAACATACCCAGGAGAGCAGGACGATGAAAACACCTGACGCAGACTCCAAGAGCACTCTCGATCCACTTCACGCCGAACACATTTTTAACAACACCGAAACGCGCATTGCCGTGGCCGGCCATCCCATTCACGCCATGCTGGTCGCTTTTCCAATTGCGCTTTCGGTCTGCACATTCGGCGCCGATATTCTCTACTTGTGGACGGGCGAAGCGTTCTGGGCGCGCGCGGCATTGTGGGCGATTGGCGCCGGATTCTACATTGGTCTGCTCGCGAGCGTCACAGGCACTGTTGAATTGCTGCTCGTGCCAGGCATCCGAACGCATCCTCCAAGCTGGACTCATCTTGTTCTCGCAGTCGCGTTGCTCTCTATGCTCGGCGCAAACTACGGCTTCCGACTCACAGGATACGCGCAAGCTGTCCTGCCTTTCGGAATTCTGCTTTCCGCGTCATGCGTTGCTTTTACGGGGCTGACAGGATGGCATGACGGCAAGCTCGTATTCGATTATCAATTTGGCACGGTCGGAAACAAAAGCTGACCTCCCACCGGATTGCGCAGCCAACCCGGCATCACATCGGCAATCAGCCGTGGCTTGGCGAGAACGACAAAAAGTATGGCGCACATGGAGGCGAATCCGCCAAGAAAAAGCACCGTGGGCGAAAGAGCCGCCCTGACATAGCCCCTCTCTCCCAGTCGCGTTACGCAATGACAAACATAGGTGTGCATTAAAACCAGAACGGCAATCAGCGCGAGCTTGACGAACATCCAGGGATCGACGACCCATTTCGCAAAAAGCAGCACGCCTCCGGCAACTGTCGCGATCACGGCGGCCGGACTTACAATTGCGTTATAGGCGTGGTGCGCAAACATACGCATCCGCGCGGCCTCGCCCTCGCGAACCGGATTATCTGCACACTGCAACAGCACAGGCAAAAGCAAAAGGCCTGTACACCAGACCGAAAGCGCGGAGATGTGGAAGAACTTGACCGCTGAGATCATACATCAGCGCCAAGATTGAGGCCCCTGCATGCGGCTATGGCGAAAGCTAAATAGACGAAAAAAGGCGGAGCCCACATGAAGAGCCCCGCTAGCTGCTGGCCTCGCAACGCATCAAGACCGTAGATGAGCGGCGCCAACGCATGCGCTTCATACAGTGGACGCGCCGCCAGCGTCAGCAATGCGGCGAGAAGTCCCATCTGCCCCGCGCTGGCGCCGATCGCCAAGAGCGAGCCGGCTGGTTCTGGGGCCGGAGCCAACGGCGCGCGCCAAAACCACACGAAGCTCGCAAGCAGGCTGAGCTGCAGCGCCCAATAGAATACGTGACTCTCAAAAATCGCCGCATAAACAGGCGGCCAGCGCCAGAGCCACAGGACCAGGCTGGAGAACAAAAGCGGCGCCAGAGCATGTCCCGCCGATCGTTGCGGGATCGCCATCGCCAAAAGCGGCGCCGCAAAAGTCGCCGTGAGCAGATGATGCACGGATCTTGCGGAAAACAGCGCGCTTGTCAGCGCGCACAACGGCGATACGAAGGCGATGAAGAGAACACCAAGAGCAACTAACCAATACCCCCGCATGGCGTGAATGCAGTCGCCTTGCGTATAGCGATGCCGCCAGCAAGGCGCCGATCAGTACGGGGTCAAAATTCCACCGGCTCCACAGGTCGGCGGGGAGCGGCGCAAACCCGTAATAGGGCAATACTAACAACGCATCGCTCATCCGTCTTGCCTTTGCTGAAATCGTACGCGCATTTGCTCACCGGCAACACTCCCGCCCAAGACTAGAAGCAAATGCCTCACAGCCACGATGGTTCCGAACAGCGTTGAGACGCGCCCGAATTGCGGTTATTACGGTAGTAGGAACGCGAAATTTACGGAAACGTGCGACGCGGTTCCTGCCGATTCAGCAGCAGCCGCATGCTCAACCTAGTGCCGGCAGCCCGTCCGGATGCTTGTCGAGAGTGATTGGTTCATCACGAACCCGCACTACTCACCGTTGGCTTCAAATTGAACGGAGACGTGAGAATTTATTGCCACAGCCTCGACGAAAGCAGATGAGCGCGATTCGACGACGTGCTATTTGACAAAACTAGGACGTTTTGAGATAGGTCACGTGAGCAGTTGCGAATGGCAAGCCAAATCTCCCAGCAGATCCGCGCACGCTGCATGCGCGATCCTCGATGAGATAAAACAAATCGTCAAAATTGAGCCTGGTTGAGGAACCGTCAGCCTGTGGCGTATCGCGCGTATACTTCCAATTGTATGCGAAACCAGCCTGCTCGCCCTTTGCCTAACCCTCGAGGCGGGGTTCGGAACCGCTATATTGACCCGGTCCCAGTTTTAGGATTGACCAATGCAGCGTATCCTCATGCCCATCGTCAAAACGATAGGTTTCCGTGAAAAGCACGGTCCGCGCTTGCTCGTCCCGCTCGCGTCAACATCACATCCCGGGTGGAACGCTGAAGCAACCTTGCGCAAAGGTCTCGCTCCAGCTTGGCGACCCGGTGGGTGACGGCCGTCTGGGACAGGCCAATATGCTGCGCGGCCCGCGTGAAGCTGGCAAGCTCCGCCACGCTTACGAAGGCCTCAAGGGCGGGCAGTTGATTTTCATGGCGCCTCCAGCTTATGAATTCTATACATAAATCGCAAAATCTAATCCATTTCTCTCATGGGGATTCAGTCGCTAAATTCATGGGAGCCAAGCCATGAATGAGCCTGGCCGGGAGAAACACTGGGAGCATCAATAGCAATGCGCAGCATCACGATGGATCAATCGCTTTCAATCATCCTCAACACATTCAAGAAAGCCGAAGAAATGCAGGCGTATGCGCTTGCAGCAATCGTTCTTGATGCCGGTGGTCGCGTGAAAGCGTTCCTGAAACAGGACGGCGCGTCAATCGTGCGTTTCGAAATCGCGCGAGGAAAGGCTTTCGCATCACTCGCTCTTCACCGCTCTTCGCGCCAGGTGCTTCAGAAATCGCGCGAAAAGCCGCCGTTCATGGACACACTGAGAGATATCGTCGACGGCCCTATTTTCCTCGAAGCTGGCGGCCAGTTGATACGCGACGAAACCGGCGAAATCATCGGAGCTTTGGGCGTCACCGGCGACGTGAACGAAGTCGATGATCTCTGCGCAATCGCTGGCATTCAAGCCGCAGGGTTCAAGGCGGATTCTGATTTCACCGAAGCCGAATGCAAGCGGCTCAACATCAAAATTGATCCTCCCATCGTTGATCCGAGGAAAGACTGACGATGGCTGACGCAGAGCTGAACCGGCTAACTGTGAGCACTTTCCCGAACGCCAAAGCTCTGCCGCTCTGGGCAGGCGTCGAACAAAATATTTTTACGGAGGCCGGCCTCAATCTCGCTCTTCATGAAACGGGCTCCTCCAGGGAGCAACGCAAATGTCTTGCCGAGGGTGAAGTCCACATCGTGCAGGCCGCCGTCGACAATGCATTGGCAATGATCAAGCAGGGACAGGACGTCATCATCTTCATGGGTGGCGAAGGCGGTATGAACGATTTTGTGGTCGCTCCATCCATCAAATCGTTTGCGGACCTCAAAGGCTGCACGCTCGCGGTGGATTCGCCAAATACGGCGTATGCGTTGCTGGCGCGCAAAGTGCTCGCCGAGCACGGGTTGCAGTTTGAACGGGATTACCAGCTCAGGCCTGTTGGCAATGGCGCCAAACGACTTCGCGCATTGAAAGCAGATTCAGCGCTCGCTGGCGCCATTCTCAATCCGCCATTCTCGGCGGAGGCGCAGCTGGCGGGCATGCACAGCCTCGGCGCCCTCGACGATCTGGTTGGTCCATATCAGGCAGGTGGGGCGTTCGCGATGCGCGCCTGGGCGGATGCAAACAGCCAGACAGTGGAGCGCTACATCGCGGGCTATCTGAGCGCGCTTGATTGGCTGCGCGCGCGCGTGAATGAGGATGCGGCAGTCGATCTGCTTCGGCGGCGACTTGATCTTACCGCCCCGGTTGCACTCGCAACGTATCGCCAACTTTGCGATCCCGACCGAGGCTTCACGGCGCAAGCGAAGTTCAGCAACGCAGGTTTTGCGCAGGTGCTCTCGGTGCGAGCCGAGACTGAGGGCGCCGATCCGGCCATTGCCGATCCGGCGTATTACGTAAACCTCACCATTTATGATCGCGTCACAAGCAAGCAAAACTGACGCGTCAGAAAGGCAACATCCGTGAAAAACAATCTTGATGGAGGCGACGCGATCCTGGAAGCCATTCGGGATCTGAAGGTGGAGTATATTCTGTCTTCGCCCGGCACCGAATGGTCGTCGGTCTGGGAGGCCATGGCAAACCAGATCCACGAGGGCCGCAAGGGTCCGAAGTTCATGGACTGCTGGCACGAAACGCTTGCTGTGGACATTGCCTGCGGCTACACGCTGGCGACTGGCAAGATGCAGGCCGTGCTTCTCCATGCAGGGTCGGGTCTGCTGCAAGGCCTGATGGGCGTTCATGGCGCGCTCATTGCGGGCGTCCCGATGCTTATTATCTCCGGCGAGTCGATCACGTATGGCGAGAACCCGGACTTCGATCCCGGACGGCAATGGGCGGACAATCTTTCAATTGTCGGCGGACCACAGCGCCTGATCGAGCCTTTGGTCAAGTTCGCGTGCCAGGCGGCAAGTCAGTACACGATTTACGAGAGCATCATCCGCACCGGAGAGCTGGCGCAGCGTACGCCGGTCGGCCCGACGTATCTGTCGATCCCCCATGAAACGATGACGGGTGAGTGGAAGCGACCGGAAAATCCGCGCGATGTTCCAGCTGCGCCAAAGCTCGTCTGTGCGCCACAGGACATTCGCAAGGTTGCCAAACTGATCGCCGAGGCGCGAAATCCGGTCGTGTTTACTGAGGCGGTTGGACGTAACGCGGAATCGTTCCATGCACTGGTCGCGTTAAGCGAAAAAGCGGCGCTCCCTGTAGTTGAAAAGTCCAGTTCTATATTTGCGAACTTTCCCAAAGACCATCCGATGCATCAGGGACATGACTTTAATGTTTTCTGGGATGATACCGATCTTGCTATTGTGATCGCCACGCGCACACCATGGTATCCGCCGAGCAATCGACCACCCAATGCAATTGTTGTCGACATCGATGAAGTTCCACACCGTCCGTATATGGCCTATCAAAGCCATGGCGCAAATATCTATCTGGAAGGCGACACGACCAGCGTTCTCATCGATCTCGCAAGCGCGCTAGATGAAATCAAACTCGATGAAACCCGAATAGCTGAGCGCCGGGCAAGACTCACGGCGTCTCACGAAGCGCTGATGAAGCGCCGGCTTGAACAACAGGCGGCGGCGCGCAAGAAAACATCGATCGATCCGGTGTGGCTTTGCGCCGCTCTCAACGAAGCATTGCCCGCCGACACGATGTATCTTGACGAAGTCACCAGCCATACCAATCTCATTCGCGAGCACATCACCTGGAACAGGCCACAAAGTCTGTTCACGCGACAAGGTGGGCTCGGACAAGGGCTTGGTCTTTCGCTCGGCTTGAAGCTCGCGCATCCCGAACGTCCCGTCGTTACGCTCATCGGCGACGGCGCGTTTCTTTATAACCCCGTTTTACAAAGCTTCGGCGCGGCGCGCGATTTCAACCTCCCCATCATGGTGGTCATGTTTAACAACAAGAAGTATGCCGCGATGCAAAATATGCACACCTGCCTGTACCCCAAGGGCGCAGCGGTTGAGACGGATACGTATTTCGGAACGCACATCAACGGGCCCGACTACGTCAAGGTTATCGAAGCGTTTGATGGCTATGGCGAGCGCGTGGAAAACCCTGATGATCTCGTTGCGGCGCTGAAGCGCGGCTACGAAGCGAACAAGAGCGGCAGGACTATTCTGATCGACGTCGTGGTTTCGAAATGACCTTCGCGCACAGTGCGAATTGAATAGCCAATGATAAAAACACTTAAAACCAGGAGGGACGGATGAGTAACTCAGCGAGCCTAACGCGCCTTCTCACGGCAGCCAGCGTCTTGGTCGGCTACTCTCAGGGAGCGAAGGCCCAGGAGTCGGACTTCTTCACTGGCAAGACCTTAAGCTTCGTCGTCGGTGTTCCCCCGGGTGGCGGCTACGACGCCTACACACGTTTGCTCGCCCGGCATATGGGACGTCACGTACCCGGCAGTCCGCAGGTCGTTGTGCGCAACATGCCGGGCGCCGGGGGCCTCGTCGCCGCAAATCACCTGTATAATGTGGCGCCGAAGGATGGCGCGACGCTCGGCCTGTTCGCATCGTCTGTCCTGTTCTCTCCGACGCTCGGCGAAAAGCGCTCCCAGTTCGAGACCGGGAAGTTCACATGGATCGGCAACGTCGATCAAACCATCGGCACGTGTGTCGTTAGCTCCACCTCGAGCATCCAGTCTTTCGACGAATTGTTGTCAAAGTCCGCCATCTTCGGCGCCGAAAGTCCGAGCGCCGTGAACAGCATTCATCCGCGCGGATTTAATGCGCTCTTCGGCTCCCGCATTCAGATCATCAATGGATATCCCGGCTCGACGCAGGTGCTGCTCGCGATGAGTCGCGGCGAGGTTCAGGGCGGTTGTGGTTTTGCGCTTTCCTCGCTCAAAAGCGCCCGACGTCACGACTGGGAGCAAGGTAATATCAAGGCAATCATCCAAACGGGATTTGAAAAGAGTGATGAGTTAAAGGGCGTCCCCCACATTTATGATTACGCTAAAAGTGAAGATGATAAAAAGGTGATGCATGTGATCTATGGCACGCATGCTCTTGGTCGCCCGCTTGTCGCGCCGCCAGACCTGCCAGCAGAACGTGTAAAAAGCCTCCGCGATGGGTTCAACGCGACCATGAAAGATCCCGCTTTCCTGGAAGAAGCAAATAAATCGCAAATGCCAATCGATCCATCGACCGGAGAGCAGGTGGAAAAGATGGTTGCAACGTTCTCGAATTATCCACCCGAAATTTTTGATCGCGCGAAGAAAATCCTCGAAGCAGGCGAAGTCGTGAATGTGAAGCTCAAGGATCTGGAGGGGCCAATCAAGAGCGTCGTAAAAAATATGGTGACGGTTGGCGACAGCGCTGGAAAGGCGGTCACATTAAGGGTCAATTCGAGTCAGACGAAAGTCACGATCCAGGGCGCACAGGCAACGATCGCCGAATTGAAGGCAGGGATAACATGCCGCTTCGAATATTTTGGTGAGAACGATCTCGCGCCGAAAGTAGACTGCAAATAGCAAATTCGCGGGTGCGCACTCAAATGCGCCCCTCGCTGCTGGTGAAGGTCGCGCGCGGCGCTGATGCAGCTCGCTTGAGCTTGCGCCGGAAGCGGCGTGGCTGCTAGCTGTATCCCTCGGCCTCTCTCTGATGTATCCGCCGATCTGGACAAGATCGAAGCCGGGATGCTGCTTCACAAGGCTTACTGTTACCGGGCGCGGAAGGCGTGCAATAAGGCTCATACTGCCCACGAACAAGCCAAAGGCCTGACTATGCATGAGCGAAGATACCCCACGCTTGCCGAAGCCACGCGCATCTGGGCCAGGATTGGCCTTCTGAGTTTTGGCGGGCCTGCGGGGCAGATCGCGCTGATGCATCGCATCCTTGTGGAAGAACAGAAATGGCTGGGTGAGAAACGATTTCTCCATGCGCTGAATTATTGCATGTTGCTGCCCGGGCCCGAGGCGATGCAGCTCGCGGTCTATATCGGCTGGTTGATGCACCGCACTCTGGGGGGCATTGTCGCGGGCGTCCTCTTTGTCGTCCCGGGCGTTGTAGCGATCATGGCGCTCAGCTGGGTCTATGCGCTTTTTGGCAATGTCGGCGTGGTCCAGGCGCTGTTTTTCGGACTGAAGGCGGCAGTGCTCGCAATTGTCGTGCAGGCGGTCATCCGCATCGGCAGCCGAGCGTTGAAAAACAATGCGATGAGGGCCATCGCGGCGGTATCTTTCGTGGCGATCTTCGGCTTTACCGTCCCCTTTCCTGTGATCATCCTCGCTGCGGGGCTGATCGGGTTTTTTGGCGCGCGGGCGGGGTTAGCGGCCTTTCAGGAAGCCGCCGGACACGGGCAGGTCGGCAAGGTGCAAGTCGCTGATGTCGACACTTTGTTAGGAGAGGAATCGCCCGAGCACACGCGCGTTAACCGGGCCTGGGCCTTCCGCATCTCGGCCTGGCTGCTGCTCCTGTGGCTCGTCCCGGTCGGCGCGCTCTTCCTTGCGCTCGGACCCGCAAACGTCTTCACACAGATCGCGGGCTTCTTCAGTGTCATGGCGGTGGTGACTTTTGGGGGCGCTTACGCTGTTCTGGCGTACGTCGCGCAGGAGGCGGTGCAGAACTATGGCTGGCTTGCGCCAGGCGAGATGCTCGACGGGCTAGCCATGGCTGAAACGACGCCGGGGCCGCTGATCATGGTCACGCAGTTCGTCGGGTTTATGGGCGCCTTCCGCGATGCGGGCAGCCTGTCACCGCTGATGGCTGGCACACTGGGTGGGTTGCTGACGACATGGGTGACCTTCACACCCTGTTTCCTGTGGATCTTTCTTGGTGCGCCCTTCATCGAAAGGCTGCGTGACAACAAGGTGCTGACTGCGGCGCTAACGGCCGTCACAGCGGCAGTGGTCGGGGTTATTTTAAACCTTGCCGTCTGGTTTGGCCTGCACGTCGTGTTTGGTGAACTACGTTCGTGGACAGCATTTGGCTTGAGGCTCGATGTACCGATCCTTGCCTCAGTGAACTGGCCGTCCCTGGCGCTCGTTGCGGCAGCGTTCGTAGCCGTCTTTCGTTTTCGCCTGGGGGCCATCACAGTCCTGGCAGGCTGCGCGTTGGCCGGGATCGCCATTTATTTTGCCAGACAGGGTTTGGCCTGAGGGCCCCGCGAACTGGCCAATAGCCATAAAAGCTAAGCGGTCACTGCCCAAACCCGACGTACCGGAAGAATTTTTCGCCGGAAGAATTTTTCGCCGGAAGAATTTTTCGATGGTGGGCGCACCAGGGCTCGAACCTAGGACCCGCTGATTAAGAAGCAAAGACTGCCGCATAACACCACTGCACATCTTGCAACAGAACTCATCCAGAAATCGATGTAATTTTCGAGGCTTGATGTGGGTGTTAGCCCATATTAGCAACACCACATAATACATCGAGACATGCCAATTTTGTTACCCAATTGCTACCCGGATCCCGCTACATGGCCAAGGCGCTGACCGTTAGGTCCACCGAGAGCATGAAGCCGCCCGCAAGCCGCATGGAGGTGCCGGACGGCATCGTCGCTGGGCTGTATCTCGTCGTTCAGCCCACAGGCAAAAAGAGCTGGGCTTGTCAGGTACCGCCTGAAGGGAAAGAGCAGCAAGTTTACGCTTGGGGCGCATCCCCTGTTTGGACTGGTAGAAGCACGAGCCGCGGCGCGCGAGGCGCTGCAACTGGTGGCAAAAGGCGAGGATCCGGCCGCGAGGCGGCGTTTGGCTCCCAACGGCGTAGACGAGACTCGTCTTGTTCGAGTCCTCGGGGTGGAATTTCTGCGCCGTCACGCGTCAGCGAACAAGACGGCGGCGGAGACAGCCCGCGTCCTCGAAAGAGAGATTTACCCCAGCTGGGGACATCGCCCGGTCGAATCGATAAGTCGACGCGACGTCATCGACCTGATTGAAATGGTCGTGGACCGCGGTTCGCCGGTGATGGCGAACCGCGTCCTCGCCGTCATACGGAAGTTCTTCAATTGGTTGGTGTCACGCGACGTGCTCTCCGCGAACCCGGCTGCCGACGTGAAGCCGCCCGGGGCGGAAACACGGCGCGATCGCGTTCTCTCGGACGATGAGATCAGATTGTTCTGGCGCGCCTGTAACACGTTGGGCTGGCCGTTTGGATCGATGTTCCAGCTGCGGCTCCTCACCGGCCAGCGCCGGGAAGAAGTCGCCGCCATCACATGGAAGGAAATCGACGACGAGCTCTGGAGAATTCCTGGCGCCCGCACCAAGAACGGCAAGGCGCACGATGTGTCTCTTACGCCCCAGGCTCTGCGCCTCCTGCAATCGCTCCCCTCAATCATCGGCGGTTCGTAAATCTTTTCCGGTTCCGGCCGAACGCCCGCCAGCGGCTTCTCGAAGGCCAAACGTCGGCTTGACGCTAACATGCAGGAACTTGCTTCCCATCAGGCCCGAACAGCCCCTGAGATATTGCATTGGGTGCTGCATGACCTGCGGCGCACGGCGGCGCCGGGGATGGCGCCGCTCGGCGTGAACCTCCCAGTGATCGAGCGGATCCTCAATCACACCAGCGGATCGTTTGGCTGTGTTGCGGGTGTGTACAACCGCTACTCTTTCGCCGCCGAGATGCGGGAGGCCTTGTCCAAGTGGTCAGATTTCATAGACAATCTCGTAAGCGAGCCGAGAGAGCACGATGGCGTCGAACGAAACAGAGAAAAATCGAGTTGATCAGGTTGCGCTAGCCAGTGCCATGAGAGACTACGTTCCGCCTAGATACAAGAACCTGACGACCGTCAGAGACGAACTCGGAGCTGTAGAGCTGCGCGACCAATTGTTTCGCGGCGAATTGCAAGCCTTCTTTCTTGCGCCCAACGGCGACATCATAAAGTGCGCGAAAAAACTTTGGTCGAGTGATCACGGCGAGATTGCGATGCTATCCGGCCGCCTCCGGAGCCCGCAGTGCTCGCCTTCGTGCTGATGGAAGCCAAGCCTCTTTGACGTAGCCTTCCCTGCGCTAACGCTTTCTGGAGCCTCTCACATGTCTCGCCTGCCCGCCATAGATCCCGACGCGCTCTCGCCCGCGCAGCGCCGCATGCACGAAGAAATTCTGCGCGTGAGAGGCCAGGTGCGCGGCCCCTTCGCCATATGGCTCAACAGCCCCGAGCTGGGGCAGCTCACGCTCCAGACGCAGGACTGGTTTCAGAAGAAGTCACAACTGTCGGAAGCCCTCGTCGAACTTACCATCCTCGTGGTAGCGCGCCGGCACACGGCGCAGTTCGCATGGGCCGTGCACGAGAAACGTGCGCTGCGCGTCGGCCTGCCCGAGTCCGTCATCGCGTCGATCCGCGAGCGCGAGCCCCCAACCTTCACGGACGCGCGCACCAAGCGCGTCTTCGAAATCGTCACCGAGCTCTGCGAGACCTCGACGCTTTCGCCACCCTCGTATTCAGAGGCCGTGGAGGATCTTGGCGTGCAAACGCTCGTCGAGCTGGTGAGCCTGACCGGATTCTATGTCATGATCGGCATGCTGCTGAACACGTTCGCGGCCGACCCGCCGGAAGGCGCGACGCCCCTCGCCCCATAGCGGCGTCGCGTCTCGACGAGGCTCTACTTCTGCTGCGCCAGCAGTTTCTTGAGCCGCGCGCCCACATCCGGAGGCGTGCCGAAGATCTCGCCCCGCAGCTTCTGCATGTCGTCTCCAGACGTCGGCGACGGCGGCTCGCCCACCGCCTTCGTGAATTCCGCCAGGAAGCCTTCGTCCGACACGGCTCCGCGAGAGGGGCAAAAACGATGACGGGTTCGCCGACCTTTGCGTTACGCTCGTAATCAATCTCGGTGGCGCCACATTGCGCCGCCGATAATATTACGAGCCCCCCCTCACCGCAGTATCTCGGGCTTATGCAAAGGCGCGGTTGTCTACAATCCGTTCATAGCTCGAATCCGACATCGTCATATTCCAACTAACAGTCCAGTTGTACGTGTCATCCCAACGCTCCCTGGTGTAAGGCTGCGGGGGAGCATGCAGGAGCCTTTGATGGCGGAAATCACTAGCCTCGAGCCGCCCCCCTGTTTCTTTGACAAAGTAATGGATATATGGAGTGGGATCGTTGGCCAAAACTTCGCAAGCTCTCGCTTGCGCGCGGAAGATTGCGGCAAGTGTAGGGCCGTCGAGATCGTCGCCAGCAGCCTCCGCCCGTGTGGAGTGCGATTCCATTAGGACGCGAAGTCCTTCTTTCTCCGCGACGCTAATCCACGGCTCCATCAAACTCACCGCAGCAACGCTGCCATTTTTGAGCGCATCTATCCGCTGAGGCATTGATCCGGCGTTAGTGACTTTGACATGCTCTTTGGCCAGAAAGCCCTCAATCATCTTCAAAGTTACAAAGTGTGAGCCATTATTTGGCGTCACTGCGATGAGTTTGTCCTTGAGCATCTCCGGCTCGTAGAAAGCAGACTTAGAATCGACCACAATTGCAAATTTTGACATGGATGCCCCAAGAGCAACGATTTTTCGTGCTCGACGGCCTTCCTTCTCCGCCTCTACTGCCCGCTTGACTATGCCCCACTCACACATGCGGAATTGATCAATGCCGCCTTCATTATAAACCGAATCAAGCGGGCGATCGAAGACCGAGTCAAACTTTACTTCGTGTGACGTGGTGACTTGAGCCATCCCTGGCGTTGTCACAAATTCAATGTCGAGTCCCTCGTCCTTGAAAAACCCCTTGTCTCGCGCAACGAGTACCGGCAAGTCATGAACGGCATTCATGATGGCAAGTTTCACTTTGGTGGAATTAGTGCTGACCATAACG
>CANMLK010000048.1 GCA_947498445.1 Beijerinckiaceae bacterium
GCCAGGCGCCAAACGCGGCCCCCGCCAGGCCATCCGGGAGCCGACAGGCGCTTGCAACGCCCCCGAACCAGCAAAAACGCGCAGCGGGTCCAAGTCTTTGAATCCAGTCCGACAGGCTGCTAGGCGCCGTCGATTGTGGGGCGATAATCCTGCGCGCCCCAATGACGCATCCCTTTTGCGCGCGCCGGGCCCTTGATCTGCGCGCAGATTCCGTAGTGACGGGCGAGCGCGCCCAACGCCAGCGACAGCACCACCTTGCCGGAGCGCCGCGGCCAGCCGCGTTCGCCCTCAATAGTTTCAAGGCCTTTCAGAAAGCCGCACACATCAACGAGCAGACCTGAAAAGTCTGGCCCGGCCGCTGTCAACGCGCTGTTGGCCCGCTGGCGCGCGGCCAGCGCCATGTCCGTGAGGTCGGCCCCTCGGGCGTTGCGGGCGCCAGACGCGACGTTGGCGGACCAGTTCGCGGTGATGCGCGGCAGCATGGCGCCCATGTCGAGATCGCGCCGAAGCCGTTCGCCCGCCTCGAACTCGGCCTCGCCCACCAGTTTGCGACGGGCAAGCCAGGCCAGCGGGCTTTCCTCCGCATCCACAAGCGCGCGAACGCCCTCGATTGTGCGGGTTTCCAGCGCTACATGCTGCGCCAGAAAACGCGTCTCTTGCGAAGGCGCGCGCTGGCGCGCAAGGGCGGCGCGGCCTTCCCCCGTCGCATGAAGACGGCTGCGACCGGACGCCCCGGCGGCGCTCCAGCAGGCCCGATCGCTTGCCACAAGCTCATCGGCGGCGGCCAGCGTGGCGCGGCCAGATGGGGCCGAAACGCCCTTGCGCGGGGCGGCGATGATAACGCCTTCGCGGATGTCGTCGCGCATGGCGTAGGCGCCCTCGCAGGTTAGAGCTTCCAGAAGGCGTTGAGCGGGCCGAGTGAGGGTTTAGTCCGCGCCGCTCATCGGGCGCACTCCGCCATTTCATGTGAGATTTGCTTGCACCACAGGCGCAATGCGCGCTCCAGTCCGTCAAGCACGCGATCCCATTGGTCCAGGTCGCGGCTGTCTTCAGTGAGCGCACACGCCCGCCGCGCCGCAGCGCGATGACGCGCCAGTCCGGCCGAAGCGCCTGTCAGTGACAGGCCAAGCCCCACATGGGCAAGATGCAATCCCAGCCGCCGCGCCCGGGCATAACGGCGGGCGCGATTGCGCCCCTGCAACGCCGACTGCGGAATACGCCACACGGCTGCCGCCAGTGAAAACGCTATCTCCGGCGCCCAGGCCGGCGTCGTCGCTTGCGCCCCTCCCCGACGATCAGTCTTCTCTGCCTCATTCATGAAACCAAACTCCACACGCAACCCGGCCTCCACCGCGAGAGGGAAGCTAGGATGAAATGCAGATGGTTGCAAGAATTTTTTCCTATTCAACCAATTGCTGAATCTACGGCGTATTCTCGTACTCTGCCCGCCTGATCCGCAGTACATCACAATATGGCATCTGTTTTCAGGAGCCGAAATTGGGTCAAAATTCCTACATTCACGAGAATTCCTGCATTCAGGACATGCGAAGCCGGGCTCGACGGGCCGTTGAGGCTGATGTCGCCAAAGGGGCGGCGCTTTATGAGCGCGCGAAAAATCTGGTTCGCGTTCTGCCGCTGATGGCTGGGGATTGTCAGGGGCCGGAGCCGGAGACCACGCGGCTCATCGTAAGACGGCTGGCGCAGGCGTTGCGGCGCGAACGCCGACTGGGGCGCGCAGGCCACTGGACCTACGACCTCAACCGCCACATCGCACTGGCGCAGGCCTGGAAAGCGGAGAGCGAGGCGCTGCGAGCGGCGCCTGGCGCGCGCCATTAAACCAGACGGCGCCCGCAATGAAAAAGGCCGCCCTGCGGCGGCCTTTGAATGATGCACCCCAAGCTGGCGCTCAGCGCGCGGCCTTCTTGCGGGTTTGGCCCAGGCCCATCTCCTTGGCCAGCGCGGAGCGGGCCTTGGCGTAATTGGGCGCCACCATCGGATAATCGGGCGGCAAGCTCCATTTCTCGCGATATTGCTCGGGCGTCATGTTGTACTGCGTGCGCAGGTGGCGCTTCAGCGATTTGAATTTCTTGCCGTCTTCCAGACAGATGATGAAATCCTCGTGGACAGACTTGCGCGCGTTCACTGCGGGCTTGGGCGCCTCGGGCGCGGGCGCAACGGGCGCGGCCTGAATGCCAACGAGGGCGCGATGAACATCGCGGATCAGCGCCGGAAGATCGGCGGGGGCCAGGGTGTTGTTGCTTACATAGGCGGACACGATGTCTGCGGCGAGTTCGATGTATTCTGAATTCTGCTCGGTCATGAAGGGGGCCTGATCATTTTCGGAAAGCTTGGTTTTGTTTGGCGGGCCAAGTCAAACATCGGCCCTGCGCAAGTCAAACCCGGCGCGTAGGTAGGTATAATGCATTTATAAACGGCAACAAGTCGTGAGCTTGAGTTTTCGCGTCTTTTTCGTCGCAGCCACGCTTTGGGCCGCTTGCCCGCGCCCCGACGCCCTATTACCTCTGCCAAGCCACTCCAGAAGCGCCGCCGGATCGAATCGATGACAGAAACAAAGCCCCGGCGCCCCTCCGCCAGCCGCACGAAGCCCGCATCTCCACGGGCTGGCAAGAAAACCGCGCGGGGCGAATCAGCAGCGCCCGAAATTTCTGCGACAGAGATTCCCTCCCCCGCCCGCAAAAAGCGCGAGGAGCGCGTTTTTCACGGCGAGCGAATCGTCGACGACTACGCCTGGCTGCGCGCCGCCAACTGGCAGGAAGTGCTGCGCAAGCCCTCTGCGCTGCCGCGCGATGTGCGCGCCTATCTGACGCGCGAGAACGACTACGCCGAGGCGGTGCTGAAGCCCGTCGCCAGTCTGCGCCGCACACTGCTGAAGGAAATGCGCGTACGCATCAAGGAAGACGATTCCAACCCGCCGACGAAGGATGGGCCGTTCGCCTATTACAGCCGCTACCGCAAGGGCGACGAGCATCCGCTGATCTGCCGCAAGCGAAGCGACACGGGGCGCGAAACGGTGATGCTCGATTGCGAGAAGCTCGCCGACAAGGAAGCGTTCTTCGATCTTGAAACAGCAGCCCATGCGCCTTGCCACAAGCTGCTGGCGTGGAGCGTCGATGTGAAGGGCTCCGAGTACTACACGATCCGCGTGCGCGACCTTGAAGGCAAGCGCGATCTCGCCGACGCGACAATCGATACTGACGGTGAAATCGTGTGGGGTACGGATTCGACCTGCTATCATTATGTGCGCGTGGACGCCAACCACCGCTCCTGCCAGATCTTCCGCCACACGCTCGGCGCCAAACCCGGCGACGACGAACTTCTTTTCGAAGAGCTTGATCCGCGCTGGTTTCTGCGCGTGGGCCAGACGCAATCGGGACGGCTCGGGATCATCGAAATCGAAGATCACGAAACGTCGGAGGCCTATATTTTCGATCTCGACGACAACGGCTCGAAACCCCGCCTCGTGGAGCGGCGCCATCCGCGCATGCAGTACGAGGTGGAGCATCACGGCGACCGTTTGTTCATTCTCACGAACGCCGACGGCGCAGAGGATTTCAAGATTGTCGAAGCGCCGCTGGCCTCGCCGGGCAAAGCGCATTGGCGGGACGTCATCCCCCATCGCAAGGGGTGCATGATCACGGGGTTCGGCATGTTCGCGCGCCATCTTGTGCGCACCGAGCTTGAGGACGGCCTGCCGCGCATCGTGGTGCGTGAAATCGAAAGCGGTGAGGAACACATCATCGCTTTTGACGAGGCCGCCTACGATCTCGATCTCGAGGAAGTGCTCGAGTTCGACACCAACATGATGCGCTTTGGATTCTCATCCCTGAAAACACCCGGCGAACTGTGGGACTATGACATGGCGACGCGCGAGCGGCGTCTTGTGAAACGCCAGACCATACCCTCCGGCCATAACCCGGCTGATTACGTGACACGCCGCATGTTGGCGCCTTCGCACGATGGCGCACTCGTGCCTGTGTCCGTTCTCCACCACAAGGACACGCCCATTGACGGGACGGCGCCAATGCTGCTGGAAGGCTACGGCGCTTACGGCTATGCCTTCGAAGCGCACTTTTCGTCGGCGCGTTTCTCGCTGGTGGATCGTGGCTTTGTCTACGCTATCGCGCATATTCGCGGCGGCACGGACAAGGGCTGGAACTGGTACATCGACGGCAAGCTCGAAAAGAAGCCGAACTCGTTCCACGATTTTATCGCCTGCGCGCACGCGCTCGCCGGACAAAAATATACGCGTGAAGGCCGCATCATTGCGCTGGGCGGTTCAGCCGGCGGCATGTTGATGGGCGCCGTCGCCAATATGGCGCCCGACTTGTTTGCAGGAATTATCGCTGACGTGCCATTCGTCGACGTGCTGAACACGATGCTTGACGACACGCTGCCGCTGACGCCGCCAGAATGGCTTGAATGGGGAAATCCGATCAAGGACCCGGAGGCGTTTGCGCGCATTCTGTCCTACTCGCCCTATGACAACGTGCAGGCGCAGAGCTATCCGGCGATGCTGATTGAGGCGGGGCTTACCGATCCGCGCGTCACCTATTGGGAGCCCGCCAAATGGGCGGCGCGGCTGCGCGCCACAATGACGGACGGTGGACCTATCCTGTTGCGCACCAACATGAAGGCGGGCCACGGTGGAGCAACCGGCCGTTTCGACCGCTTGAAGGAAATCGCAGTGGAATACGCCTTTGCAATCTGGGCGGCCAAGGCCAGCCAGACGCAATATCCAAAAATGCCAGCCTCGACGGAGATCGCATGAGCATGCTGATGCAATGCGAGCGCTCGCAGGCGCTGGTGATCGACATACAGGAAAGACTTCTGCCCGCGATGAACGGCGCGCAAGACGCGCTGGCCAACAGCGTGCGGCTTGTTCAGGCGGCGGTGCAGCTATCGCTGCCTGTCACGGTGTCGCAGCAATATCCCAGGGGCATAGGCGCGACTGTCGAAGACCTGCGCCGGCATCTGCCGAACGACTGCGTCACGCTCGATAAGATGTCCTTCTCCTGCATGCGCGATGACGCGTTGCGGCGGCGGATCGAACAACTGGTGGCGGATGGGCGCGATCAGGTGATCGTGTGCGGGATCGAGACGCATGTCTGCGTCTTGCAGACTGCTCTCGAAGTCGTGGCGGCAGGCCTGCAATGCTTTGTTGTGGCAGACGCCACCGCCTCGCGCGCGCCAGATTCAAAAGAGCTGGCTATCACGCGCATGCAGGCCGCTGGCGTGAATGTGGTGACAACGGAGATGGCGATTTTCGAATGGCTCGGCATCGCAGGGACGCCGGATTTCAAGGCCCTCATGCCGCTGGTGAAGTGAGCAGCAGCTTGCGGGCCGCTCAGCTCTTTTTCTCCAGAAAAATGCGCAATTCGTCGAGCGATGCAAAACGGAAACGGCCCGAGGTTGAATCGGCGTCGATCGAGCCGTCCTCGTACAGCGTGTAGCTCACGCCCTGCGACTCGTATTTGCGCATGATCTTGGGCAAATCGGCGAGTGGCGGCTGCTCCGGGATTGGCTTTGCCGGGGGCGCCAGTTGAAAATCGTAGGGTTTGACAATTGGCAAGCGGACGGGCTCTGGCGGCAGCTTCAAATTCGCGGCGGGCTCTGGATCAGCAGAAGGCGGCGCTGGCTTGGCGGCTACAACAATCGGCGCAATCGCCTCCGCCTCTAAACTCTCAGTTTTCTTTGGGGCGTCGACCGTCTTTTCTTCGACAGCGGGCGCTTGCGACGACGCTACGGCAGGCGTCTCGTCGCTTTTCTGATGCTCGGCAAGCTTTGCGGGCGCGTCCTTGGTGGAGGTGGCTTGTGGCGTGGGCGCCGTGGATGACGTCGCAGGCTTGGGGGACCCAAGATCTTCGGGGGAAGAGGCCTCCAGGGCCTGCTCAAGCCAGCCAATTTTACGCGGCTCGCTGACCTCCCGAGGGGCTGGGACGGGAGCTTCGCTAACGGACTGAGGCTGCGCCGCCGCACCGATTCCTGCCGAATCCTTGGGCGGATGGGACGGTGACGGAGGGGGCGCCAATCCGGGATGAATCGGCCGCACGCTAGCTGCCGGCGGAGGGGGCGGCACAGGTCTGCTTGCGGGCGTGGGCGCCGCCGGGCGTGGCAAAATCGGCCGCACAGGAGCGGGAGATGGCCTTACCGACGGCGGCGGCGCGCCTTGCGCTTGCGGCGCCGAAGCGCGCGCAGCAGGCGGAGATGGCGCGTTGACGATCTGCGCCGACGCTGAACTCTCTTCCATACCCGCGGGGCTGGCGCCCGTTTCCACCTTCGGTTCTGAGGCGGGGTCAACGGGGATTGAAGGCATCGTTTGGGCCGCGGCCAGCTGCGGCGCCGGGGGCACGAAAGCATGCTGAACGGGAACCGGCGCGGGCGAGGAGACAAGCTCCAGCCTGAGTTGCGACGTGTCTTCCGGCTCTGCTGATGACTTGTCTTCCAACTCTGCCGATGCAGCTGGCGGAACCGGCGGATTAACCGCGCTCGCAACGGCGACGTGCTGGGCAGTTGCGGGACGGGCACGCAGACCGGCGCCCCTTGCGTCGCGCATATCCTTGGCGAGGCGGTTCACCGAACCCATGAGGGCGGCAAGGGCCAGGATCAGGAAGCCGGTGGAAAAAACAACAGAGCCGGCAATGACCGCGCTCCATCCCCGCTCGACCTGAACAATAAGCGAACCAGTGAATGCCCAATAGCCGCCCGCTGCGACCATCAGCAGCCCAAGCGTTGCAAGTAACCACTTCATCCGCAGATCAATCCTCACCACGTCGCTGTTCGACGCTTCAACACCGTATTGCGAAGCATAAGACCACGAATATGCTCAATAGGAAACATCACTCAATCGCCAAGCCTGCGTTGTGAGGATTGCGTCACGACGGGAACGAAAGTATCCCTCTCGACCCGCCGCCACGAGGCAAGGCCTTCTAAGCGAGGCCTGCGGCGGCGTCAGTTGAACACTTGAAAGGCGCACTGAATGAGTTTCACGCTTCCCGATCTGCCCTATGCCTATGACTCGCTGCAGCCCTACATGTCGAAGGAGACGCTCGAGTATCACCACGACAAGCACCACATGGCTTACGTGACCAACGGCAACAACCTGCTGAAGGGCGCCGAATGGGAAGGCAAGGCGCTGGAAGAGATTGTTAAGGGCTCGTTTGGCAAGAACGCGGGCCTCTTCAACAACGCTGGCCAGCACTACAACCACGTGCACTTCTGGAACTGGATGAAGCCCAACGGCGGCGGCAAGATTCCGGGCGCACTTGAAAAGGCGATCATCGACGGCTGCGGCTCGATCGACAAGATGAAGGAAGACTTCATCCAGGCGGGCGTCACGCAGTTCGGTTCGGGCTGGTGCTGGCTCGCAGTGCAGAACGGCAAGGTCGTCATCACCAAGACCGCGAACGGCGAAAGCCCGCTGGTGCACGGCGCAACGCCTATCCTGGGCTGCGACGTCTGGGAACATTCGTATTACATCGACTACCGCAACCGCCGTCCCGACTACGTGAAGGCGTTCATCGAGAACATGGTGAACTGGGAATACGTCGCCAAGATGTACGACGCGGCGTCCAAGTAAGCAGCTTCACGCTTGCAAATTGATCAACTTGCAAATTGATCAACCGGCGCTTCGCAAGGAGCGCCGGTTTTTGTTTGATCGGGCGTTCACGTCTTCTAACCTCATCGGGCGCTCGCCCTCCTGCGAGGGGTCATCTCGCGCCAACTTTTAGCGCGTCACGCAAAGCGTCGGCCACATCACGCGACACCCAGATAGAATGATCTATTTTGCCCGAGAAAATACTGAAGAAAGAATTTTTCGTGGGCAGTCTTTCTATTAGCGAGGGCCTGCGATCAGTCTCGTCAGAATTTGCAAAAACCACCCGGACAGCCGCCAGATAATCGACGAATTCTGCGCTTCTTATGCTTGGAAGCCAATGCTCGGATGACGTGATCATTTTTTCGAAGACGCTCTCAGCAGCTAATCTGTCGATCATTTTTTTGGGATCAGCCCAACCCAGTGGGTAGGATTGGCCGACCACGCTTTGGCAAACAGTGTGATTAACGTGGTAGAGCAAGTAATCTCCGCTCTTTCCAAAAGGCAAAATCGTAAAAAATGGACCATCCATTAATGTTATGCCGATAGGAGAGGTTTTTTGCCTCCAACGAACGATCGGCACCACTGTCAGCTCATACTGGAACTGCTTTTTTGGCAGTCCCAGACAAGTGTTAAAGGTATTGAAGTTCGCATAAGTGCAGTTTACGATTGCGCGAGCGGATAGCTTTTCTGTCTCAACGAAAACGTCAAAACCGGAATCCGTCTCTTCAATTTTCGCAACTTTCTTGCGACATTCCACCTCAACATTGTTAAGGGCAAGATCACGGAGGATTCGTTCACTGAGCAGCCTGGAATCGTAGACGACTTCTTCTGTCAGAATCCCACCATCCACGTTCTTGATGACCTCGCCAAAGTCTTGCAGTCGAAGCTTCTTGAACGGCAAACCTGCATCGTTGCAAAATGCCGAATACTCCGAGAACCCTAATTTGGAATTTTCTGAGCTGATAAAATAGGCATTGTCGAATCCGCCTAGGATACACTCGGGATAAGTGTTTCGAAAGTCACTAAAACCCCTCTGGCACTGTTTTGCAGTCTCCACATCCCGGGGGTAATGATAGCCTAAATGAAGTCTATTTTGATTATTTAACGTAGCGCCCTGCATGAGCTCAACGTTTTGCTCCAGCAGCCTGACGCTCAAATTTCGCTTTGCCAGCTCGATGGCGGACAAACAACCAAAAATCCCTCCTCCGACGACAATGACGTCCACTTCGGTATGACTAGACATACCTGCCGCCGTTTATATCGATAATCTGCCCATTGAGCTGACCCCAGTGCGGCTGACAAAGATCATAACAAACGCGAACAAAATCTGACAATTTGATCAGCGTCCCCGTGGGTGTCTGCTTTATATGCTGAGCGATAACTTCAGGACTGAATGTCTTGTGCATACTTGTCCCGTCAATAAGCGCCGGAGAAATGCAATTGTAACGAATTCCGTTCTTGCTCTTTTTCGCCAACGATTTGGTCAGCCCGATCAAAGCCGATTTTGACGCGGCGTAAGCTTCATCAAAACTGCCCGCAGAACCAGCTATGGAACCAATGAACAAGACACTGCTGTTCGCATTCAGCTTGTCGGCCAGTCTTATTAAGAGCCGCATCGGCGCCATTACATTTGCCTGGAATACCTGGTCCAAGTCACTGTCTGAGTATTCGACCAGCGCCTTTCCGGGAAGAAAGCCCGTACAAAAAATAACAGCGTCCAGTTCTTCAGATTTATCTATCAGTTCCTTGACCTGACTATCGTTTTCAAAATTGACTTCGTAAACATCTACATCATCTGGCGATCTGGAGCGGGCTGTGCCGATGACCTTGTGACCCTCAGCCTTGAAAAAATTAAAGATAGCGCGGCCGATAGATGAATTTACCCCTACAACAAGGCAGGTCATTCGCGTTGCGTTCATTTTCGTCCTACCTTCGCTATCGCAGCCTTCATCATTCCAGGCGCAACGCCAACGACTTGAAACCGCGCTATTTCATTCAGCGCGCTCGACTTTTGACCTTGGTTGCAGACGCAATCTGTTGCTGGATCGCTTCTGTCCCAGCTTTAAATTCGTCGCTTTCCCTGTCAAGAATCGCCGCTCCTGGTTCCGCTTCCAGTCCACATCGCCAATTGCGCCCCAGCCTTCTCCATCGCCTCGACAAAACCGTCCGACAACAAAAACGCCAATTCTTGCTCGCGCGTTGTCGTCACCGGATCGAGGCTTTTGAGTTCGTCGTCCACGTGGCCGGGATGGCACATGACCAAATGGCGCGCACCGGGCTGCGCGAGATAACGCGCGAAGTCAGCAGCGTACTCGCGCCTGGAATCGAACGCGGAGAATCCCGAAAAGCCTTCGTTGACCTCAAAGCCGTGGGCCCGCGCGCCTTTGGCGAAGCCGCGGCCAAACCATGCCAGCGCAAGCGCCTTCTTCGTCTCCACGCCGCGCCGCAAAATTCGGTCTGGCCGGTCGGCGCTGTCGCGCAGCCACACCTTGCCCGCGTAGCCGCGCCGCTGCGCCTCATCCAGCAACAAGCCGCGCACGGGCTCAAGCACATGCACATGCTGGTGGCCGTCGATGAAGTCCGGCGCGCGGCCCATCGCGTCCTCGAAGGCGTCGAGCTGCGCGCGGATTTCATGCGCTGCGTCGGCCAGCGCCTCGCGCGGCAGTTTCCCGCGCAGGAAAGTGGAGAGCTGGGGGAAGCCGCCCGTGGGCGCGAGGGCGGTTGCGCCTGTGATGGGCTTGCCCATCGTCAGGTTGAGATGCACGCCAAACAGCGCGCCCTGCGGCTGGCCCGTGCCCTGCAGCGCCTGAAGATCGCGGGCGGCGGGCCTCCAGTTCGGCTGGTTGGTCATGGCGCCAGTGGCGTTCAGCCGGCCAGCGACGAGCGCCTCGATGATGCCGGCGCTCACCGCCGGGGACAGGCCATAATCATCGGCGCAGAGGATGAGGGGAAAGCTTTGCAAGGATGACTCGCGGGGCTGATGGGGCTCAAATCACCCTCTACCATGGCGCGGTAAACTGGTCTGCAGCGTGGCGGCTTGCAAGCGGCACAATCTTCGGCATAGGTCAGAACCTCACTCGACGCCCACGCGCCCGGGAAGCCTGATCGATGACACAGACGACACAGCCCGCCCCGGCGCCCGCCGGAATAGTGACGCAAGAGCGGCGGCCGGAATTGTCCGTCGTCATTCCGATGTACAACGAGGCCGACAACCTCACGCTTCTGGTTGAAAAGCTCACGCCCGTTCTGGAGCGGGCGTCGGATTCTTTCGAGGTCGTCTTCGTCGACGACGGGTCGCGCGACGGCACGCTTGAAGGCCTGCGCCGGGCGCACGAGCTTGATCCGCGCTTCCGCGCCATTTCCTTCAGCCGCAATTTCGGCAAGGAGATCGCTATCGCAGCCGGGCTCGACCATACGCGCGGCGACGCCGTCGTCATCATGGACGCCGATCTGCAGCACCCGCCGGAAATGATCGAAACCTTCATGGCGCGCTGGCGCGAGGGCTTTGAAAACGTCTACGGCCAACGCGTGGACCGCACAGCGGATTCGCCCCTGCGCCGCATGCTCACGATGCGTTTTTACAGGCTGTTCTCCAATTTCGGAGAAATGAGTCTTCCGCCGGGCGCTGGCGACTTTCGCCTGCTGGACCGCAAGGCCGTCAACGCGCTGCGCGCCATGCCGGAGCGTGCGCGCTTTTCAAAGGGCCTCTACGCGTGGATAGGCTTCCGCTCTATCGGCGTGCCCTTTGAAGTGCAGGAGCGCGCATTTGGCGAATCCAAGTTCAGCTATCGCACGCTGACGCGCTTTGCACTCGATGGCCTGATGTCATTTTCAACCCTGCCGCTGAAAGTGTGGACCTATGTCGGCACGGTCATCTCCATCGGCGCGCTGGCCACGGCGGTGTACTTCATCTTCACAACCATGACCTACGGCGCAGACGTGCCGGGCTACGCGTCGCTGATCGTTTCGATCATGTTCTTTGCGGGCGTGCAGCTGATGTCGCTGGGTATTTTGGGAGAATACATCGGCCGCATTTTCGCGGAGGTGAAACGCAGGCCGCTCTATCTGGTGGGCGAACGCATTGGCGTTGAAGGCGGAGACTCGCCCATGCCGCCGCAGCGCCCCGGGAGCTCCGGCGCTTGAGCCTCGGGCGCGGCAGTCTTGGGCGCAGGAGTCTTGGCAGGAGCCTGGCCTCCGTTGGCGGCTTTACGCTTCTGTCGCGCCTCACGGGCTTTGTGCGCGATGTGGTGATGGGGGCGATTCTGGGCGCGGGCATGCTGGCCGACGCGTTCACCATCGCCTTCCGCTTGCCAAACCATTTCCGCGCCATCTTCGGCGAAGGCGCATTCAACGCGGCTTATGTGCCCACCTATTCGCGCGTGCTGGAACAGGACGGCGCGGAAGCAGCCAGGCGTTTCTCGGCGCAGATTTTCACGCTGTTGCTGGCCTCGCAGATTGTGCTGCTGGCGCTCGCGCTCATCTTCACGCGCGAAATCCTGCTGCTGCTTGCGCCCGGCCTCAGTGACGACCCGGAAAAGATGGCCCATGCGCTGACGATGACGCGCATCACGTTTCCCTATCTGCTGTGCGTGACGCTCGTCACGCTTCTGTCGGGCACGATGAATGCGCACGGGCGTTTTGCCGCCGCCGCCTTTGCGCCGGTGCTGCTCAATGTGGCGATCATCGCCTGCCTTGCCGTGTGGTTTATGTTCCCAAACGCGGGCGTCGCGGCGGCCACGGGCGTGCTGTTTGCAGGCGTCCTCGAACTGGCGCTGATGATCGTGGCGGCGCGGCGCGCTGGCGTCTTCGCATGGTTTGCAAAGCCGGGCTGGACTGGCGACGTGAAGCAATTCTTCAAGGCGTTCGCGCCTGCTGTCATCGGGTCGGCGGGCGTGCAGATTGCGCTCTTTGCCGACACGATCATTGGCTCGCTTTTGCCCACCGGCGGCCTCGCCTCCATCTATTACGCCGATCGCATTTATCAGCTGCCCATCGGCGTGATTGGAATTGCGGCGGGCACTGTGCTGCTGCCTGAAATGAGCCGCCGTTTTTCTGCGGGCGACACTGCGGGCGCGCTTGAGGCGCAGAACCGCACGATGGCGTTGACCATCGCATTGTCCGCGCCTTTCTTTGTCGCGTTCCTCACCATCTCCGACATGATCATGGCGGGCGTGTTCCAGCGCGGCGCATTCGATGCAGAGGCCGCTGCGCGCTCGGCCGCCGTGCTCAGCGCCTATGGTTCGGGGCTGTTCGCCGTTGTGCTCATTCGCTCGGCTGTCGCCAGTTTTCAGGCGCGCGGCGACACCACAACGCCGATGATGATTTCGCTGGGCGCCGTGGCGTTCAACGTCGCTTTGAAGATCGTGCTGTTTCAGCCGTTGGGGGCGGTGGGCCTGGCCACAGCAACAGTTGTCGGCGCCATAATCAATTTTGTTCTGCTCTGCGCATTCGCCATGCGGCGCGGCGACATGAAGCCGAGCCTTTTGCTGAAGAAGACGATCATCGCCGCGACGGTGGCGGGCGCTGTCCTCGCCATCGTTGCCATCTTTGGCCGCGCCCCGGCGTTTGCGCTGGGCGCCATGCTCACGGACAATTTCGCCAAGGAGACCGCTCTCATCGCGATCGCGGGGATTGGCGGGCTGGTTTACTTCAGCGTTTTGGTCGCGATGCTTCTGGCGCTTGGCGTTCGCCCCGGATTGCTGCGGCGCATTCCGCGCGCGCCGGTGAAGCCCGGCGACAGCGCGGCGCCGTGACCGCAACCAGCCCGGCTTCCGATTACGGCAAAAGGCGTTGAAAGAAACGACAGGGGAGGAACGCAATGGCCATGCCCGTCTATGTGTTCGACGCCTATGGCACTCTGTTTGACGTGCATGCGGCTGTCGCGCGCCATTCCGACGAGATCGGCCCGCAGGCGGCGCGGCTGTCTGAGCTTTGGCGCATGAAGCAGCTTGAATACACTTGGGTGCGCTCGCTGGCCGAAGCGCCCTATATCGATTTTCGTGAGCTAACCGCGCAGGCGCTCGACACCGCCGCCGCCCTCACCACCGGCCCGCTGGCGTCCGAGCTGCGCGCGCAATTGCTTGGCGCCTATGACAGGCTCGACGCTTATGCCGACGCCCGGCCTGCGCTTGAAGCCCTCAAGGCTAAAGGCGCCAAACTCGCCATTCTCTCCAACGGCTCGCCGGACATGCTGGCGAGCGCTATTGGCGCCGCAGGATTTGACGGGCTGTTCGACGCGGTGCTGTCGGTCGGCGCGCGAAAGATCTTCAAGACGGCGCCCAGCGTCTACACGCTGGCGACGGAGCGGTTTGACGCGCCGCCGGGCGCCATTTCCTTCCAGTCGTCAAACCGCTGGGATGTCGGCGCTGCGAGTCTCGCCGGGTTTCGCGCGGTCTGGATCAACCGGGGCGGCCTGCCCGATGAATATCCCGACATGGCGCCTGCGCTCGTCCTGCGGGGACTTGACGAATTGCCCCGCCTCCCCGACTGACGCTGCGAGCGTCTGGATTACTAGTGTCTGGACTAAGAGCGCCTGCCTGCTGCAAAACCGCCAAGCTATCCCTACATCAGGAAACCATGACCACGCCCCTCATCGCCCGCACCACCGCAGACCTGCGCCAGACAGTCGCCACCTGGCGGCGCGCGGGCGAGCGCGTGGCGCTTGTGCCGACCATGGGCGCACTGCATCCGGGCCATATATCGCTGGTGGACCTTGGACGCGCCAGCGCCGGGCGCGTGGTGACCTCGATCTTCGTCAACCCGACGCAATTTGCGCCAAACGAAGATTTCTCAAAATATCCGCGCACGTTCGACGCGGACGTCGAGCGGCTGGGCAAAGCAGGCTGCGATCTTGTGTTCGCGCCCTCGCCGGACGTGATGTACGGACACGGCTTCGCGACCACGATTTCGCTCGAGGGCCCCGCCAGGGCAGGACTTGAGGACGCGTTCCGCCCGACCCATTTTGCGGGCGTGGCGACAGTCGTCGCCAAACTGCTCATCCAGTGCGGGCCGGACATCGCCATCTTCGGCGAAAAGGATTTTCAGCAATTAGCCGTCATTGCCCGCATGGCGCGCGACCTCGACATGCCTGTCGAGATACTCGGCGCGCCCACCCTGCGCGAGGCGGACGGGCTGGCGATGTCGTCGCGCAATGTCTATCTCAGCGCCGCCGAGCGCGCGGCTGCGCCTGCCTTGCATCGCGTCTTGCAGGACTGCGCGGCGCGGATTGCGCGGGGCGAGACTTTTGAAAGCGTGTTGGCGCAGGGGCGCGCGGAGATTGAAAAGGCCGGCTTCAAGCTCGATTATCTTGAGCTGCGAGACGCGGCGAGCCTTGCGGCGCCGGGCTCTGATCCAAAAGCCGCGTTGCGGCTGCTGGCCGCCGCGCGTATGGGAGCGACGCGACTGATCGACAATGTTCACGCGCGACAAGCGCAGGAGAGCTGAATGGCGTATCTGGCCGACCGCAAGCCGCTCAAGCTCGGCGACTTCGCGAAGATGCGCGCGGGCGCAGAGAAAATCGCCGTGCTCACCTGCTACGATGCAAGCTTTGCGGCGATGCTGGAGCGCGCGGGCGTCGATGTGCTGCTGGTCGGGGATTCACTTGGCAATGTGCTGCAGGGGCATACCAGCACGCTGCCGGTCACCATGGATCACATGGAATATCACACGGCCTGCGTGGCGCGCGGCGCCAAGCGGCCGATGATCGTCGCGGACATGCCGTTTGGCTCCTATCACGAGAGCCCGGCGCAGGCGATGCGCAACGCGTCGCGCCTGATGGCGGCGGGCGCGCAGATGGTTAAGGTGGAGGGCGGCGCCTATATGGCTGAAACCGTGCGCTTTCTCGTCGAGCGCGGCGTGCCGGTGTGCGCGCATACTGGCCTTACGCCGCAAGCGGTAAACCAGCTCGGCGGCTATCGCGTGCAGGGCGCGACGGAAGATTCAGCGGCTGTTCTGAAGGCCGATGCGCTGACGCTGCAAGATGCGGGCGCCTCAATGATGGTGCTTGAGATGATCCCCGCCACACTGGGCGGCGCCATCACGAAAAGCCTCACGCGCATGGCCACAATCGGCATCGGCGCCGGGCCCGATTGCGACGGCCAGGTGCTGGTGCTGCACGACATGATCGGCGTCTATCCCGGCAAGAAGCCGCGCTTCACAAAGGACTTCATGCCCGGCGCGGCCAGCATCGAGGATGCGATCACGCGCTATGTGGCGGCAGTGAAGGGCGGGACGTTCCCGGCGGCGGAGAATTGTTACTAGCTATTCCGCCAAAGCCACAAGCACCCGCGCCCAGCTTCGCGCGCCCTTGTGGAAGCTTTTTACTTCATATTTTTCGTTGGGCGAATGGATGCGGTCATCATCCAGCCCGAAGCCGATCATCAGCGAATCCATTCCCAGATCGCGCTTGAACTGGCCGATGACAGGGATCGATCCTCCGCCGCCGATCAACACCGCCTCGCGGTCCCATTCGGCGGTGAGCGCCACGCGCGCCTTTTGCAGCATGGGCGAGGTGAACGGCAGCGCAATCGCTGGCGAGGCGCCGTGGGCGTGGAAGCTCGCTGTGCAGTCGGACGGCAGGCGCGCCTGCACGAACGCATGAAAGCTTTCGACGATCCTCAAAGGGTCCTGATGACCCACGAGACGGAACGAGACTTTTGCTGATGCGCGTGAGGGCAGAACGGTTTTCGTGCCCTCGCCCGTGTAGCCGCCGATGATGCCATTCACGTCGCAAGTTGGCCGTGACCATACCTGCTCCAGCACGCTACGGCCTTTTTCGCCGGCGGCCTCGCCAAGGCCAACTGCGCCAAGGTACGCAGCCTCGTCAAAATCGAGCGCGCGCCATTGGGCGGCGACCTCTGCGGGCAATTCGTCAACGCCATCGTAGAAGCCCGGCAGCGTAACGGCGCCGTTTGCGTCGTGCAGATCAGCGAGAATGCGCGTGAGCACGCGAATGGGGTTCATCGCCGCGCCGCCAAACAGGCCCGAGTGCAGATCACGCGAAGCGGCCTCGATCACAACTTCCTGCAGCACAAGGCCGCGCAGCATTGTGGTGATCGCAGGGGTGTTTTTGTCCCACATGTTCGTGTCGCACACGAGCACGCAATCGGCGAGAAGCTCCTGCCTGTTGGCGGCGAGGAAAGCGGGCAGCGAAAGCGAACCGCACTCCTCTTCACCCTCGAACAAAATTGACACGTGGCAGGGAAGTCCACCGTTCGCCATGAAGGCGCGGCAGGCCTCCACGAAGGCCATCACCTGGCCCTTGTCGTCAGCCGCGCCGCGCGCGACGATGCGTTTTGTGCCTTCAGCCTCAACGATTTTAGGCGCGAACGGATCGTCCTCCCACAATGCAAGCGGATCGACGGGCTGCACATCGTAATGCCCGTAAAAGAGAACGTGCGGCGCGCTGGCGTTGGTCGATTTTGCATGCGCGACGACCATCGGATTTCCGGTGGTGGCGCGCACGGACGCGTCAAAGCCCATGCCGTTCAATTGATCGGCGAGCCATGACGCGGCGCGCGCGCATTCGTCCTTGAAAGCGGGGTCAGTTGAGATCGAGCGGATTTTCAACAGGTCGAACAGGCGCGCGAGAGAAGCGTCGAGATTGCTGTCGATGGACGTTAGGACGCTGTCGATCGTCATGAGGTTTTCCCGATGCTTTGCGCGGCGCTATCTTTTGCCGCCAAATATGCCGCCCAGCACGCCACGCAGAATGGCGCGCGAAACCTGCGTGCCAATGGAGCGCGCCGCCGATGTGCTGGCCTGTTTGATGATCTGCTCGGTGAGCGTGGGCGGCACGCGCATGGGCTTGCCCGTCTTTGGATTGATCGGCGGGGGCTTGCCGCCGCCCAGCACGCCGCCGAGCATGCCGCCCAGTTGATCCATGATGCCGCCATTGCCCGCCCTCGCCTGCGTGGTCGGCTCCTGGGCCTCTTGCGTGCGCTTCTGCAATTGCTCGAACGCGGAATTGGCGTCGACTGTCTCTTCATAGCGGCCGCGCATGGGGCTGCTCTGCATGATCTGCCGCCGCTCGGATTCCGTGATCGGCCCCACGCGTGCAGCGGGCGGCGCGATAAAGGTGCGCGCCACTTCCGTGGGCGCGCCTTTGAGATCAAGCGTGGAGACGAGCGCTTCGCCCACTTTCAATTC
This sequence comes from Beijerinckiaceae bacterium, assembly GCA_947498445.1. Taxonomy (GTDB): domain Bacteria; phylum Pseudomonadota; class Alphaproteobacteria; order Rhizobiales; family Beijerinckiaceae; genus Terripilifer. Next base: position 17,762 of record CANMLK010000048.1, read on the forward strand.
CGTAATGGCGGTCGCCGTATCAAAGCCCTTGCGCTGGCGGAATGTTTCAGCTGCGGCGCGCACAGCTTTCTGGTCGCGCGGCGTGAAGGCGCGCAGCGCATGCTGCACGCGGTTGCCAAGCTGGCCGAGCACAGTCTCAGGCACATCGAGCGGGTTCTGCGTGACAAAATAAACGCCGACGCCTTTGGAGCGAATGAGGCGTACGACCTGCTCGACAGCATCCAGAAGCGCCTTGGGCGAATTGTCGAACAGCAGATGCGCTTCATCGAAGAAGAACACCAGTTTCGGCTTTTCGGGATCGCCAACTTCGGGCAGCGTCTCGAACAATTCCGACAGCATCCACAGCAGGAATGTTGCGTACAGACGCGGGCTGCGCATGAGCTTGTCGGCGGCCAGAATGTTGATGACGCCCTGTCCGCGCTCGGTGCGAATGAAATCCTGAAGGTTGAGCGCGGGCTCGCCGAAAAATTTGCCGGCGCCCTGATTTTCCAGCACGAGCAACTGGCGCTGCAGCGCGCCCACAGTGGCGGGCGCGACGTTGCCGTATTTTTGCTGGAACTCGGCGCGGTTGTCCGAAATGTGCTGCAGCATGGCCCTGAAGTCTTTCAGGTCGTGCAGGATGAGGCCGCTTTCGTCGGCGACCCGGAAGACGATGTTGATGACGCCTTCCTGAACGTCGTTGGCTTCGAGCAGGCGCGACAAAAGCAGCGGCCCCATTTCGCTGATGGTGGCGCGGATGGGGTGGCCCTGCTCGCCGAACAAATCCCAGAACACGACCGGGTATTCGTCAGGCTTCCACTCGTAGCCCAATTCAGTGGCGCGTTTGACGAAGTGGTCCTTGGGCTCGCCCGGCATGGCGATGCCCGACAGATCGCCCTTCACGTCAGCTGCGAAGACAGGCACGCCGGCGTTCGAAAAGCCTTCGGCGAGGGTTTGCAGCGTCACTGTCTTGCCGGTGCCGGTGGCGCCGGTCACAAGTCCGTGACGGTTTGCGCGTTTGAGGATGAGGTATTGAAATTCCCCCTCCCCCTTGCCGAGCAGCACCATCCCAGCTTCATTCCGCGGATCTGTCGTCGACATGGCAATCCTCAAATCAAATGGTTCGTCGCTTATATGCCAGCGCCGTGCAGCTTTCCACCGAGGGTGTGCGTAGCTTATTTAGCAAGGTCTAAAGCAGGACGCATGTGTTGACTATGCGCCCAGTCGACTAGATGCTACCCCTTCTGAGAACAACCGCCCTGGAGGCCGCCCTGCGCTATCTGCGCAACAAGCTAAGGTTAGCGCAGGTCCTTGTGGCCCTGCTCACCACGCTTGCCTGCGCGGTTCCAGACCTGCGGGGCGTGCACGGATACCGAATCGGCGAAGTCGAAATCCTCGGGCCCGCCGAGCGTCAAACAACGCAGGAAAGCGTCGCGCCCATCGCGCGGACAATTGAAGAGGTCGAAGAGTTTTTCGGAGACAGCGGGCCGGACGCCCGAATCAGAGGCGTCCGACTTGCCCTGCCCGACGGCTCGCAACTGCGCCGCTGCGCACAATCCTGGACGCATTCGCGACGTCTGGGCTGCGCACATCCCCCCACGGGCCCACCGACTGCCTGATTGATGGCTCACTAGCAGCCTGTCGGACTTAACTTGTCCTGGCGGCGGGGCAAGGGCAAGCGTAGAATCAGCGTATTGATTCCTCGCGATGATGGCGGCCGCTCCGATGGACAATTTCCGCGAGATTGACCGCCAGACAGGCTTTCTACTGCCGCCTTCGATTGACGAATGGCTTCCCGAGGAACATCTGGCGCGGTTCGT
>CANMLK010000049.1 GCA_947498445.1 Beijerinckiaceae bacterium
GGCGCCGGCCGGGGTCATTGCGCGAACGATCTACCGGATTGAGAGGGCGAGGGCAAGGCGGGGCGTCGAGCGGGTGCCTAAAGCGACGCCTCGATCTTGCGGCGCAATTCCGGCGTCACCTGCGGCATGGGGCCAAACCAGTCGCGAAACGCCGGGCGGGCCTGATGCAGCAGCATGCCCAGACCATCCACGCCCTTGAGCCCGCGATGGCGCGCCTGCGCCAGCAGATCCGTCTCCAGCGGCGCGTAAACAATGTCGGTGACGAGGGCGCTTGCGGGCAGTCCGCCCAGCGCGATGTCGAGCGGGGGCTGGCCCAGCATGCCCATGCTTGTCGTGTTGACGAGGAGCGCGGCGCCGGAAAGAGCGTCCTCGCGCTGGTCCCAATCCAGCGCGTGCACGCTGGGGCCAAACTCCGCCGCCAGTTTCTGGGCGCGCTCCAAAGTGCGGTTGGCGACGCGGATTTCCTTGACGCCTTCGCCGATGAGGCCTGCGAGCACCGCCCGCGCCGCGCCGCCCGCGCCCAGCACGACGGCAGGGCCCGCGTCCGCGCGCCAACCCGGAGCCGCCTCTTGCAGTGACGCCACAAAGCCAAAGGCGTCGTAATTGACGCCGCGCAGGCGCCCGTTCTTTTCCACAACCACGCAATTGACCGCGCCGATGGCGCGCGCCACCGGATCAATTTCATCCAGCAGCGGTAGCGCGAGTTCCTTCAGCGGAATGGTGAGATTGACGCCGGCATAACCCAGCGGGTGCAGGGCGCGCAGGGCTTTCTCCAGCCCCTCGGGCTTTACGGCGAGGGGCGCGTAATGGCCAAGCAGTCCGTATTCCGCAAGCCAGTGATTGTGAATCGCGGGCGAGCGCGAATGCATGATGGGAAAACCCATCACGCCGGCGAGAAGATAATGATCAGCGTGCTGCATCTGTCGTCATGTCTGAGTGCTGCGCCATCATAGCACGGGACGAAACGGGCTTCAGCGGCTTGTTCAGTAGGCTTTTCCGTGCGCCCGCCAATAAGCGATCGCCTCATCCCATGTGGGCGGATGTTCGGCCTTAAAACCGCAGGTCGAGCCGGTCGCCATGAGGCGGAAGTCTTTCATCGCGGCCCGATGGGCGCCAGTCGACATGAAGGCGCGCATGTCGTCGCGGCTGCGCCAGATTGACAATGTGTGCTGAACGCCGTCGATCCGGCGGGCGTCAGCAGACAGATTGCCGGGTGCGCGCTTGGCTTGGCGCATCGACGCCAGCGCATGGCGCCAGAACAGCGGAATGCGCCAGAAGGATTTCACGCGAAGGCCGGTGACTGAGACGTAAAGCATGGGTCGCCTATGCTGAAGCTGAGGGCGCTCGTCAATGGCCAGCGCTTTTACGCTCCGCGCAACGCGTGCTCCATATAGGCGCCGACGCGCGCCCAGGGGCCGCCGGAGCTTTGCGCATCGCGCCATGAGGCCACGATTTTGCCAGCAATGGGCGAGGCGCTAGCCTTCTTGTCGATAATCTCGTGCGTCTTCTCGCGCGCGGCTTTCATCACATCGGCGGGGAAGGCGGTGAGCTTTGCGCCGGCCCTCACCAGCTCAACAAGAGCGGCGCCGTTCTGGTGTTCGGCTTCGGCGAGCGCTGCGGAATGCTCGGCCTGACAAGCGTTTTCGACAATGCGTTGCAGGTCGGGCGAGAGTTTTTCGAAGGCGGCGAGCGAGATGAGCGCTTCGCCGGCGCCGTTGGGCTTGTTGAAGCCGGGCATGTAATAAAAAGGCGCGATGCGGTGCAGGCCAAGCGGCAGATCATTCACGGGCGCCAGAATCTCAACCGCGTCGATCGTGCCGCGCTCGAGCGCGGGATAAATATCTGCGGGCGGAATCGATTGCGGCGTTGCGCCCAGCGCGGCGTAGACCTCGCCGCCCATGCCCTGCACGCGGATGCGCAGGCCCTTGATGTCTGCGAGGCTTTCAACGGGCTTGCGGAACCAGCCGCCCATGGAGGGGCCGGTGTTGCCCGCGAGCAGGCCGCGCACGCCGCGCGGCTTGTATAATTCATCCCACAATTGCTGGCCGCCGCGATGCTCGATCCATGTCTGGTGCTGCAAGGCGCCCATGCCGAACGGCGCCGTGGTGAAGAAGGCCGCGCCGGGCAATTGCCCGTCCCAGAAGAAAGCCGCCGTGTGGCCCATTTCGGCGGCGCCGGTCGACACTGCATCGAGCACGCCAAACGCGGGCACAATGTGGCCTGCAGGGTGAACGTCAACGCGCAGGCGTCCGCTGCTCATAATGGTGATGCGCTGGCCAAGGCGCTCGGCGGAGACGCCGGGGCCGGGCAGGTTCTTCGCCCATGAGGTCACCATGCGCCAGGTTGTGACTTGCGTCTGCGCGCGCACGATGGCGGGGGCGGCGATTATGCCTGCGGCGGAGGCCGCGATGAGATTGCGACGGGTGGGAAAAGTCATGGCGGTGTCCGTGCGGGTGTTTGGCGTGGCGTGGCGTTGCCCCCTCATCCGACCCGCCTTTGGCGGGCCACTTTGTGCGCGGCGTAGACCATTTCTTCGGTGATGATTCCGGCGCGCGCGAATTCATATTGCGTGACGTATTGCGCGCCTTCGCCGGTCAGCGGATTGGTGTTGGCCGGGCAGGGCGGCACGAGCTTGTCGCCGGCGACGCCGCCGTTGTCTTCGTCCTTGATCGAGCGGCCTTGATAGGGCGCAAAGCCGCGACGGGCGATCCACGGCTCGCGGATGCGCTTGAGGCCCTTCGCGAGATCGATGCCCGCGTCGGTTTCGGTGTACGGGCCGAAGGGGTCGTAGACGCGCAGGGTGGGCTCGTTGGGGTCGGTCAGGATGATTTCGCGGAAGGGCACGTGAACGTCGGGGAAGCCCGGCACGGTCGCGTAGACTTTTCTGGAACCTGGTAGCGGGCCGGTGGTCACTGTCTCGGGGACGAGCGAGCTGCGCTTGGGCTGCACGTTCATCGTTGCCTCCTCATGCGCCGTGGGCGCGTTTTTTGCTCATGCGCCGTGGGCGCGTTTTTTGCTCATGCGCCATGGCGCGTTTATTTTGCCGAGGTTGTGGCCGACGTTGAGGTGGTTTCGGAAGACGGATCGCCCCCGTCTTCTGCCCTCCCTACGCTGGCTTCAACCAGATCAGGTTCGAAGGGTGTGATCTCAGCCGCCGGAACTTCCGGTCGGCACCCCTGGCGATAGATTGGACGTTAGCCCAAAGGGGGAGAGGCGGCAAGGGAGGGGGCATGTGATCCCCACCGCCTGCCGGGACAGCCCGGCCTTAGCTGGTGGGGGGCAAATTCTTCAAATACGGCGGGCGGGGGATGGCGATGTGGGCCGCGCGCAGGGCGACGGACCAGCGGTCGCGCAGGTCGTGATAATAGGGATCCACGTTGTCGATGCGATGATCGACCTCCAGCACCATCGTGTCGCGGGGCAGGACGGCGATGTCGATGGGCAGGCCGACGCCCAGATTCGAACGCATGGTTGAGTCCATCGAGATGAGCGCCAGCTTTAGTGCGTCATCCACGCGGGTGCCGTACTCCACCGCGCGGTCAAGCACGGGCTTGCCGTATTTGTGTTCGCCGATTTGCAGGTAGGGCGTGTCGCGCGTGGCCTCGATAAAGTTTCCTGCCGAGTAGATCATGAACAGGCGCATGCGGCCGCCCGCAATCTGGCCGCCAAAAAGCATGGTGACTTCAAAGTTGATCTTGGCCTCTTCGAGCGCCTCGCCCTGCACGCTGCGCACCTTGCGCACGGCGCGGCCGATCAGTTAGGCCGCTGCAAACATGCTTGGCGCCTGCATCAGCCGTTCGATCTCGCCCGTTTCCGGGTTCTCGAGTCCCTCCGTCACATAATTGATGACGTTCTGGGTGATCGACAGATTGCCGGCGGTGGCGATCATCATCACGCGCTCGCCGTCTGTGCGAAAGAGATGCAGCTTGCGGAAGGTGGAGATGTTGTCGAGGCCGGCGTTGGTGCGCGTGTCGGCGATCATCACCATGCCTTCGCGCACCAGAATTCCACAGCAATACGTCATAACGCCAGCTTCCCCCTGCAAGCGGTTCTTGTATCTGCGCGCGTCGCGCTTCTCAACTCTGGCGGCGCACGTCCACCGTTTCTGTCACGGTTTGAGGCGAGGGCGCTATGGCTTTGACTCGACAAATGCGATCTGCCCGCACGAGAGTCACGTCCGCATGGCCGTCAGTCTCACGCGCCAGCGCGCGATGTGCTGGCCCTCATGGCTGCGCGGCGTTAGCCGCAGCGTCGCGTTCAAAAACCGGACCGGCGGCTCGAAGGTGTGCGCGATTTCGTGTCGGATGTGAATGCGCATGGTCCGCCCTTGGGGCTGTCAGTTCAGCAGATATTGCTCGGCGAGCAGCGCGCCGAGGCGGTTGTTGTCGTCGATGAATTTAGTCACGAATTCATGCAGGCCAGAGCGAAAGAGATCTTCAATCGTGGCATTCTCCAGCCGCAGCAGCATCGCGCGCGCGTGGCGTTGCGCTGGCCCCTGCGCGCCGTAGGCGCGAGCGATGTCGTCGAGAAAGCGCGAAAGATTATCGTAGCAGGAAACGAGCGAGCGCGGCATCTCCTTGCGCAGGATCAGCAGATCGGCGACGAGCCACGGCTTGATGCTCTCGCGATAAACCCAGTTGTACGCTGTCAACGCGGAGACTGCGCGCAAGATCGAGGTCCACTGGAAATAGTCGAGCGAGCCGCCCACCGATTCCGTTTCCGGCAACAGCACATGATACTTGACGTCGAGGATGCGCGCGGTGTTGTCCGAACGCTCCATGTAAAGTCCAAGCCGGTTGAACCAATAGGCGTCGTTGCGCAGCATGGAGCGATAGGCGAGGCCATCGAAGTCTTGCGACATCGCCTTCACCGCGTCCAGCGCGGGGTCGATGCGGTCGCGGCTCATACGCTCGAACGGCGCAACGGCGCGCTCGATGTTGCGCATCTCGATCCAGCTCGAGTTGATCGCCTGCCACATGTCCGATGTCAGCGCGGTCCGCACGGCGCGCGCATTGGTGCGGGCGCGTTCGACGCAATAGCGGATTGAGGACGGATTATCCTGATCAAACACTAGAAACCGCAGGACCGTCTGCTCGTCTGCGACGTCGTGCTTTTCCTTGAATGCGTCGAGCGCGTCGACCGCCAGAAGCGCGCTTTCCCATTCGGCCCCGGTTCCGCCGTAGGCTTTGGGCAATGCAGCAAGGCGCGAGGTGATGTCGATAATGCGCGCGGTGAACTCGGCCCGCTCCACATAGCGTGCAAGCCAGTAGATGTTGTCGGCGGTGCGCGAAAGCATCAGGCGGTCCCGCGTTTGGATGGGATGAGGGCGCGCGGCGCGAACATGTCAGGCATCTTCGATGATCCAGGTGTCCTTTGTGCCGCCGCCCTGGCTTGAATTGACGACGAGCGAGCCCTTGCGCATGGCGACGCGCGTCAGGCCGCCGGGCACAACGCGCGAACCGTTGGCACCGGTCAGCACAAACGGCCGCAAGTCAACGTGGCGGGGCGCAACGCCTTCTTCCACAAAAGCGGGGCAGGTGGAAAGCGACAGTGTTGGTTGCGCGATGTAATTAGCAGGGTCTGCAAGCAGTTTTTCGCGAAAGCGTTCGCGCTCTTCCTTCGTTGCGTGAGGGCCAACTAGCATGCCGTAGCCGCCAGAGCCGTTGACTTCCTTGACGACGAGTTCGTGCAGATGTTCCAGCACGTATTTCAAGGAATCGGCGTCGCGGCAGCGCCACGTGGGCACGTTCTTCAAGATCGCCTCTTGCCCCAGATAGAAGCGCACGATCTCGGGCATGTAGGTGTAAACGGCCTTGTCGTCGGCGACGCCGGTGCCAACCGCGTTTGAAAGCGTGAGATTGCCCGCGTTGCAGGCGTTGAGAATGCCGGGAACTCCCAGCACGGAGTCAGGCCGGAAGACGAGCGGATCAAGATAATCGTCGTCGATGCGGCGATAAAGCACATCGATGCGTTTTGGCCCTTGCGTCGTGCGCATGTAGAGCACGTCATCGCGCACAAAAAGATCGCTGCCTTCGACAAGCTCGACGCCAAGACGGTCAGCAAGGAACGAATGTTCGTAATAGGCCGAGTTGAATTGCCCGGGCGTCAGTAGCGCGACACAGGGCTCGCCGGAGGCTGTGGGCGGAGCGACGGAGCGCAGGCAATTGAGCAACAGGTCCGTGTAATTCTCGACGGGCGCGATGCGGTGGGCCGCGAACAGATCCGGCAGCAGCCGCATCATCACGTCGCGATTTTCCAGCATGTAGGACACGCCGGATGGCGTGCGCGCATTGTCTTCAAGAACGTAGAACTCGTTTTCGCCGGTGCGCACGACGTCGATGCCGGCAATATGCACCCAGATGTCGTGGGGCGCGCGGCGGCCCGCCATTTCAGGCCGGAACGCCGGATTCTGGAACACGAGGTCGGCGGGAATGACGCCGGCCCGCAGAATTTCGCGGGGGCCGTAAATGTCGGTGAGGAAGGCGTTGATCGCCTTTACGCGCTGGATGAGGCCCTCTTCGAGCAGATGCCATTCCTTCTGTGCAATGACGCGGGGAATGATGTCGAAGGGGATCAGCCGCTCGGCGGCGTCAGCTGAGCCGTACACCGCAAAGGTGATGCCGATACGCCGAAAAAGCAGTTCGGCCTGGCTGCGGCGGGCGGCGAGAATGTCTGGCGGCGTATCGCGAAGCCACTGGTCAATTCGTGCATAGACGGCGCGGATGTCGCCCGTCCCGCCTGTCATCTCGTCCCAGAAACTCTGCTCGACCATCGTCTCACCCAAGCGGCTGAGCAAATTGCATCGCCCAGCGTCAACCCGAGGAGTGCAAAGCCTATACCACTGTGCGCAAGATCAAAACTGCGCCATGCGTCGCGCATGCTCAAATGTTGAGCGCTCAGGATTTAAGCGCGGCGCCTTTCAGAGCGGCTTTTGGCGTCGGCATGGCCGGTCCGCGCACGCGACGCCGGGGCTTGAGCTTGCGACGCAGCCAGATCACGAAGCCCGTGCCGAGGAGCCCAAGAAAGGCGAACGACAGGATCACATTGATGACGCCGCCCCAGACGCCCCAGAATGTCCCCTCGTGAAACGCGCGGGGCCAGTTGGTCCCGGTCGGTTTCAGGCCGTCGCTGGTGATCGTATAGGTGGTCTGGCTGGAGCCGTCGCTGATGCGAACCAGTTGACGCTGTCCGCGCTGGCGAAGCCATTCGATGGTCGAGAGGTCATGGCTGGCGGCCACGACGCGCACGGCTTCGCGCAGGGGAAGCGGGGGCGATCGCTCCGAACTGGGGCTGGAGAACGAAATCCCCGCAGCCATGAACAGCGACGTGATCGGCGATAATAGAAGCAGGGGCAACAAGAACCACGCCATCGTCTTGTGCCAGCCGGACAATGTGTTCGCGAGGCGGGGCAGCCCAAGCAGCGTCCCCAGAAGCATGACGATTGTCATTGCGACCGTGGACGCAATCACCAGCCAGCCCAGATCGTAGATCAGCCGCTGATGAATGCCGCGCGAGGCGCCCATGATTTCGGAGAGCCAGTGGTCTTCCTCCACCACGGCGCCTGTCTTGATGTCGAGATCAACGTCGTTCCCGATGGACACGACATTTTGAAACCAGTCGATGCGCAGCGCGCGCCCTGTTCTGGGGATCGTGTTGATCCATCCAGCCCTCAAGCTTCTCAAGCGTGACGGCGCCGCGCTGCACGTTGGCGCTTTGAAGGAGCGGCTGGAATGACAAAAACAAGCCGGTGACAATGACGGCCAGCAGTGGCAGCGCGAAGCCCAGCGCAATCCATCGGTGAAGTCGAAGAGACCAGGCTTTCATATCGCGTCCCGAATTTGCGCGCCGCAGCGCGGGCTTTATCTTTGTGCCCGCGAAATCGCATCCCCGGCAAGTTACGGTTTTGTAACAAGCACGCGATGAGGCGCAATTGATAACGAACAAGCGTTCGCTTTTTTTGCGAATGCGTGCTAGATACCCTCGCGAGGAAGACGAATTTTCGCCGCACCGGCGTCTCGTCGCTAGTCTGAAGGTCGCTCGGTAGAAGCGTCCCCGTGGCCCGCTCCCAGGTCAGTTGAATGTGAATGAAATCGGATCGGTAGATCCGCGACCGCTGGTGCTTGGAATGAAACGCGCTGTACTTCTCACCATCGTTTTCCTGCTACTGGCTGGTCTTGCCGCTGGTTTGGCGTGGTTTCATTTTGTCTACAAGCCGGAGATGATCCGCGGGTTCATTGCCGCTGCGCCGCAGCCGGTTTCGACCGTAGCCGTTGGCGAGGCGAAGCAGGATGAATGGCTGCCGCGCGCGCCCGCCATCGGCACGTTTCGCGCTGTAAAGGGCGTCGACGTCGCGCCGCAGGCTGCCGGGGTCATCGTGCAGATCGGTTTCGAATCGGGTCAGGACGTCAAGCAGGGCGGCGCCCTCGTGCAAATCGACGACACGGTTGAGCAGGCGGATTTGAAGGCCAATCTCGCAACGCTGCGCAATGCGGAGCTTGCGCTCGAGCGTCAGCGCACGCTCGTCGGGTCCGCCGCGACTACGAAGGCTAACCTTGATGCGGCCGTGTCTGCGCGCGATCAGGGATCGGCGCAGGTGGACCGCACGCGCGCACTCATCGCGCAAAAGCGAATTGTCGCTCCTTTCAGCGGGCGACTGGGACTGCGGCGCGTGGACGTGGGGCAATATGTGTCCCCAGGGACCGCGCTTGTGACGCTGCAACAACTCGATCCCATGTTCATCGATTTTCCAATGCCCGAGCAGAGGCTGGGCGATCTGAAGGTGGGTCAGGTCATCGAAGTGGAGGTCGACGCTTATCCCGGCGAAAAGTTTACCGGCAAGATAGGTTCAATCGACGCGCGCGTCAGCGCTGAAACGCGCAACGTGATCGTGCGTGGCGAGATTGCAAATGTGCAGCAGAAGCTGCGCCCCGGCATGTTTGGCAATGTGGGCGTGCTCATCGGCGCGGCGCGCAGCGTGGTGACTGTGCCGCGCACGGCTGTGAGTTTCTCGCTTTACGGCGATTCTGTTTATGTCGTTGCGCCTGATCCAAAGGCGGGCGGCGATGTTCTGCAGGCTGAGCGCCGTTTTGTGCGCACGGGCGACACCCGAGGCGAGAGCGTGGCGATTTCTGAAGGTCTGAAAGTTGGTGAGCGCGTGGTCACCGAAGGGCAGATTCGTCTGCAGCCCGGCGCGCGCGTGAAGATCGGAACCGGGGCGCTTGCGGGCGCGCCCAACACGCTGCCGCGGGAGTAGACCATGGCCGCGTTTACCGATCTCTTCATCCGCCGGCCCGTTCTGGCGACCGTTGTCAGCCTGCTGATCCTGCTGCTTGGATTGCAGGCGGCGTTCAATCTGCCCGTGCGGCAATATCCCGAAATCCAGCAGACGACCGTCACCATCACGACCGCGTATCCGGGCGCGAACGCTGACCTGATCAAGGGCTTCATCACGACGCCGCTGGAACAGGCGGTCGCTAGCACCGAGGGCATCGATACGCTTGTGTCGTCCTCGCAGCAGAACGTCTCGACCATCACACTTAACCTGCGTCTGAATGCGGACGCTGACCGCGCCGTGACGGATGTTTTGTCGAAGGTCAATCAGGTGCGTCAGCAATTGCCGCGCGAGGCGAATGACCCTGTCGTGGTGAAGACGACGGGGCAGGGCTTTGCGCTGATGTATCTGTCGTTCAGCTCCAAAGTGCTGACGGCCTCACAGATTACCGACTACATCACGCGCGTGGTGCAGCCGCGCTTGCAGACGCTGGATGGCGTGGGCAACGCGCAAATTCTTGGCGGGCAGACCTTCGCCATGCGTATCTGGCTCGACCCTGACCGGATGGCTGCGCGCGGCGTGACGCCCTCCGATGTGCGCACCGCGCTCACCACCAACAATTTCACCTCAGCCGCAGGCCAAGTGAAAGGCCAGTTTGTTCAAACAAGCATCAATGCGCGCACGTCGCTTGATACGCCGGAAGCGTTTTCCAACCTCGTTGTCGCCACGCGCGGCGATTCGCTGATCCGTCTTGGCGCCGTCGCTGATGTGGAGCTTGGGCCGCAGGCGGTGGACTCGTCTTCCGTGTTTGACGGCCTGAAGGCCGTGTTCATCGGCGTCTATGGCACGCCGACCGCCAACCCTTTGACGGTGATCGACAACGTGCGCAAGGCGATGCCGGACATTGTCTCGCAATTGCCGCCGGGCATGGAGTCGAGCATCGCGTATGATTCGACGGTGTTCATCCGCGCCTCCATCTCTGAAGTCGCCAAGACGCTGGGCGAGGCTGCGATCATCGTCATTGTCGTGATCTTCCTGTTCCTTGGCAACCTGCGCTCGACGCTGATTCCAGTGGTGACGATTCCGCTGTCGCTGATCGGCGTGATGATCATGCTGATGGCGCTGGGCTATTCCATCAACTTGCTCACCTTGCTTGCGCTGGTGCTGGCCATCGGTCTTGTGGTGGATGACGCCATTGTCGTGGTGGAGAATATTTATCGGCATATCGAAGATGGCATGACGCCGTTCGATGCGTCGATACGCGGCGCGCGTGAAATCGCGGGGCCGGTTGTGGCGATGACGATCACGTTGGCGGCGGTCTATGCCCCCATCGGTTTTGTCACGGGCCTCACCGGCGCGCTGTTTCAGGAGTTCGCGTTCACGTTGGCTGGCGCCGTGATTGTGTCGGGCGTGATCGCGCTGACGCTGACGCCGATGATGTGCTCGAAATTGCTCAAGCCGCATAGCGCGCAAGGGCAAGGTCGTTTCGCGAGCTTCCTGGACAGGTTGTTTGACAGGCTGCGGCTGCGCTATGAGCGGCGGCTGCACAAGACGCTCAACTTCCGCGCGATGACTGTTGTCGTTCTTTCAGGCGTTCTGGCGCTGACTGCGGTGCTTTACATGTCCACGCCGCGCGAGCTTGCGCCGGAGGAGGATCAGGGATTCCTGCTGTCCATCGTCAAGACGCCGCAATACGCCAACCTTGATTATCTGGAGCGCACGACTGCGGCGCTTGGCAAGATCATCGATGAAATTCCCGAGAAGGACCATGTCTTCGCCATTAACGGGTTGGCCGGCGTGCGGCAGGCGTTCGTCGGCGTTATCATGAAGCCGTGGAGTGAGCGTGAGCGCTCGACCAAACAGGTGCAGCAGCAGCTGCAGGGACGTTTCACCGAGGTGACGGGCGGCGCAGCCTTCGCGTTCTCTCCGCCTGCGTTGCCGGGCTCGGCGGGCGGTTCGCCAGTGCAGTTCGTCATTCGCTCCACCGGCGATTACCAGCAATTGGCGCAGGTGCTGGAGAATGTGCAGAAGGCCGCGCAGGCGAGCGGCCTGTTTATCTTCACCGATACGGACCTCAAGTTCGACACGCCGCAGTTTGAATTCCGCGTCGACGCCGACAAGGCCAACCGGCTTGGCATTTCCATGCAGGATGTCGGCTCGTCGCTCGCGACCCTGCTTGGCGGCAATTTCGTCAACCGCTTCAATCTTTACGGACGCAGCTATCAGGTTGTGCCGCAGACGCCGCGCGAGTTTCGTGACACGTCGGACTGGCTGACGCGGTATCAGGTGCGCACGGCGGGCGGCGAACTTGTCCCGCTCTCGACGGTCGCGACGGTGACGCAAAGCGTGCAGCCGAACGCATTGACGAACTTCCAGCAATTAAGCTCGGCCACATTGTCGGGCGCGCCGTTCCCCGGCCGGACCATGGGCGAGGTCGTTGACTTCCTGCGTGGGCAGGCGGCGAGCTTCCCGGCGGGCTATTCGTTCGATTTTCAGGGTGAATCGCGCCAGTTCGTGCAAGAGGGCAACACGCTGGCGATCACGTTCTTCTTCGCGCTCATCGTGATTTATCTTGTGCTTGCGGCGCAGTTCGAAAGCTTCCGCGATCCGTTCATCATCCTCATTGCGCTGCCCACCTCGATTTTCGGCGCGTTGTTGCCGCTCAACGTGCTGGGCATGATGGGCGCGGGGTCGATCAACATCTACACGCAGGTCGGCCTCGTCACACTCATCGGACTCATCTCCAAGCACGGCATTCTCATCGTCGAGTTCGCCAACAAGCTTCAGGAAGAGGGCATGCCGCGGCGCGAGGCGATTGAACATGCTTGCGGCGTGCGGTTGCGCCCCATTTTGATGACGACGGCCGCCATGGTGGTGGCCATGATCCCGCTCATCATCGCGGCGGGCGCCGGCGCGCGCAGCCGCATGGACATCGGCATCGTCATCGCTTTTGGCATGGCGATTGGCACGCTGTTCACGCTGTTCGTCACGCCGGTGATGTACACATTCCTGGCGCGTGACCACGTGAGGGAGCGAGAGAAGGCGGCCGCCAAGGTGGGGGCGCAAGCGGCAGCGGCGCCAGCGGAATAGGGCTATTTCTCCCGGCGGGCGGGGAGTGGAAAGGCCCTTCCATTGCCTTCGCGGCCCCGATGGGGCAAACCCGCGCCAGATTACCCTTGAGGATATCAATGGCCGCCCCAGATCCCGTCAGCCGGCGCAGAACGTTCGCCATCATCTCGCACCCGGACGCGGGCAAGACAACGCTGACCGAAAAGCTGCTGCTGTTTGGCGGCGCCATCCAGCTTGCAGGCGAAGTGCGCGCCAAGGCGAACCGCCGCCAGACGCGCTCGGACTGGATGGGCATCGAGCGCGAGCGCGGAATCTCCGTCGTCACCTCGGTGATGACGTTCGAATATGGCGATTGCGTCTTCAACCTGCTCGACACGCCGGGCCACGAGGACTTTTCCGAAGACACCTATCGCACGCTCACCGCGGTTGATTCCGCTGTCATGGTGATCGACGCTGCCAAGGGCATCGAGGCGCGCACGCGCAAGCTGTTCGAAGTCTGCCGCATGCGCGATATTCCCATCATCACCTTCGTCAACAAGCTTGATCGCGAAACGCGCGATCCGTTCGAACTGATCGACGAAATCGAGAGCACGCTGGCGCTGGATGTGTGCCCGATGACGTGGCCCATCAGCCGCGGTCGCAGTTTTGCGGGCACCTATGACATCGTCAACAGCACGATCCGCAAGATCGATTCAGACGAGGGCCCCATCCCGGTCAACGGCCCGGACGACCCGCGCGTGACGGACCTTGTGCCCGAGTATGAACGCGCCGCGTTCGCCGAGGAGCTTGGACTTGCTGTTGTGGCGCTGAAACCCTTTGATCACAAGGCTTTTCTGGAAGGGCATCTGACGCCGCTTTACTGGGGCTCGGCGCTGCGCACGTTTGGCGTGCAGGATCTCATCGACGCGCTCGCCGCCTTCTCGCCGCCGCCGCGCGCGCAGGAAAGCGCCACTCGCATGGTGGAGGCGCGCGAGCCGAAGATGACCGGCTTCGTGTTCAAAATTCAGGCGAACATGGACCCCAACCATCGCGACCGCATCGCGTTCATGCGCGTGTGTTCGGGAAAGCTGTCGCGGGGCATGAAGGCGAAGCTTGTGCGCACCGGCAAGATGATGGCGATCACCGCGCCGCAATTCTTCTTCGCGCAGGAGCGCTCCATCGCGGATGAGGCGTATGCAGGCGACGTGGTGGGGCTGCCCAACCACGGCACGCTGCGCATTGGCGACACGCTCACCGAGGGCGAGGACATCGTGTTTCGCGGCGTGCCCAGCTTTGCGCCGGAAATTCTGCGCCGCGTGAAGCTCAACGACGCCATGAAGGCGAAAAAGCTGCGCGACGCCATGCAGCAGATGGCGGAAGAGGGGGTAGTGCAGACCTTCTTCCCCAACGACGGCTCGGGCGCGATTGTCGGCGTCGTCGGCGCGTTGCAACTCGACGTGCTGAAAGAGCGGCTGCAGAACGAATACGGTCTGCCCGTCGCGTTCGAGCAGAGCCGGTTCGAGATCGCCCGCTGGATTTCGGCGGACGACAAGCTGGAGCTGGAGAAGTTCGTGCGCGCCTACCCGTCCTCGATCGCGCTGGATCTCGACAAGGCGCCGGTGTTTCTGGCCCAGTCAGCCTGGGCGCTGAAATACGAGCAAGACAAGTTTCCGGCCGTCACGTTCTCGGATGTGAAGGACTATCAGAAGAAGGCGGCGTGAGGGGTGGCGCCACTCCACATGACGGGTGACCTATCCAAAGGTGAACGTAAACTTCTTGCCGCCTAAGTCGCCGCTGCCAGTACCTCGGGAACCCGTCGAAACGAACTCGAATGGTCCAGTTCTACCGTCGGCGCAGTTGAATGTGCCTTTTCCTTCTCTACGCGTCACGTAAACGAATAATCCTTTGCAAGATGTTTTCGCCGATTGAATTTCTAGGGTTCCTGCACCGTCCAGTTGACCAGTAGCTGACCCAACAAATGTCTCGTCGCTACCCTGAACAGAACCTTGAACGGGTAGGGTCAGTGAGCAGCCACAAAGCAGCAACGGCAAGAAGGCAACAAAGCGCATGAAATTTTCCCCCAGAGAACCAAACTATTCGACGCAACAGTCGCCCACAAGAGGGCATGTCTCGTAGGTCACTCGTTCCTTTCAGCCGGCCACGGAGCGCAGCCACCCCTTGACCCGCACCGCGTCGCCCGCGCATTGTTCGAGCCGAATCTGGGAGTCGGTTCGAGATGTCCAGCAAGCTTATGTCCGCCATTGTGACGACCTGCGCGACGTTGGGGTTCGCCCTTGCGTCCCTCCCCGCCGATGCGCGTCCAATTACGCCCGCCGAGCGCCGCCAGCAGCCCTACACGGGCGATCTGCCAGCCTGCCACGACGCGGCGCTACTTCAACGCATCTCCAGCCGTTTCGTGAAGGCTGAGAAGGAATACTGGAGCTCGGGGCTCGAAATCCTTGGCTACGAGAAGGTGCGCGAAACGGCCTACCGGTCGAACGGGCTGGATTACATCCCGCGTCGCTATTGCCACGCCACTGCCGTCATGAACGACGGCAAGGTCCGCCAGGTGGTTTACGCCATCGCCGAGAGCCAGAGCATCATCGGCTTTGGGCCGGGCGTGGAATGGTGCATCGTCGGGCTTGATCGCAATTACGCTTGGGGTCGCTCCTGCACAGCTGCCCGCCCATGAAGCGTATCCTCGCCTCACTCGTTGCGGCTGTCGCCGTTTGCGGGATCATCAGCAGCGCCGCCAATGCGCAGTCGCGCTCCGGCAATTTTGATTTCTACGTGCTGGCGCTATCGTGGTCGCCGAGCTTCTGCGCCCTTGAGGGGCGTGAGAAGGGGCGCGAGCAATGCGACGGCCCCGCCAAGGGCTTTGTCCTGCACGGGCTCTGGCCGCAGAACGACCGTGGCTTTCCCTCCAATTGCGATCACCCGGTGCGCAATGCGCCTTTCGCCGTGATGCAGCAGATTCGCGGTCTTTACCCTGAGGAGGGTCTGGCGCGGCATCAGTGGCGCAAGCACGGCACATGCGCCGGTCAGACACCGGCCGGTTATTTCGCCGAAGTGAAGCGGGCCGTCGAGAAGGTGAAAGTCCCGGACTCGCTCAATGAGGCGCGCGAGGGGGGCCGCGTGAGTCCGCGCGATATCGAGCGCAGGTTCATCGAGGCCAATCCAGGCCTGCGCGCGGGCATGGTGACGAGCACTTGCATGCGCGGCATGCTTCAGGAAGTGCGCTTGTGCATGAGCAAGGATCTGCGCGGGTTCGTGGCCTGTCCCGATGTTGTGCGGTCCGGTTGCCGCGCGCAAAATGTGAGCGCGCCGACGAATTGACGGGGTGATCGACCGGCGGAGCCTTACCCCTCATCCGACCCGCCTTCGGCGGCCCATCTTCTCCCGCAAGGGGAGAAGGAAAGCTCGCGCTGGTCGGTTACAGCTGAGATGACGTGCGCGAACCCTTCTCCCCTTGCGGGAGAAGGTGGCCTCCGCGTAGCGGAGGTCGGATGAGGGGTCGCACTCGCATAAACTTTGATAGCGCTGCTGGCACACTCGAAAAAGATTGGGCGTCATGAATTATCGCCACGCGTTCCACGCCGGCAATTTTGCTGACGTTTTCAAGCACGCCATTCTCGCGCGCATCCTCGCCTATCTGATGCGCAAGGACGCGCCGCTACGCTATCTAGACACGCACGCGGGCGTCGGCCGCTACGATCTGGCGGGCGATGAAGCGATGCGCACGGGCGAGTGGCGCGATGGCATCGCGCGGGTGATGAAGGCGGAGCGGTCGCCGGAAATCGCCGCGCTGCTGGCGCCCTGGCTCAAGACGCTCGGCCCCGGCGATGAGGAGGGCAAGCCCGAGTCCTACACAGGTTCGCCCGCGCTTGCGCAGGCGATGCTGCGCAAGCAGGACCGGCTGACGCTCTGCGAATTGCATCCCGTTGACATTGAAAAGCTGCGGCTGGCCATGGGCCGCGATCATCGCATGAAGACGCTGGCCATCGACGGCTACATAGCGCTCAACGCCTTTGTGCCGCCAGCCGAGCGTCGAGGCCTTGTTTTCGTCGATCCGCCGTTTGAAGCGGTGGACGAGTTCGATCGGCTGGGCAAGGCTTTCGCGTCAGCCTACGCAAAATGGCCGACGGGCGTTTATGCGCTTTGGCATCCGGTCAAGGACGCCCATATCGTCAACGATTTTTATCGCGGCCTTGCGGAGGTGTGCGACGGCAAGTTGCTGCGGCTGGAGCTGGCGGTGGCGGCGCCTTCGCCGGATGGACGGCTCGTGGCCAACGGTCTGGCGATCATCAACCCGCCCTTCATGCTGGCGCAAGAGGCGCGGGTGCTGCTGCCGTGGCTGGGCAAGGTTCTGGCAAATGGGCCCGGCGCCGGCGTGCGCATTGAGCAGGGCCCGCTCTGAGGCTGTTGTTCCGCTTGCCGCTTGCCAAATGCCGCGCAATGGACCAGCTTTGAGGCTGGAGCGCAGGCGCTCCTTACCTGCTGAACGAGGGGACCGGCCGTTTTGGCGGATCGGGGCCGTGAAGCCGAAGAGCGGCGGGCTTCACGAATTGCAGGACGCCCGAATGCCGATCCCACATGATCGGCCAACATGGGGGGCGTCATGCAGCAGGGGGCGGTCAAATTCTACAAAGCCGAAAAAGGATTTGGCTTCATCAAGCCTGACACCGGCGGCCCGGACATTTTCGTCCATATCAGCGCGGTGGAGCAGGCGGGTCTGCCGGGCCTGACCGAAGGCCAGCGCATCGGCTTCGATATTGAGCCGGACAAGAAAGGCAAAGGGCCGAAGGCTGTGAACCTGCGGCCCCTGTAATCTATAGCGCGCCTGAAAATCAGAGCGGCGGAACGCGCAGAACCTGACCCGGATAGATCTTGTCGGGGTGCGACAGCATCGGCTTGTTGGCTTCGAAGATGACGTTGTACTGGCCACCCTTGCCCTTGCCGTACATTTCTTCCGAAATCTTCCAGAGCGTATCGCCCTTCTTGACTTCGTAGGTGCGCGACTCGGCCGACGACTTGGTGACGGCGACGTTGCTTTCGACTTGTGCAATGCCGGTTGTGTTGCCGACGGCGAGCATGATCTTTTCAAGTTCTTCCGTGCTCACGGCCTTGCCCGAGAGGACGACCTTGTCGCCTTCAACCTTGACGTCGACGCCCGACATGTCGAGGCCGTGCTTCGCGGCTTCCTTCTTCAGCGTGTCGGCGTCGGCCGCCTGCGCCTCGGACGCGCCGAATAATTTCGCGCCGACTGTTTTCGCGAAGTTCCAGAGGCCCATGAAAATCTCCCTTGCTTCAAAACAGCGCCGACGTTTCGGCGCGCCCCGCGCCATAGCTGAATGCGCGATGTTGCGAAAGCAAAAGGCCCAGCGTGAGCCGGGCCTTCGCAATTGTCGTTTGATTGCAATGTGATGCGATCAGAAGCGGTAGTTTACGCCGGCGCGCACGAGGGAGACCGACAGCTCGCCGCGCGTGACATAGGGCGTCGCGCCGAAGACGTTCTGCGCCGCGAACGAGGTGTAGAGATATTCGGTCTTTGCCGAGATGTTGTTGGTGAAGGCGTATTCGATGCCGCCGCCAACCACCCAGCCGTTACGCCAGCTGGACTCCTTGCCGGCGACAGCAAGCGTCAGATCGTTGTACTTCATGTCGAGTGAGGCGCCAGCGTAACCACCGGTCGCGAAGATGAGTGCGCGATCAAGCGAGAAGCCGACGCGTGCGCGCAGGGTGCCCATCCAGTTCACGCCAGCCGTGCTCACAACTGTCGAAGCCGGCGCCACCAGAGTGCGCGCAGTCGAGTCAATGTTCGTCCAGTTCAGGTCGCCTTCGACGCCGATGACGAACTGGTTGATCTGATAATTATAGCCAACGGTTCCACCAAGAGTGAAGCCGGACGGCTTGCCGAACGTGGTGTCGCCAATGTTGCCGAGCGATCCCCAGCCATAGCCGCCATTGAGGCCGACATAAAAGCCGGTCCACGCGAACGCAGGAGGCGTGTAGTAGGCTGCGGCCGGAGCGGAGGCAAACCCACGGTTCGGGAGGTCAGCCGCATGCGCCGAGGCGACGGCAAGGAAGGGAAGCGCCAGAGCGGCCAGACGATAGGTACGCATCAAATTTACTCCAACAGAAGGACCGCCAGATGGGCGACCGTCATGTGCGACGACGCCAGAATGCACGAAGTCGATGGGTTGGATTCATAGACGGTAAAGGTAAGCAAATTCGTGTCGCAACAGGTGCGCAAAACGGCCTGACTGTGGCGGTTCTGGAGGGTTTTCGCCGCACCAGTTAAAAACGAAAGCGTTTAGCTTAACGGTTTCGCGCGAACGCAGTTAACCGATTGCGCCACGCGTTTAGAGCGTCGGGAATACCGGGCGGTTGGCGCGTTAGTTCGCCTAATAATTCGTTAAAGAGACACTGCCGCAAGATGAGTTAACGGCTAGACTTAGTGAGACGCGCGTCAGGTCGAGAAGGTCGGCGCTCGCTTACTAAATGCCAGCGGGTCAGTCCGCGCTGGGCAAGCGCCGGATCGTGAACTCAATGACGTCGCCGTCAAGCTCGCGCCAGAACTCGATCTCGGTCATGTAGGCCGCTTTGGGAAACCGGTCGAACCATTCGCGGGCTTTGGCGCGCGCTTCTCCACGCGGCAGCAGATAGGTCTCGCGACGCCAGGAGCCGCCCCCGCTGGCTTTCATGGTGCGCGACTTCTCCGACATGCGGCGGGCGATGTCGCGCGGCGATTTGCGCGAGGATTCCATTACTCCACTCCGGATTTCCTGTTCACAAGATAACGCCCGGAAGCCGCGATTGCGAGTCGCCACGCCGACACTCCTTGTTGCCACGCTTGCAAAGCAGCGCCAGTCCTGAAACTATCCCAATAAGAAAGTTGCGCCAGTCACTTCGCGCCAGTCACTTCGCGCCAAAAAATTGAGCCCACAGGGGCGACCCGAACATACGGTTCATTGCGTCAGGAGGCGGCGATGGTCGAGATGGCGAAGCGGAACCCCACACGCGTTGCCGGGCCGCGGCTCATTGCGCTGGTTGGCCCTTTTCAAAGC
>CANMLK010000050.1 GCA_947498445.1 Beijerinckiaceae bacterium
GCGCTCGCCCGATGAAACGAACTGGTCGAACACGACCTGCGCGCCGTTGGCGAAATCGCCGAACTGCGCTTCCCACATAGTGAGCGCGTTGGGCTCCGCCAGCGAAAATCCGTATTCGAAGCCAAGCACCGCTTCTTCCGAGAGCATCGAATTGATGACCTCGTAGCGAGCCTGCCCGTCGCGGATATTGTTAAGCGGGACGTAACGCTCTTCGGTCTGCTGATCGATGAGAACCGAATGGCGCTGCGAGAACGTGCCGCGTTCGCAATCCTGACCGGACAAGCGAACCGGACGGCCTTCATCAACCAGCGTCGCAAACGCCATCGCTTCGCCCGTCGCCCAGTCGAGACCTTCGCCCGTCTCGATCATCTGTCGGCGATTTTCCATAAAACGCTGGATCGTACGATGCACGTTGAAGGTTTCGGGAATCGCGCTGATCTTCGCTCCTATATCGAGCAACTTTTCCATCGAAATGCCGGTTTCGCCACGGCGCGGATCGTCATGCACCGCTTCAGCCGCGCGCAGGCCCGACCAACGCCCATCGAGCCAGTCAGCCTTGTTGGGCTTGTAGGATTGCGCGGCTTCATATTCAGCATCGAGCCGCGCACGCCAATCGGCGCCCATCTTGTCGACTTCACCCTGCGTGACAACGCCTTCGGCAACGAGTTTTCCGGTGTAGATGGTCAGCGTCGACGGATGATTTTTGATCTTCTGATACATCAACGGCTGCGTGAAAGCCGGCTCGTCGCCCTCGTTGTGGCCGAAGCGGCGGTAGCAGAACATGTCGATGACGACGGGCTTGTGAAACTTCTGCCGAAATTCGATGGCCACCTTTGCGGCAAACACCACCGCTTCGGGATCATCTCCATTCACATGGAAGATGGGCGCCTCGATCATCTTCGCCACATCAGACGGATACGGCGACGAGCGCGAGTAGCGCGGATAGGTCGTGAACCCGATCTGGTTGTTGACGATGAAATGGATTGAACCGCCCGTGCGATGCCCCTTGAGGCCCGAAAGGCCAAAGCATTCCGCAACCACGCCCTGGCCGGCGAAGGCCGCGTCGCCGTGGATGAGCAACGGCAACACCTTGGCGCGCTCCGTCACGTCGCCAAGCTGGTCCTGCTTCGCGCGCACCTTGCCGAGCACCACTGGATCGACAATCTCAAGATGAGACGGATTGGCCGTAAGCGAGAGATGCACCTTGTTGTTATCGAACTCTCGGTCCGATGAGGCGCCGAGATGATACTTCACGTCACCCGAGCCTTCGACTTCATCAGGCGCGAAAGAGCCGCCCTTGAACTCGTGGAAGATCGCGCGATGCGGCTTGCTCATGACGCTGGCGAGCACATTGAGGCGACCGCGATGAGACATGCCCAGCACTATTTCCGTCACGCCCAAGGCGCCGCCGCGCTTGATGATCTGCTCAAGCGCAGGGACCATCGCTTCGCCGCCATCAAGGCCAAAACGCTTTGTGCCGCGGAAGCGGAGATCCGAAAATCTCTCGAAGCCTTCCGCCTCAACGAGCTTCGTCAGGATCGCGCGCTTGCCCTCGCGGGTGAATGTGATCTCCTTGTCGGGCCCCTCCATGCGTTCCTGAATCCAGGCCTTCTCGGCCGGATCGGAGATGTGCATGAACTCGAAGCCGATCGTGCCGCAATATGTGCGGCGCAGGATCGCGAGCATTTCATTGATCGTCGCGTATTCAAGACCAAGCACGTTATCGATGAAAATCTTGCGGTCGTAGTCAGCGTCCGTGAAGCCGTAGTTCGAGGGATGCAGCTCCTCGTGATCCTTTTTCGGCTCAAGGCCCAGCGGATCGAGCTGCGCGTGAAGATGGCCGCGCATGCGATAGGCGCGGATCATCATCAGCGCGCGCACGCTGTCGCGTGTCGCGCGTTCGATCGCTACGCCGCTGGCGGGCGCGCCTGTGCTGGCGGCCTTTGCTTCAATCTTGGCGCCGACCGCTTTTTCGATTTGGCCCCAATTGCCGTCGAGTGCGGAAACCAGTTCGCCATTCGCGTGAATTGGCCAGTTCGGCTTCTTCCATGAAGCGCCCCGGGCGCTTTTCGTCACCGCTGCGGAATCATCCTGCAGGGCTCCAAAAAACTCGCGCCATTCAGCGTCTACGCTGGAAGGGTCCGCCTCATAGCGGGCGTACAGATCTTCGATGTAGGCAGCGTTGCCGCCGTAAAGGAACGACGTTTGCAAAAGCGCTTCGTTGATATCCTGGCGCGCCATCCTTGGCCTCCGGAAAAAATTGGGCGCGCCGTGTTGGAGCCGCGGCGCGTCGGCTTGTGCATCGGGTGCGCCGCCCCGGCAGACCGGAGCGACGAAGTTGAACTAGCCCTTGAGGACTTCGACCAGCGTCTTGCCAAGGCGCGCGGGCGACGGCGACACGCGAATGCCAGCCGCTTCCATCGCCGCGATCTTGTCTTCGGCGCCGCCCTTGCCGCCCGAAATGATCGCGCCCGCATGACCCATACGGCGTCCCGGAGGAGCCGTGCGGCCAGCGATGAAGCCGACCATCGGCTTCTTGCGGCCACGCCGGGCCTCGTCACGCAAGAATTGCGCGGCGTCTTCCTCGGCCGAGCCGCCGATCTCGCCAATCATGATGATCGATTCGGTGAGCGGGTCCGCCAGGAACATTTCCAGCATGTCGATATATTCGGTGCCCTTTACCGGATCGCCGCCAATGCCCACTGCCGTCGTCTGGCCGAGGCCTTCACGCGTGGTCTGGTACACCGCCTCATAGGTCAGCGTGCCTGATCGCGAGACAATGCCGACATTGCCGGGCCGGAAGATGTTCGCCGGCATAATGCCGATCTTGGATTCGCCAGCCGTGACGACGCCCGGGCAGTTCGGCCCGATGAGGCGCGACTTCGAACCATCGAGCGAGCGCCGCACCTTGATCATGTCCGAAACTGGAATGCCTTCGGTGATGCACACGATGAGCGGAATGCCGGCGTCAATCGCTTCGCAGATCGAATCTGCTGCGAACGGCGGCGGAACATACACGACCGAAGCCGTGGCGCCGGTGGCGTCGCGGGCTTCAGCAACAGTGTCGAACACGGGCAGGCCAATGTGGCTTGCGCCGCCCTTGCCGGGGGTGACGCCGCCGACCATCTTGGTGCCGTAGGCCAGCGCCTGTTCCGAATGGAAAGTGCCGTTCTTGCCGGTGAAGCCCTGACAAATGACCTTCGTATTCTTGTCGATCAGAATGGACATTATGCGGCCTCCTTGACGGCCTTGACGATCTTCTGCGCTGCGTCGTCAAGATCATCCGCAGGGATGACGTTGAGTCCGCTTTCGCGGATGATGGTTTTGCCTTCCTCAACATTGGTGCCTTCAAGGCGCACAACGAGCGGAACCTGCAGGCCGATAGATTTCACAGCTCCAATCACCCCGCGCGCGATGACGTCGCACTTCATGATGCCGCCGAAGATGTTCACGAGGATGCCCTTCACGTTGGGGTCCGCCGTAATAATCTTGAACGCCGCAGTCACCTTCTCTTCCGAGGCGCCGCCGCCAACGTCGAGGAAGTTCGCCGGCTCGGAGCCATAGAGCTTGATGATATCAAGCGTCGCCATTGCGAGGCCCGCGCCGTTGACCATGCAACCAATCGTGCCGTCGAGCGCGATGTAGGCAAGATCGTGCTTGGAGGCCTCGATTTCCTTGGCGTCTTCTTCGGTCACGTCACGCAGCGCGACGATTTCCGGATGACGATAGAGCGCGTTCGAGTCGAACGAGATCTTCGCATCGAGGCACTTGAGCTGACCCTGAGTGCTGATGATCAGCGGGTTGATTTCGAGCATCTCCATGTCCTTCTCGACGAAGGCGCGATAAAGCTGACCGATAAGCTTGGTGGCCTGTTTTGCGAGATCGCCTTCAAGACCAAGGGTCTTGGCGACGGTGCGACCGTGGTGGGGCATGATCCCGGTTGCAGGATCAACCGAGAAGCTGATGATCTTCTCCGGCGTGTCGTGCGCAACCTTCTCGATGTCCATGCCGCCTTCTGTGGAGACGACGAAGGACACGCGCGAGGTGACGCGATCAACGAGCGCGGAGAGGTAAAACTCCTTCTCTATGTCCGAGCCGTCCTCGATATAGAGGCGATTGACCTGTTTGCCTGCGGGACCGGTCTGGATGGTCACCAGCGTTGCGCCCAGCATCTGCTTGGAGAAGAGCACAACTTCTTCAATCGACTTGGCGAGGCGGACACCGCCCTTTTCGCCGGCCGACGCTTCATTGAACTTGCCCTTGCCGCGACCGCCAGCATGGATTTGGGACTTTACGACCCAAAGCGGGCCGCCAAGTTCCTTTGCCGCTGCTTCAGCCTCTTCCGCTTTCAGCACGGGCACGCCACGCGATACGGGAACCCCGTACTCACGCAGCACCGCCTTTGCCTGATACTCATGAATGTTCATTGATGTATCCTCGAATCGTCCAGATCGCCTTTTCGCGCATCACGCTTGCGCGTGACGCGCGCTTAAGGTTCACGCGAATGATGGGTTGATGGTCTTGCAGGCGTCTACCAGTGACTGGACCGACTTGACCGACGTGGCGAACATTTCCTTCTCCGCCGCATCGAGCGTGACTTCGACGATCTTCTCGACGCCGTTGGCGCCCAGGATGACCGGCACGCCTACATACATGTCCTTCACGCCATACTGACCTGTGAGATATGCAGCGCATGGGAGAACGCGGCGCTTGTCGCGCAAATAGCTCTCCGCCATCGAGATGGCTGACGAGGCAGGCGCATAGAATGCCGATCCGGTCTTGAGGAGGTTGACAATTTCGCCGCCGCCGCCGCGCGTGCGCTTGACGATGGCGTCAATCTTTTCCTGTGTCGTCCAGCCCATTTTGACAAGATCGGGCAGCGGAATTCCGGCAACCGTGGAATAGCGGATCGACGGGACCATGTCGTCGCCGTGGCCGCCGAGCACAAAGGCTGTGACGTCTTCAACTGAAACCTTGAATTCTTCGGCGAGAAACCAGCGGAAGCGAGCGGAGTCGAGCACGCCCGCCATGCCCACCACCTTGTTGTGCGGGAGGCCGCAGGCTTTCTGTAGCGCCCACACCATCGCGTCGAGCGGGTTGGTGATGCAGATTACGAAAGCGTCCGGAGCGTGCTGCTTGATGCCGGCGCCGACCGCTTCCATGACCTTCAGGTTGATGCCAAGGAGGTCGTCGCGGCTCATGCCTGGCTTGCGAGGAACGCCAGCAGTGACGATAATCACATCCGCGCCTGCAATGGCAGAATAGTCGCTGGCGCCAGAAATGCGCGAGTCGAAGCCTTCAACCGGCGAAGCTTCAGCAATGTCGAGAGCCTTGCCCTGGGGTATGCCGTCCGCGATATCAAAGAGGATGATGTCGCCAAGTTCTTTCATCCCGGCCAGCAGCGCCAACGTGCCGCCGATTTGCCCGGAACCGATCAATGCAATCTTGTTACGCGCCATAATGGACGCTCCTCGCTCTAGCGTTGCCCCCGGGCTTGACCCGTTGCCGCGCGGTCTTTGACTCCACTGTGCCGCGCTGGCAAGGGCGAGCGGCGCCTTGCTCCAATTAATATGGTGTTAAGCTTTCATTAGCTCTAATCTCAGATTGGGCAGATTATTCTATTGATTCAGAGATGTGGCAATGAAGACCCCGATCCAGGGCGCCACTTAGATGCCCAAAAGATTGCCATTACAAATTTCAAATATTGTAATTTGTAATCCAGTTTTCCGTTAGGCGAGGGCCCTCAGTACGACCCGCGTAACACGCTCGAAGCGTGAGTCTATCTGCTCGCGTGGGATGCTGCGATCCAGCTTCACCGACACAGGGTGGATAAAACGGTGCAGTCCGTCGAACACAAGGCTTGTCGTCCGCCTGAGATCGCTTGGGCGAAAGACCCCCCCGCCCATGCCTTCGTCCAGCACCCTCTGGATTTCCGATTGAACGCGGCTTCGATGACGGCGCGCGAGGGCCTGCCCGGTCTCAACGGATACGACGAAAATCGCGAAATGATGCAGGTCGCTCTCGACCTTGTCGCGATAGGCGCGGTGAATCGCCGAAAGAATGCGCTCGAGTTTGTCGTCGGCAGGATCCGGCGCATCCGCGATTTCGTGCAGCCCCGCTTCAAGCGGTTTTAGCCACGTGTCCGTGAGCGCATCGACAAGAAAGTCTTTGGACGGAAAATACCGGTAGACGTTGGCATGGCTCATCCCGGCTTCTGCGGCGATGCTCACGATCGTCGTGCGCTCAAGCCCGTATTTGCGCACATGGTCCGCAGCGATGCGGAGAATTCGCGCATCTGTCGGCTCCGGCTGCGGGTTTCGGCCCATTTCAGGTATCCGTCAGTCCGGTCGTGTCGTCAGACGCCGCCGAGTCGGCACGCCCATGCGGCAGGGCGAGGTAGGACTGCGACTGCATCTCGATAAGCCGCGACGCCGTCCGCTCGAATTCGAAAGCTTCGCGCCCTTCGGTCCCCGTGTAAAGCGCCGTCGGCGCAGCTTGCGCGGAAGCGACGACTTTGACGTGCTGATCGTAGAGCGTGTCCACGAGATTGATGAAGCGCTTGGCTTCGTTGCGCATGTGCGCTGGCATCACGGGAATGCCGTCGATGAAAATGGTGTGGAAATTCTCCGCCAGCGCCAGATAATCGGCCGACCCCAGCGGGCGAGCGCACAAATCATTAAAGGAAAATCGCGCCACGTGGTCCGCCGCCTCTGGCACGCTGACCTGCCGCCCAAGCACGGGCAAGACTTGCGGCTCTCCATGAGTCTTACCGGTCAGGCTCTGGAAAATGCGATCCATGGCCAGATGCGCGGCGTGATCCGGCGGTGTGTAATAGACCGGCGATCCGCCAATTTTTTCCAGACGATAATCCGTGCGCGCATCAAGACGCACGACCTCCATCCGCTCCTGCAAAAGGACGATGAAGGGCAGAAAGAGCGCGCGGTTCAACCCGCCCTCGTAGAGCCGCGCTGGCTCCACATTCGAGGTTGCGACAACGACAACGCCACGCGCGAACAGGGCGGTGAACAGACGCCCGAGGATCATCGCGTCCGCGATATCGGTGACGCTGAACTCATCAAAGCAAAGCAGGCGCGCGTCACGCGCAAGCGCATCCGCGACCGGCTGGATAGGATCGTCACCCTTGACGGCCCCAGCCTTCTTCTCCTGGCGCCATGCGTGAATGCGCTGATGCACGTCGTGCATGAAGGCGTGAAAATGCGCTCGACGCTTTCTGCGCTGGGGCGCAGCGTCAAAGAACATATCCATAAGCATGGTCTTGCCGCGGCCAACTGAGCCCCAGACATAAATCCCGCGAATGGGATCGCTGTCTTTCTTGCGCCGGAAAAGCCGACGCAGCGCAGACGTGCTTATGGCGGCGCGACGGGCGGCCAGCGCCTCGATCAGCAGATCAAAATGCTCGACAAGTTCCTGCTGGGCGGCGTCCGCCTCAACCTGACCGCTCTCGACTTTTTCCGCATAGGCGGATGCGACGGGGTGGTTCAAGATTTATCGCCAACACGCACGGCGCGGCATTTGCGCCGCGCCTTTGTCCATGCGCTGGAAACGTCCCGCGCCATCATCGCGTCACACCTGACGCGAGATCATCATGTTCTTGATTTCGGCGATGGCCTTGGCGGGATTAAGTCCCTTCGGGCAGGTCTTCGCGCAGTTCATGATCGTGTGGCAACGATAGAGTCGGAACGGATCTTCGAGATGATCGAGACGCTCGCCCGTGCCTTCATCGCGCGAGTCCGCAAGCCAGCGATAGGCCTGTAGCAGCGCAGCGGGACCAAGATAGCGATCGCCGTTCCACCAATAGCTCGGGCAGGACGTCGAGCAGCAGGCGCAAAGGATGCACTCGTAGAGTCCATCGAGTTTGCTGCGATCTCCCGGAGACTGGCCCCATTCCTTCTCGGGCTGCGGCGTATCTGTCTTCAGCCAGGGCTCAATCGACGCATGCTGCGCATAAAACGTCGTCAGGTCCGGCACCAGATCCTTGATGACGCTCAGATGCGGCAGCGGATAGATCTTCACGGCGCCGTTGATCGTCGACATGTCCTTCGTACAGGCCAGCGTGTTCAAGCCGTCGATGTTCATCGCGCACGATCCGCATATGCCTTCGCGGCATGACCGGCGGAAGGTCAGCGTCGGATCAATCTTGGTCTTGATCCAGATGATCGCGTCGAGAACCATCGGGCCGCAATCGTCCATATCGACGAAATATGTGTCGATGCGCGGATTCTGGCCATCGTCCGGATTCCAGCGATACACGCGGAACTCCCGCACATTCTTGGCGCTGGCTGGACGCGGCCAGATCTTGCCAGCGACAGGGCGGGAGTTTTTGGGGAGCGCGAATTCAACCATTGTTGCCTCTCCCGATCAGTACACGCGAGCCTTGGGCTCAATATAGCTGATCTCGTTCGTCATCGTGTACGTGTGAACCGGGCGGAAATCGATCGAGACTTTCTTGGTCTCGTCGTTCGCCCAGGCGAGGGTATGCTTCATCCAGTTGACGTCGTCGCGATCGGGGAAATCCTCGCGCGCATGGGCGCCGCGGCTTTCCTGACGTTCGACGGCAGAATCCATCGTCACAACGGCCTGAATGATCAAATTGTCAAACTCGAGCGTTTCGAGAAGGTCTGAGTTCCAGATCAGCGACCGATCCGTAATCGCAATGTCGCTGATGCCTTCCCACACTTCGTGAATGAGCTTCGAGCCCTCCTCGAGAACCTCGCCAGTGCGGAACACGGCGCAATTATTCTGCATCGTGCGCTGCATCTGTTCACGCAATTGCGCCGTCGGCGTACCGCCCTTTGACCAGCGGTACTTGTCGAGACGGGAAAGCGACATGTCCGCCGAATTCTTCGGCAGTTCAGGCTGCGATTCGCCGGGCTTCACGAGCTGTGCGACGCGCATGCCGGCCGCGCGGCCAAACACGACCAGATCGATGAGCGAGTTGGAGCCAAGACGGTTGGCGCCATGGATGGACACGCAAGCCGCTTCACCCAGCGCCATCAGACCCGGCACGATAAAGTCGGGATCGCCAGCCTTCTTTGTGACGACTTCGCCGTGATAATTCGTCTGGATGCCGCCCATGTTGTAATGGACCGTCGGCAGAACGGGGATCGGCTCCTTAGTGACATCCACGCCCGCAAAAATGCGCGCGCTTTCGGAAATGCCTGGCAAACGCTCGTGCAAGATTTTCGGATCGAGATGCTCAAGGTGCAGATGGATGTGATCAGCATCCTTGCCCACGCCGCGACCCTCGCGGATTTCGATTGTCATGGCGCGCGAGACGACGTCACGCGATGCGAGATCCTTGGCTGATGGCGCATAACGCTCCATGAAGCGTTCGCCAGCCGAGTTGGTGACGTAACCGCCTTCGCCGCGGGCGCCTTCGGTGATCAGGCAGCCAGAGCCGTAGATGCCGGTGGGGTGGAACTGGACGAACTCCATATCCTGCAACGGAAGACCCGCACGCAGCACCATGGCGTTGCCGTCGCCCGTGCACGTGTGCGCCGACGTTGCGGAAAAATAAGCCCGACCATACCCGCCCGTTGCGAGGATCGTCTGCGAAGCCCGGAAGCGGTGGATCGAGCCGTCATCCATCTTGATGCAAACAACGCCGCGGCAACGACCCTCTTCGTCCATGATCAGATCAATGGCGAAATACTCAATGAAAAATTCGGTCTTGTTGCGCAGCGCCTGCCCATAGAGCGTGTGCAGAATGGCGTGGCCTGTGCGATCCGCAGCCGCGCATGTGCGCTGCGCGGTTCCCTTGCCATAATCCGTCGTCATGCCGCCGAACGGGCGCTGGTAAATCTTGCCCTCTTCGGTGCGCGAAAAGGGCACGCCCCAATGTTCAAGCTCGTAGACGGCGGCGGGCGCGTTGCGGCAGAGATATTCGATTGAATCCTGATCACCCAGCCAGTCAGACCCCTTCACGGTGTCATACATGTGCCAGCGCCAGTCATCCGGCCCCATGTTGCCAAGCGCCGCCGAAATGCCGCCCTGCGCCGCGACCGTGTGCGAGCGGGTCGGAAACACTTTCGAGATGCAGGCCGTGCGCAGACCAGCTTGCGAACAGCCGACTGTCGCGCGTAAACCTGCGCCGCCAGCGCCAACGACGATGACGTCAAACGTATGATCGGTAATCGGATAGGCTGACCCGTTGACGCCGGGAGCCGAAGAGCCGTTAGCAGCCGAAGCATTGGCCATGAAATCTTGTCCTCGTATCGACGTGTGCTTGCGCCGTTAGATGAAACTCAACCGCAGGACCGCGTAAACGCTTGCGAGCCCCACGACGGCGCAGAAAAACATGTTCGCCATCAGCGCCCACGTTTTCATGTGTTCGCCGTGCACGTAATCCTCGATGATCGTCTGCATGCCGAGCATCATGTGATAGATCGACGTCGGCACAAACAGCAGCATCACGATGGCTGCGACTGGGCTGCCAAGCGCCTCACGCACTGCTGCGTAGTCTTTGCCTACGAGTCCAAGCACGATCCAGATGAATGCAATCGACAGCGGCAGAAGCGCGAAAGATGTGACGCGCATCCGCCATGCATGCTGCGTCCCGGAGCGCGCGGAGCCAAGGTGGCGCACTTTTGCTGCGGGGGTGCG
This sequence comes from Beijerinckiaceae bacterium, assembly GCA_947498445.1. Lineage (GTDB taxonomy): Bacteria > Pseudomonadota > Alphaproteobacteria > Rhizobiales > Beijerinckiaceae > Terripilifer. Next base: position 10,624 of record CANMLK010000050.1, read on the forward strand.
GATAGAGCCGGAAGAATTGGCCATGATCGTGCCCCTCAACGAATCGTGTAAGCGGCGATCCACACAAGGATCGTCAGGACGAAGCCGCCAATGAGCGTGCCCTTCGCGAGATACTCGCGCTGGGGATGATCCATCCAGTAGCCGGAATCCCAGATAAAGTGACGGATGCCGCCGAGCATGTGCTGAAACAGCGCCCAGGTGAAACCAAGTAGGATCAGGCGCCCGACGATGGACTCCATGAACCAGGACACGTCGGCGAAGGCCGAGGCGCTCGTGGCCGCCGCGATCAGCCACCATGCGAGCAACAGTGTCCCCAGATACAGGCCCGCGCCGGTAATTCGATGAGCGATCGACATCGCGGTCGTGAGCGCGAAAGCGTAGACCTGAAGGTGCGGAGAGAGGGGTCGCCTCTGCTCATTCGCGATCGGGCTTTGGTCTGTTCCGGCCATTTTGGCGCCTCGCATGCGGAATTTGTGTGCGGCTTAACTAATGGAAGAGAGCCGCAGGCGCAACGCGCCGGGCTCCTCCCATGGGATGTGAGGATGGTCGAGTCTCAGAGTCTGCGACTTGCAGGCTGATTTAATTCTTCAGCGCCGCCGAGATCAAACTCTTGGCGTCCTCGGAATCCCACTCTGCGGGACCAGCCATCAGGCCTAGGTCGCAGCCGTTTGAGTCGATCAGAATGGTCGTGGGGAGCCCCACAACCTTGCCAGTTCGTTTGAGCACCTGAAAAATGTCCGCCTTCGGATCGCTGTAGAAAACGAGATGACGAATGTCGATCTCCTTCCAGAACGTCTCGCGACGCTCCAGACGCGCAGTGTCGATATTGACGGTCACGACTTCGAACTGATCGCTACCCAGCACCGCCTGCAGGCGATCCAGCGCCGGCATCTCCGCTCGACACGGCGCGCACCATGTCGCCCAGAGGTTCAGGAGAATTGCGCGCCCGCGAAAATCAGCCAGACTCACGCGCTTGCCGTCGGGCGTGTCGAAGGAGACATCCACGGCGGGGCGGGGCGTCTTTGCGACGGACATGGCGGCGACTTCACCCTTCGCGAACGGCGCGATGCGGCTGGCCGCGGAGGCGGAAGCCGCGCATTGCGCGACGGCGCCCGTGATTTCCTTGCCCCGCTCCGGCAAGGTTGCGTATACGACCGCTGCGACGACGCTCACGACGACAGCGGCTGCGACCGGCCTGCGCCAGCGCGAGGGCGCGCGTTCCGGATGTTCGTCAGCAGGCCTGTTATCTGTCATCAAGGCGTCCCCAGCGGGAAAGGCGGCAAATGAGCAACAAGATGTGGGGCGGACGCTTCGCCAGCGGCCCCGATGCGATCATGGAGGAGATAAACGCCTCCATTGGTTTCGACTACCGCTTTGCGGCGCAGGACATCCGCGGCTCTAAGGCGCATGTGGCGATGCTTGCGGCCAGCGGGATCGTCAGCGCGCAGGACGCAGTAGCAATCACCGCTGGTCTGGACCAGATCGCGGGCGAGATCGAGGCGGGCTCGTTCACTTTTTCGCGGGCGCTGGAAGATATTCATATGAATGTCGAGTCGCGCCTCGCCGAAGTTGTCGGGCCAGCGGCCGGGCGCCTGCACACCGCCCGTTCACGCAACGATCAGGTCGCACTGGACTTCCGCCTGTGGGTCAGGGACACGATCGACCAGATCGACGATCAGCTCCGTGATCTTCAGACGTGTCTTGCCGAGAAAGCTCAGTCCTGCGCGGCCATGGTCATGCCGGGCTTCACCCACATGCAGTCGGCCCAGCCTGTGACGTTTGGCCACCACCTTCTAGCTTATGTCGAGATGCTGGCGCGCGACCGTGGCCGTTTCGCCGACGCACGCAAGCGGCTCAACGAATGCCCCTTGGGCGCAGCTGCTCTCGCCGGCACATCTTTTCCCATTGATCGCCACGCGACCGCCAGCGAACTTGGCTTTGATCGGCCGACGGCCAATTCCATTGACAGCGTGTCAGACCGCGATTTTGTGATGGAATCACTCTCGGCGGCCGCGATTTGCGCGGTGCATTTGTCGCGTTTCGCCGAAGAAATCGTGCTGTGGGTGACTCCGCAATTCGGCTTCGTGAACCTGTCCGACAAGTTCACGACCGGCTCTTCCATCATGCCGCAGAAGCGCAACCCCGACGCCGCAGAGCTCGTGCGCGGAAAATCGGGCCGGGTCATCGGCGCGCTGGTTGGCATGCTGACCGTCATGAAAGGCCTGCCTCTGGCCTATTCAAAGGACATGCAGGAGGACAAGGAGGGCTCGTTCGACGCTATTCACGCCCTTTCCCTCTGCGTGGCCGCGATGGCTGGGATGGTCCGGGACATGAGCCCTGCGTCCGAGCGCATGAAGGCAGCGGCGGGGTCAGGCTATTCAACAGCCACCGATCTCGCCGACTGGCTCGTGCGCAAGCTCGGCCTTCCCTTCCGGCAGGCGCATCACGTCACGGGCTCCATCGTGAAAATTGCGGCCGACGCTGGCTGCAATCTCGAAGACCTGAGCCTCGCTCAAATGCAGGCTGTCGAGCCTACCATCACCCAGGAGGTTTTCTCGGTGCTGGGCGTGGAGCAATCAGTTCGCAGCCGGACCAGCTATGGCGGAACGTCGCCGGAAAATGTCACCGCGCAGGCCACGAACTGGCTCACGCGGCTGGCCGATAGCGACAAATAGCCGCAACCACGTCATGAACCGCCTCGCGGGCGCCGTACCCTCGCGGGAAATCGCGCGGCGACGTATAAGGGCATAACTGGAGATTCCTGTGCCGCGGTTTTTTTCTCAGCGCTCCCCTTCAACGGCCCTCGCGTTGATCGCCCTTCTCGCGATCACGCTGGCGCTTCCCGGCTGCGGTCGCCGCGGCGCATTGGAAGCCCCCTCCAATGCGGCTGGCGCCAGCGCGTCGAAGCCGCAATCGGCCAATCGTTTAACGCCAGGCATCGGTAGCGCAACTTCGCGTCAGGATGCGGCAACCCGAGATCCCCTCGCCCCAAGTTCACGCTTGGGGGAAGAGGAAGACGAACCGCCGGTTCCCGCTCCCAACCGTCCCTTTGTTCTGGACGCGATCCTCTAACTCGCCTGGAAGCGCATGCGTCATTTTCATCCAGTCAACGGCGTCCTGCATGCCGAAGATGTGGACCTGCGGGATTTGGCCGCCGAAGTCGGCACGCCGTTCTATTGCTATTCGTCTGCGACGATCGTTCGTCATTTCAATGTGTTTCGCGACGCGTTCGCCGATCAGAATGTGCTGATCTGTTACGCCATGAAGGCAAACTCCAATCAGGCCGTGCTGACAACGCTGGCGCGCCTTGGCGCAGGCATGGATGTTGTATCGGAAGGCGAATTGCGGCGCGCCCGCGCAGCCGGCGTGCCGGGATCTCGCATCACATTTTCCGGTGTCGGCAAGACCGCGGCGGAAATCGCGCTGGGGCTTGAAGCTGACATCAAGTGCTTCAACGTCGAATCCGAGCCTGAACTCGCCGAAATCTCTCGCGTGGCGTCGCAGCTGGGCAGGACCGCGCGGATCTCGGTGCGCGTTAACCCGGACGTTGACGCCAAGACGCACAGGAAAATCTCGACCGGAAAGTCGGAAAACAAATTCGGCGTGCCGCTGTCGCGCGCCCGTGAGGTTTATGCACGCGCCGCGCAATTGCCCGGCCTCGCCGTGACAGGCGTCGACATGCACATCGGGTCGCAGATTACCGACCTTGCGCCATTTGACGACGCTTTCGCCTTGCTCGCCGACTTCGTGGTGGCGCTTCGTGAAGACGGCCACTCCATCGACCATGTCGACCTCGGCGGCGGTCTTGGAATCCCCTATTATGAAGGCGAAGATCCGGATTCCTATCACCCTGAACGCTATGCGGCGATTGTCCGCAAACACACCAATGCGCTCAGCTGCCAGCTGGTGTTCGAGCCCGGCCGCCTGATCGTCGGCAACGCCGGCGTGCTGGTGACAAAGGTGCTTTATGTGAAGGAAGGCGAAGGCCGCACCTTCGTGATTGTAGACGCAGGCATGAACGACCTTGTGCGCCCCACGCTCTACGACGCCCATCACGAGATCTACCCCGTCACGCCACGTGCGGACTCTGAGCTTATCGTCGCCGATGTAGTTGGGCCTGTCTGCGAGACCGGCGACTATATGGCGCTGGGCCGACGTATGCTCCGCCCTCTGCCGGGCGATCTGCTGGCCATCATGTCCGCGGGCGCCTATGGGGCCGTTCAGGCCGGAACGTACAATTCCCGCCTTCTGGCCCCGGAAGTGCTTGTCAGCGAAGACCGCTGGGCAGTGGTGCGACCGCGCACTACTTATGATGAACTCATCGGCATGGACAAAATTCCGGCGTGGTTGAGGGAAGAATAGCCGCCGGGCTTTGTCGCATCTGTGATGTCGCCTGAGCCGGGCAACATGGTACGGTCTTTACTGACCCAGATCTGGAGCGTTTCTTGAGCGAAGCCCCTCCCCCGAAGCGATCCGGCGACAGCGCGCCCCTGGACGCGCTGATCCTTCGCGCTCGGCTGTCGGAGCTTTGGGAGCGTATCTGGCCAGCGCTTGTCGCGCTTTTCGTAGTCATTGGCGTTTTTCTCTCCATTTCATGGCTCGGGCTTTGGCTGCACACGCCGGCCTGGGGCCGCGCACTGGGGCTCGCGGCATTCGCAGCCGCGCTGCTTTGGCCCGCTTTTCTATTTTTCCGCGTCAGAGCGCCGTCGCGGCAAGAGTCGCTGCTGCGCATCGACCGTGACAGCAACCTGCCGCATCGGCCTGCAACCACCCTCGACGACGCCCTTTCGAACACACAAGCCGATGAAAGCACCCGCGCGCTATGGCGACTTCATCAACGAAGGGCGGAGCAAACCGCGAAACTTCTGAAAGTCGCGCTACCAACCCCGAGCATCGCCTTGCAGGATCGGCTGGCCGTCCGCGCAGCCGTTTTACTCTTACTTGTCGCCGCCGGTTTCGTCGCAGGGCCCCAGAAGTTTGCCCGCGTGGCGTCCGCCTTCGATTTTCGGGCGCCTGCTGCGGCCGGGATCGGCTACAGGCTCGACGCCTGGATTGATCCGCCGCCCTATACGGCGCGCCCGCCGCTGCTTTTGCGCGGCTCGGCTCAGGAGCTTCAGGCGGAAATCCGTCGCGTCGAGGCGCCGGTCGGCTCGACCGTGGTCGTCCGAATGTCCGAGGGCGCCGGGGTCATCGTTGAGGCGCAAGGCGGATTGAGCCTTGCGGAAGAAAAGGAGAAAAAACCTGAGGCCGCTCAACAGGCGGTCCGAGCGGCCTCCACCGATATCGAGATGCGCTGGATCCTCAACACTGACGGCGTTCTCCAATTACGCCGCACAAGCGGCGCCTTGATTGTCTACAACCTCACAGCCATTCCCGACCGGGCTCCCATCGTGACATTGCGGGGGGAACCGCGCTCCAATGCGCGTGGCTCGCTGACGCTGGCCTACAAGCTCGAAGACGATTACGGCATCATCGGCGCGGAGGCGGAATTCGCGAACCCCCGCGTGCGCGGCAAGCCCGCCCCGCGCTCGCTTGTTGAGCCACCGCGCCTGCCGCTGGGTCTGCCCGGCGGGGCCGGTGGATCAGGAGAGGCCGAAACGACAACCGACCTGTCCGAACACGGCTGGGCCGGCGCGCGCGTCGCCATGACGTTGGTTGCGCGCGACGAAGGCGGCAATCTCGGCAAAAGCGAAACGATTGATCTCGTTCTGCCCCAGCGTCCGTTCGTAAAGCCTTTGGCTCGGGCACTGGTGGAGCAGCGGCGCAATCTCGTCCTCGATCCGGATAACAGAACGCGCGTCACCACGAGCTTCGAAGCGCTGACCATTGCGCCCGAGATTTTCGGCGTGACGGCAGGTCAATATCTCGGCCTCAACACGATCTCAAATCGCTTGGTTGCGGCGAAAAACGATGATGATCTGCGTGACGTCGCGGACTTCATCTGGCAGATGGCGCTGCAACTTGAAGAAGGCGACCTGTCGCAGGCGGAACGCGACCTTCGCGCTGCCCAGCAGGCGCTTAGCGAAGCGCTGGAGCGCGGCGCCTCCGACGACGAGATCAAGCGTTTGATGGACCAGATGCGCGCGGCGCTTGATCGTTTCCTTCAAGAGTTCGCAGAACAGCAGATGCGCGAGCAAAACGAGGCGCAGGACCAGAATCAGCCAAGCCCACAGGACCGCACCATCACATCGCAGGACCTGCAAAGGATGCTGGATGAGATGGAGAAAATGGCGCGCTCGGGCAATATGGCCGACGCCCAGCGCATGCTCGATCAGATGCAGAAGCTGTTGGAGAACCTCAAATCGGCGCGACGCAATAATCAAAACCAACAATCACGCGAGATGAACCGCTCGCTCAACCAGCTCGACCAGATGATGCGCGACCAGCAAGAGCTGCGCGACCGCACGTTCCAGCAGGGCCGCAAGCCGCAGGAAGGTCAACAGGAAGGGCAGGAGAACGGCGAGCAGAAATCGTTGCAGCAGCGTCAGCAGGCGTTGCGCGAGCAGCTCGAGGACTTGCAGCAGCGGATGCGCAAGTTTGGCATGAAACCCGAGCAGGGCTTCGGCGACGCCGAACAGGCGATGCGCGACGCAGAGCAGCAATTGGGCCGCGGCCAGCAAGGACAGGGCCCAGCCGTGGATGCGCAAGGCAGAGCGCTGGAAGCGATGCGTCAGGGCGCTCAATCGTTGGCGCAGCAAATGCAACCCGGCAATCAGCCTGGCGATCAAGCCGGGGAAGGCGAGGGGCAGCCCAACGGGCCGGGTCGCACAGGTCGCGACATGGCCAATCCCGATCCGCTCGGACGGGAATCGCGCGACCGCGGCGACAATTCACGCAGCACATATGATCCCACCGGCGTCCCTGCGGCTCAGCGCGCGCAACGCGTGCTCGAAGAATTGCGCCGCCGTCTCGGCGACCCGGCCCGGCCGCGGGACGAACTTGAATACCTGGAACGGCTGCTGCGGCGATATTGAGGGCGCCGTGGCATTGCCCGCTCTCGTACAATTCACTAGGTAAGTCGAGTCGTTCGACTCCGGGGTTCCAAATGACATTGTCCAATGCCGCGGTGGGCGTCGCAATCGGCGCCGTCGCGATCGTGCTCCTTCTGGGCCTCGCGAACATGCTTAGAGGCGGCGACACGGCGTTGTCGCAAAAGCTCATGCGTTGGCGCGTCGGGCTCCAGTTCGCGGCCATTATCGTCATCATGTTTGTAGTTTGGCTGAAGACGGCCTAAGGGGGCGAGAATGGTCGTTCTGAACAGAATCTACACCCGCACGGGCGATCAGGGCCAAACCTCTTTGGGAAGCGGCGAGCGTCGACCCAAATGGGACATCCGGGTCGCTGCCTACGGCACAATCGATGAGACGAACGCGTCCATCGGCATGGCGCGCCTTTCTACTCGCGTCGAGTCGCAAATGATCGACGACATGCTCGGCCGAATTCAGAACGATCTGTTTGATCTTGGCGCCGATCTCTGCACCCCCGATACCGGCGCCGATCTCGGCTATGAGCCGCTGCGAATTATCGCATCGCAAGTGTCGCGTCTTGAAAGCGAAATTGATCTCCTGAACAAGGATCTCGAGCCCCTCCGCTCGTTTGTCCTGCCGGGCGGAACGGCGGGCGCGGCGGCTCTTCACGTGTCACGCACGATTTGCCGACGTGCGGAGCGTTTGATGACGGAGCTGGCTTCGAACAAAGCGGAAAAGGTTGGCGAGCCCGCGCTGCAATACGTCAATCGCCTGTCAGACTTTCTCTTTGTCGCGTCCCGCCATTTGAATCTCGGCGCCAGCGGCGATGTTTTGTGGACACCGGGCGCAAATCGCTGACTGGCGCGGGCGGCCGTGTTCCTTCCCCTCTACGACCAGGCGGGATATCGCCACATCAAACGCCCCCTTGGCGTGTATTTCATCCTTGCCGCCAACATCCTGACGTTCGTACTAAGTTCCGCGTTGTCCGCGATGAGGCCTGAACTCTCCTTCGGATTGATTCCGGCGGTCGTATTCGGAGACGCCATTCTGCCGGCCAATGTTTTGCAAACGCCGGCCTTCATGACGCCGTTTACAAGCGTCTTTCTGCATGTTGACCTGGAGCACATCCTTGGAAACATGCTGTTTCTCTGGGTCTTCGGCGACAATATCGAAGACGCGATGGGGACGCCGCGCTTCATCACTTTTTACCTGCTCTGCGGCGGATGCGCCGCGATGGCGCACGCATTGGCGACGCCTTCCTCGGTCGCGCCGCTCATCGGGGCGTCCGGCGCCGTCTCCGGGGTCATCGCGGCTTATCTGCTTCTGCATCCCCATGTGCGGGTCTATGGTCTCGTCCTGAAATGGATACCGGTCGCTGTTAAGGCGCTCTACGTGATCGCGGCGTGGATTGCGCTTCAATTTGCCTTCGCAATCTTTGGCGGCGACCCGAACGTAGGTTGGTGGGCGCACGTCGGCGGTATCGTCACAGGCGCCATTCTCATAGTTTTATTCAAGCGACCCGGCGTCGTTTTACTGGATCGCAGACTTGACTGACAGCTGAAGGCTGCGTTGACTCACCCAAAGACGGCCATTACGAAAAAATTCGGTATTTGCTACGGGCTTGAGGAGAAGCGCAGAATGAAGATCATCGTCCCGACCAAACGCGCTGTCGACTATAACGTCAAGATTCGAGTTAAAGCCGACGGCTCC
>CANMLK010000051.1 GCA_947498445.1 Beijerinckiaceae bacterium
TGATGCTTTGGTTCAAGCACCGGCCGAACATTGAGCGACTGATGGCCGGGACCGAAGGCAAGATCGGAAAATCCGCGTGAGCGGCGCTCGCCTCTCCGACGAGCAGCGCCTCGACTGGCTGCAACTCATCCGCAGCGACAACATTGGCCCGCGAACTTTCCGCACACTCATCAACCGCTTCGGCGGCGCGCGCGCCGCCCTTGAAGGATTGCCGGACCTGGTTGCCCGCCATGCTGGAGGCCGTCAGATCAAGATTGCCAAACGGCAGGATTGCGAACGCGAATACGAAAGCGCGCTGAAACTGGGCGCACGCTTCATTGTGATGGGCGACCGCGAATATCCGTCTGCCCTTCGCGAGATTGATTCACCGCCGCCCGTTCTGTGCGTGCTGGGAGAAGCCTCCGCCCTGATGCGGCCGATGGCGGCCATCGTTGGCTCGCGCAACGCTTCGGCGGCGGGCCTCGCGTTTACCGACAGACTCGCACGCGAACTGGCGGTTGCGGACTTTGTGATTGCGTCCGGGCTGGCGCGCGGCGTCGATCAGCGCGCCCATCGCGCGTCCCTGCAAACAGGCACGGTCGCCGTGCTGGCGGGCGGTCTCGACCGTATCTATCCGCCCGAGCATGTCGGTCTTGCACAAGAGATTTGCGCTCGTGGCGCGGTCATATCTGAAATGCCGTTGGGCTGGGAGCCTAGAGGGCGCGACTTTCCGCGTCGCAATCGCATCGTCTCCGGTCTCGCGCTCGCCACAGTCGTTATCGAGGCTGCGCGCCGCTCGGGCTCGCTCATCACAGCGCGTTTCGCCAACGAGCAGGGCAGGGAGGTTTTCGCCGTCCCCGGCTCCCCGCTCGATCCGCGGGCCGAAGGCTGCAACGATCTGCTGCGCAACGGCGCGACGCTTTGCACGCGAGGCGCTGACGTGATCGAGGCTCTGGCGCCCATCGTTGCGGGCGGCGCTTCCCCGCGTGCGAACCTGCGCGACGATGACGCCGGGTTTCCATCCGCCGAACGGCTTTGGGATGAAACGGACTTGTTCGGTGATCCCGCGACCCCGCTCAGCGATGCGGCGCACGAACTGGACGACGATGGCGGGCAAACGGCCTTGTTTCAGCCCGATGTATTCACGCCCGCTCCGGCGCCCGGCGCTGCGATTGAGCAGATTTCACAATTGGAGCAGATTACGCAATTGCTTGGGGTGTCGCCCGTCAGCATCGACGATCTCGTCCGCGCGTCGGGCCTGCCGGTTGCTGTTGTGCAAGCCGCGCTTTTTGATCTTGAGCTTTCAGGCAAGCTCGTGCGCACGGGCGGAAACCTCGTCGCGCGCGCGCCCGGTTAGTCAGCGTCTTCGTCGCCGCCTGCAAGGGTTTCAGCCTCAAGCCGCACCAGCGTGAGCAGGTAACAAATCGTCTCGAGCCCGGAATTTGCAGCCATTTTCGCAAGCTCGTCCGTCATCTCGGCAATGTAGCCAGCTATATCGACCGGATCGAGCGGTTCTGGGACAGAGTCAGCGGGAAGCGGGTAAGCGTCCAGGTCAACTTCGGTAGAGGAGGCGATCTGCGCCTTCCGATTCATGCAACTCTCCCGGCGAAACCAGCTGTGCCTGAACGTTATAGACCAGTCCCGTTGGTGCGCAAAGACAATGACGCTGCGGAACCATGTGCGACGCTGGTTGAACTAGAATGGCGCCGCAGAGTTTCTACTCTGAAGCCGGCGTGTAGGTTTCGCCGGAGTAGCGGAGGCAGCCATGCCGATCAATTGCAAACAGGCGATGCTGACAGGAGCATCGGTCGCTTTCATTGCCTTTTCCAGCGCATTCCTGAGTTCAGCGCCCGCGGCCGCCGGCCCGCTCGCGATAACGCCCAAAGCAAACCTCGCCCTTCCGTCGCTCTTGGAGCAGGTCCAATATCGTCGAGGCGTTCGGCAAGGTCGCGTCCAGCAGGCGCGTAGATATTCTGGCGGGCGTCGTTATGTGAATAATAGGCGCGGCGTGGGCCTGTTCCTTCCGGCAGCTGTATTAGGAGTCTTCGCTGGCGCGTTTGGCGCTGCGGCTTACGGCGGATCGTATTACTGTGACCCGGCGTACTATTCCTGGAATTATAATGGCGCGTGTCGCGGCGCTTATCGGCGCACTTATTATCCCGCGTACTCTGGCGGCTATTATCCCGCATACTCGGGAGAATACTATTCTGGCGGCGAGTATCACCCGGCTTATTCCGGCGGATATTATCCCGCTTATAGAAGCCGGCCGGTGATCTATCGGACAAATGTTCAGCGTCCCCGCGCCGTCAGATATCGCGTGGTCGCGCCCAGTCGCCACTTTGTCGGCTCACGGACGCATCTGCGGCAGGGCTACACGGTTCGCCGCGTCCGTCGCTAAATCTGGCTCGCGCGCTGGATCGTTTGCAAACGGTCCAGTGCGCCTTGCAATATGTAAGCAGCCGCCATGCGGTCAACGACTTGCGCGCGCTTGGCGCGTGAAGCGTCCTGTTCGATCAACGAACGGGTGACTGCCGCAGTGGAAAGTCGTTCATCCCAGAAAATGAAGGGGCGGGGGTCAAGCGTAGCCATGCTTCGCACGAATGCGCGCGTCGCCTGCGCGCGCGGCCCCGCCGATCCGTCCATATTAAGCGGCAGCCCGATGACGAATGCGACGACGTCATATTTTCCTGCCAGCTCGAGAAGCTTGCGCGCATCCTCGCCAAATTTCTTGCGCTGAATTGTTTCCAGCGGCGAAGCGAGGCGGCGCTCCACGTCCGACAACGCCAAGCCGATGGTTTTCGTGCCCAGATCGAGCCCCATCAGGCGCGAGAAACGCGCAAGGCGCGCTGGCACTTCTTCAACCGTGGTAATGTTCTCGGACATGCGCCGGGGTACCATGCGCAGGAGCCTGTGTCACCGACCCCGCGCGCGCCCATTTGCGCCAGCCAAGGTGGCGATGCTATACGGCGGCTGATTTTAATCAGGTCAGCGGAGACGAAATGTCTGTCGATCAGGCGACCGTCCGGCGCATCGCGCATCTCGCGCGCATCGCCGTTAAAGATGAAGACGTGCCGCATCTCCAGCAGGAGCTCAACGCCATTCTGGCCTTCGTCGAGGACTTGAACAGCGTTGACGTCGAAGGCGTCGAGCCGATGACGTCCGTTGTTCCGATGAAGATGCACTTGCGCCAGGATGCGGTGACCGATCACGCCGGCGCTGCCGCTGTCGTTGTCAATGCGCCGCAACACGAAGACCAATTCTTCACGGTGCCCAAAGTCGTTGAATGATCTTGCGGCGCCGCTTCGCGCGCGCCCTTCCTTCCGGAAGCTCCCATGACTGAATTGAACGAACTCACTCTGGCGCAAGCGCGTGACGCCATTCACGCCAAAAAGATTTCCGCCACCGAGCTGACGCAGGCGCATATCGAAGCGGTTGAGCGCGCGCGCTCCCTCGGCGCTTTCATCGCAGAGACGCCCGAGCAGGCGCTCGATATGGCGAAAGCGTCGGACGCGCGCATCGCTTCAGGGCAGGCGGGTCCGCTGGAAGGCCTGCCGCTGGGCGTCAAGGATCTTTACGCCACGAAGGGCGCGCACACGCAGGCCTGCAGTCATATCCTCGACGGCTTCAAACCGGTTTACGAGAGCACGGTCACCGCCAACCTCTGGCGCGATGGCGCCGTGATGCTCGGCAAGCTCAACATGGACGAGTTCGCCATGGGCTCGTCGAACGAGACTTCTTATTATGGACCGGTAGCCTCGCCGTGGTTACCGCCAGACTGGTCGGCGGATCAGGCGCGCGCTGCGGCAAGCGGCGACAAGAAGGGCCTGCTTGTTCCGGGCGGCTCGTCGGGCGGTTCGGCTGCGGCGGTCGCTGCGCGCTTGTGCCTTGGCGCGACTGCGTCCGACACGGGCGGCTCCATTCGTCAGCCGGCCGCCTTCACAGGCACTGTGGGCATCAAGCCGACATACGGTCGCTGCTCGCGCTTCGGCATGGTGGCGTTCGCCTCGTCGCTCGATCAGGCTGGCCCGATTGCGCGCACCGTTCGCGATTGCGCGATCCTTCTGCGCTCCATGGCTGGCCACGACGCAAAGGATACGACCTGCGTCGACATGCCCGTGCCCGACTATGAAAAGTCTATCGGCGTCTCGCTGAAGGGCCGGCGCATTGGCATCCCGAAGGAATATCGCGTCAATGGCATGTCGGACGAGATCGACGCCTTGTGGCTCAAGGGCATAGATTTCATGCGCGACGCGGGCGCGGAGATTGTCGATATTTCTCTGCCGCACACGAAATACGCGCTGCCCGCATATTATATTGTCGCGCCCGCTGAAGCGTCGTCCAACCTCGCCCGCTACGATGGCGTGCGTTACGGACTGCGCGTCGAGGGTCGTGACATCGCCGACATGTATGAGCGCACGCGTGAAAAGGGCTTTGGCGCGGAAGTGCGCCGCCGCATTCTCATCGGCGCCTATGTGCTCTCCGCCGGGTATTACGACGCATACTATGTGCGGGCGCAGAAAATTCGCACGCTGATCCGCCGCGATTTCGAAACCGCGTTTGACGCGGGCGTGGATGCTATCCTGACGCCGGCAACGCCGTCCCCCGCATTTGGCATCGGCGAAAAAACCAACGCCGACCCTGTCGAGATGTATCTCAACGACATTTTCACGGTAACGGTGAACATGGCGGGTCTGCCAGGCATCGCGGTGCCGGCGGGTCTGTCACGCGATGGTCTGCCGCTCGGCCTGCAACTCATCGGCCGTCCGTTCGATGAGGAGACGCTTTTCGCCGCCGGTCAGGTGATCGAAGACGCGGCCGGGCGCGTACAATTACCAACACGCTGGTGGGAGTGAGCGTCTGCGCCGCTTGACAGAGGGCATGCTCAAGCTTCCATTCGTTTTCGGAACCGAAGGGCTGCGGTCGCGTTTCTCCGCGACTGCGCGTTGGTTGCACGTGTTTGGGAGAGGTCGCATGAACGTCGCCATACAAAATGCGAATCTTCTGGAAGATGCGGCGGGCGCCCGCGTCATTGGTGAAGATGAATTCTTCGCGACGCGCAAAATGTCGCTCACGATTGCCGAGCCGCTCACCCCCGAGGACATGACCGTTCAGGCGATGGACGACGCAAGTCCGACGAAGTGGCACCTCGCGCACACGACATGGTTTTTCGAAACCTTCATCCTGACTCCACACGTCAACGGCTATCGGCCCTTCGACGACGCGTTCACCTATTGCTTCAATTCATATTACGAGACCGTCGGCCCCCGGCACGCCCGCCCCAAGCGCGGGCTTCTCACGCGTCCTACGGCCGATGAGGTTTTCGCCTATCGTCAATACGTGGACGACGCATTGCGCGAATTATTCGCCAGCGGCGACGCCGCCAAGCCGTCGATTGCGACATTGCTTGAGCTGGGCCGTGCGCATGAGCAGCAGCATCAGGAGTTGATGCTCAGCGATATCCTGGCGCTCTTTGCCAAGAACCCGCTGCGTCCACATTATCGCAGCGGCCAGACGCAAGCGCCCGATGCGCGTACGCCGGTTATGAACTGGCGCATGTATGAAGGTGGCATGGCTGACATCGGCCATGCAGGCGACGGCTTCGCGTTCGACAACGAGGGCCCGCGTCATCAGACTTTCGTTCAACCCTTCCGCATCGCTGACCGGCTTGTCACCAACGGCGAATGGTTGGAGTTCATGGCCGACGGCGGCTACCGCACTGCAACACTCTGGCTTGCAGATGGTTGGTCCGTCGTGCAGCGCGACGCATGGCAAGCGCCGCTCTATTGGGAAGAGCGCGATGGCGCGTGGATGCAGATGACGCTCGACGGGTTGCTTGCCATCGATCCCGGCGCTCCTGTTGTTCACGTCAGCTATTACGAAGCTGACGCTTTCGCGCGCTGGGCAGGCAAGCGCTTGCCGACGGAGTTCGAATGGGAGCTTGCATCGCGTGACGCAGGCGGCCCCGTGAACACGTTGGGGTCTGGCGCGCTGCGTCCATTGCCTGCGGGCGCGGGCGAGGGGCTGATGCAGATGCAAGGCGACGTCTGGCAATGGACAATGAGTTCGTACCAGCCATATCCGCGCTTTCGGCCAGCCAAGGGCGCGGTCGGCGAATACAACGGGAAGTTTATGGTTAGCCAGCAGATCCTGCGCGGCGCCTCTTGCGTCACGCCCGATGGTCATTCGCGCACGACCTATCGCAACTTCTTCTATCCCTGGCAAAGATGGCAGTTTGCCGGTCTTCGCCTCGCGGATGATGCGCGATGAAGCCCGACGATTTGCACGACCGCGCAAGAGCGCCCGGCCCGAGCGACGAATTTCTGCACGATGTGGTCGAGGGTCTGTCCCGCGCACAAAAGACCCTGCCTTGCCGATATTTTTACGATGCGCGTGGCAGCGAATTGTTCGAAGAGATTACGGCCCTGCCGGAATATTATCCGACGCGGGTGGAAGCGGCGATCCTGCGCGACTGCGCCCCGCAAATTGCGGCCCGCACAGCGCCGGGCAGCGTGCTCGTCGAGTTCGGATCTGGCTCCAGCACGAAGACCGAGCTGCTTCTGTCGCAGATGCGCGACCTCGCCGCCTACGTTGCAATTGACGTCTCGTCGAGCGCCCTTGAGGACGCGCGCAAGCGCCTGCGCGACCGGTGCCCCGGCCTGCGTGTGGACACCGTGGTGGGCGATTTCTGGAGCGCGCAGATTGCGCCCGACCTTGCCAACGCGCCGCGTGTCGGCTTCTTCCCCGGCTCCACAATTGGCAATCTTGAGCCGGCAGATGCGCAAGCGTTGTTGCAGCGCTTCGCATCGATGCTGGGGGAGCGCGCACGCCTTATTATCGGCGTCGACGTCATGAAGCCCGCTTCAATCCTCATTCCTGCCTATGATGACGCGCAGGGCGTGACGGCGGCATTCAATCTCAATCTGCTGACGCGCGGCAACCGGGAACTGGGCGCCGATTTCGACGTCGGGGCGTTTCGTCATGTCGCCATCTGGAACGAGGCCAAAACGCGCATCGAGATGCGGTTGGTGAGCTTGCGCGAACAGATCGTGCATGTGGGTGGGCGGGCATTTCCGTTTGCTGTCGGCGAAACGATCCACACCGAGAATTCGCACAAGTGGCCGGCCGAGATTTTCGACCGCATCGTTGAGCGCGCGGGGTGGCGGGTCGCTGCGCAATGGACCGACCCCGACCAGCTTTTCCGCGTGCTGGAGCTGCGCGCGCTGGCCTGATATGCGCGTCGCCGCGCTCGACAGCCTCCTCCCAACGCCTTTTTCTTGAAGCTCGTCGCGCGACGGGCTAGGCAAGACGCTTGAGCGCGCGTGGGGTTCAGCCCGCGGGCAAACGCTAAGTGAATGAGGCGGACGGAAATGACGGCTGCTGTTGCCAGAGCGAAGTACATCAAGGGCGCCACCGGCGATTGGGAGATCGTGATCGGCCTGGAGATCCATGCGCAGGTCACGTCCCTCTCAAAGCTGTTCTCGGGAGCCTCCACGGGGTTTGGCGCCGCGCCCAATTCGCATGTTTCGCTCGTCGATGCTGCGATGCCGGGCATGCTGCCGGTGATCAACGAAGAATGCGTCAAGCAGGCTGTGCGCACCGGGCTCGGCCTGAAAGCGCAGATCAACAAGCGCTCGGTGTTCGACCGGAAGAATTATTTCTATCCGGACCTGCCGCAGGGTTACCAGATCAGCCAGTTCAAATTTCCCATCGTGGGTGAAGGCGAAGTCATCGTGGACGTCACGGCGACCGAGCAGATCCGCGTCGGCGTGGAGCGCCTGCACCTTGAGCAGGACGCCGGCAAGTCGATCCATGACATGTCGCCCACCATGAGCTTCGTCGATCTCAACCGCTCCGGCGTGGCGTTGATGGAAATCGTCTCGCGGCCTGATCTGCGCTCGGCGGAGGAAGCGCGCGCATACGTGACGAAGCTGCGCACCATCATGCGCTACCTCGGCACGTGCGACGGCGATATGGAGAAGGGCAGCTTGCGCGCCGACGTGAACGTGTCTGTGCGCCGCCCCGGTGAACCGCTGGGCACGCGCTGCGAGATCAAGAACGTGAACTCGATCCGCTTCATTGGCCAGGCCATCGAAGTGGAAGCGCGCCGGCAAATTGCGATCATCGAAGACGGCGGCAAGATCAATCAGGAAACGCGCCTGTTCGATCCGGGCCGCGGCGAAACGCGCTCCATGCGCTCGAAGGAAGAGGCGCAAGATTACCGTTACTTCCCGGACCCGGACCTTCTGCCCCTCGAATTTGATCAGGCGTTTGTTGACGCGCTTGCGGCCGGTCTGCCGGAACTGCCGGACGCCAAGAAAGCCCGCTTCATGAGCGACTACGGCCTGGCGTCCTATGATGCAGGCGTCCTTGTGATGGAGCGTGAGACGGCGGACTATTTCGAAGAGATGGTGCGTGAAGGGGCCGATCCGAAAGGCGCGGCGAACTGGCTCATCAATGAGTACTTTGGCCGTCTCAACAAGGGTGGCTTCACGATTGAAAGCGGCCCGGTGAGCGCGAAGGCCAACAGCGTAATCGTCCAGATGGTTACCGCGAACACCATCTCCGGCAAGATTGCGAAGGACCTGATCGAGATCGTCTGGGAAGCCGGACGCGGCGCCGATCCGCTCGCGATTGTTAAAGAACGCGGCATGGAGCAGGTCACGGATACCGGCGCGATTGAAGCGGCTGTCGATGCGATCATCGCCGGCAATCCTGACAAGGTTGAACAGGCGAAGGCGAAGCCGACAATGCTCGGCTGGTTCGTCGGTCAGGTGATGAAACAGACGGGCGGCAAGGCCAATCCGCAGTCGGTCAACGATCTCCTGAAGAGCAAGCTCGGTATCTGAGTCGAGCGAATCGAATCGGGTCGTTTGTCATTTTCGGCGCTCGCGAACCTGTTTGCGGGCGCATTCGGAAGTTTTTTTTCGCGCTATCCAAACTTTTTTTTTCAGTGTGGCAAGGCGCGTATTCCTGTCTCGCCAACTCACGAACAAAGCATCGACGTTCGCCCGTGAGCAGCTCGCAGCATTCGTAAGTCGAGCCGACATTGCTTCTGACTGTTGCTGTTCAGGCGCCGCTGGAATTCAGATCGCCCGGCGCTTTCGACGATGCGCGTCCTCCATCAAACTTTTCATCTTCAATCCACATCTCAAGCAGAATCAATAAGATTCAGAAATCACTACGATGCGATGCGCTGCATCGTTGAGGTTGCGTGACGCGCCGCCGCAAGTTTCTACCGAGCGTGTTGGGCGCTGTAACGCGCCATCCCTTGACGCCTATCCAGTGACACTTGCGCGTTGCGCATGACGATGCTGCGGTTGTGTGCAGATGCATTTTCAGTGATCGATTGTTGTTCCTTCCTGATGCTTGCGAAGGCGCTGAACGCACTTAAGCGAGCACAGACGCTTGCACATGTAGTTAACCGAGTTACTTTATGTCTGCCTGGGTGTCGGCAATTTCGCGTCGACGTAACTTAGAGGGGACCTCTGATGGCTAAGGCAGCAAAGCGTAAACCGGCCAAGAAGGCCGCCAAGAAAGGCGCCAAGAAGGCTGTGAAGAAGACCGCCCGTACGGGCGCAAAGAAGGCCACGAAGAAGGGCGCCAAGAAGGGCGCCAAGAAGGCTGCGAAGAAGGCAGTGAAGAAGGGCGCCAAGAAGGCCGCCAAGAAGGTCGCCAAGAAGCCGGCTAAGAAAGCCGTCAAGAAGGGCGCCAAGAAGGCCGCAAAGAAAGTCGCAAAGAAGCCAGCCAAAAAGGCCGCCAAGAAAGGCGCCAAGAAGGCTCGCAAGGTTAAGCCGGCTGCTTCTGCTCCGGCATCGGAAGGCGCATAAGGCGACGGACCGTCTCCGTCAGGTTCGACAGTCGGTAGCCTGATCCGACATTAGCGCGAACCTTACGGAACAAGCGGTCGCCGCTGAGGCGTCTTTGCAATACGGCCCTCCGCCTTCAGTGGCGGAGGGCTTTTTATTGGATTCACATCGTAGCGATATCGTCGCCTTTGAGTAGCGTCGCGCATGGTCCAAGCAGCGCTGGCTTATGGTCAAGCAACACTGGCCTCATCGCATTAACGACGTGGCGGCGATTGCCGCGCCAGACAACGTGGTGCGAACTCCCGCCAGGTAGTCATTCCCGATGCGCCCGTGTCTTTCAATCGCTGCCACTCCAGAGCGCAGGCGCGCATCGCCACACGATCGGCAGGCGGCCATATCCAAACATCTGTGGGCTTGCTCGCTGGCGGCGCTGAAGGCGCCTCGCTGGATTTGGGTGTTGCTTGCGATGCGCCATCATTAACCCGCGCGCCGTTGGACTCCGCGCGTGGCTCGTCGCCTGAAAACGTGGGTCTGGGCGGCGGCAAAGGAGGAGTGGTGGGCAGCGGCTGCGCACGGGCTGTGGGCGCCGTCACGCAAGCCAACAGCGAAATCGCGAATGCGCGGGCGAGCGCAAGGCGATCAATCCTCATGCGCACGCACGTCAACGCTGACGCTCAAATCATGGTGGCCCGAGCCAACGAATACGCCCGATGTCGGCGAGACGTCCGCGTAGTCCCGACCGAACGCCAGCACGATATGATCGTCGGCGACGACAAGGTCGTTTGTCGGATCAAGTCCAAGCCATCCGAACTCTGGACCACACCAGACGCCTACCCAGGCGTGCGATGCGTCTGCGCCTTCCAGACGCGGCGCGCCTTCCGGCGGTGTGGTGCGGATGTAGCCGCTGACGTAGCATGCGGGCAGACCAAGTCCACGCATCCCCGAAATCATCACATGCGCGAAGTCCTGGCAGACGCCGCGGCGCCGTTCGAACGCTTCCGGCACCGTCGTTGAAACGGCCGTCGCCTCCTGGTCGTAAGCAAAGTCCCGCTTGATGCGGCCCATCAAATCGATCGTCGCTTCCAGTACAGGGCGCGCGCGCGTGAAGCTCTTTTCAGCGTATTTCATCGCCGGCGCATGGAGGCTGACCAGCCGGCTCGGATACAGAAAATGCGCCGGGCAAGTGCATGACAGTGAAGACGCCGAGGCGGCGGCAGCGCGAATAGTCTCCCATGATGGGGTCAGCGCGGGAGCCATCGGCGTGTCACGTTCGACCTTGACGCGTGACACGGCCTCGACGCGAAGGTCGGTGTGCGGCCTGTCTATTCGCACGAAGGTCAGGTTGTTGCCGAAGAAGTCGCTGTCCTGGTTTTGTTCAACAGGGTGCGGCGAGACGGAGACCCGCGTCTCCAGCACCCGCTGGCCAACATCATCGCGCGGAAGCAAGCGAAGGGCGAGCGCGGCCGACGACGCCTGACTGTCGTAGCGGTACGTCGTGATGTGTCGGATATCGTAGATCACGAGAGACCTGATGGTTGTTCGTCGCGCCGTGTTGCGCCCTGCAGAAAATAGCGCGCGGCAATAGCGTCCGCGAGTCCGGTGACGCGTTGTTCGAAGGCGAGTACGGCAGTCGACGCCAGCTTCTCAGCCTGTTCAACCGCAATGTCAGCCGTCAGCTTCATGCTCACGCGGCGCGGCGCCTCCGGCATCCCGTCTTGCGCAAGGTTTGGAAGCGCGGCGAGGTGCTGGTCGATGCGTGTCATCTGGAAAGCTAGCGAACGCGGATTGTACGGATCGAGCAGCGCCATGTCGCGCACCGCAGCCAGCGCCGGTCCTACAACGTAGCGCGAACGATACGTGATCTGGGAGTCGATGAGGTCGAGCAGGATGTCGAGGTTCTCGGCTGTCGCCTGGTCAGCCGCGAACTGGCGGACAAACCGGCACGTGTTGATGGATCGCTCCACGCGGCGGCCCATGTCGAGGAAGGACCAGCCAGCGACACGGTTGACGTTCTCCGCCAGCAAGCCCGACAGAGCGGCAATGATGCGCAAAGCGCCTTGGGCGCGCTCATGCGCTTCGATTTCGCTCTTCACCAGAGCCTGCGCAGGGCGCAGCTTGTCTTCGAGTTCGGCCAGCAGCAACATCGAGTCCTGCGACAGCCGCTCGCGGATGATGGACGCTGCGCGGCGCGCCTCCGTAGCGATACTGAACGCCGACCCTCCGCGATCTTTCGAAGTAAGGGCTTCGTTCGCCGCTTCGCCTGGGCGCATGCGCTCAGGCGCCACAGCGCCCCATGCAACGAGCAGACGGCGCAGCAGAGTGATTGCGGTGGCGGAAGAATAGCTGGAGCCGTCCACTTCAAGTGCGCGCACCGACAGACAACGTGCGAGCAGGCAGGTCGCCTCGGCGCGTTCAAGATAACGCCCGAGCCAGAACAGATTGTCCGCCGCGCGGCTCGGCAAATTGCCAAGCAGGCGAATGACGCGAACAGAATCGTTTGCCGGAAGCAGCGTAGACATCTCGACAGGCCGGTCGCCCGCAATCCAGACGTCAGCTGATGATACGTTCTCGCCCATGGTGAAGGCGCGGGCGTCGCGCTCGTGAGCGACACGGCAAAAGCCGCCAGACATGACGCGCCAGCCATTCTCGGTCGGCGCTGCGTAAACGCGAAGGATGAAGGGGCGCGGCTCCAGCTTTCCGTCACGCCAAACAGGCGTGGTCGAAAGGCGAACCGCTTCCTGGCCCACATAATCCACGCCGCGCCGCTCGATGGCGGCGATCAAGTCCTGTTTTTCGCGCGCGCTCAGGTCCGAGCCCAGCACGCCCTTGCGTTTGCTTGATCCGGGCAGCGCATCACCAAACGCATGCGAGATCACGAGCTCGTCCAGCCGCTCGAGCACGATATCGCGCTCGCGCTTCTGCCCGCACCACCACGTTGCGATGTTGGGCAGTTTTAGATCTTCGCCAAGCAGTCGCTGCGAAAGTTTCGGCGCAAATCCAAGCAGCGCCTGGGACTCGAGAATGCCCGCGCCTGGCATATTGGCGACAACGACATTGCCGGCGCGGATGGCCTGCATCAATCCAGCCACGCCGATGCGCGATTTCCCGTTGAGTTCGAGCGGGTCGCACCAGTCCGCATCAACGCGCCGCCAGATCACGTCTGCGCGTTTCAGGCCCGCAATCGTGCGCACGAACACCATGTTGTCGCGCACGATGAGATCATCGCCTTCAACCAGCAGGAAGCCGAGATAACGGGCAAGATAGGATTGTTCAAAATAGGTGTCGCTGAACGGCCCGGGCGTCAGCAGGCACATGCGTGGCGCGGCGCGGTCGGCGGCGCCGGAGACGCCGGCGCGAAAGTCGCGAAAGAAGGGAGCGAGCCGCGCGACGTTCATCGCGCCGCGCTGGTGCGGCAGCGCGCCTGAAACGATCAGCCGGTTTTCAAGCGCATAGCCTGCGCCAGAGGGCGCCTGTGTGCGATCGCCCAGCGCCCACCATTTGCCATCAGTTCCGCGAGCAATGTCGAGCGCATAAAAGCGCAGCCAGCGTCCGCCCGGCGGCTGCGCGCCGCACATTGAATGAACGAAGTCCGCGGAGCCTGTGATGGCGGAGCCGGGCATGGCGCCCTCGGCTGCGAGCAGGCCGGGGCCGTAGACGTCCGCAAGAATCGCCTCCATGAGGCGCGCTCGCTGTTCCACGCCAGCGGAAATCTCGCGCCATTCATCCTGCCCGATGATGAGGGGAAGATGCTCCAGCGGCCATGCGCGTTCATTGGCTTCGCCGTGGACGCGATAGGATATGCCCATGTCGCGAATGCGCCGGTCTGCCGAGCCAAAACTGCGGGCGATTTCGGTCGGGTCGCTTTCCGAGAACGATTCCAGAAATCGTTTCCAGACTGGCCTGAGGCCCCCCGCCTCATCCATCAGCTCGTCGGGCGCTGTCGGCAGGGGTTCGTAGCCTGCCGTCCAATCGTGCAGGGCGCGTGACGCGACTTTGCGCCTTCGCACGGGACTGGATTTTTCCGCCGACAAACTGCCTCCGCGCTTTCTGGCTGTTTCGTATGCGCGCACTCGCGCACAAGGTTGGCCAGTATGGGCTTGTTTGGGATCAATCGCCAGCCGTGGAGCGAGCTACGCACAGTGGTGGTTTACGATCCGACGCCAACAACTCGGGATTGTCCCGCTTTGCGGATGCGTCACCGAAGGCGCCGGACCAAGTTTAAACTGCTTGCAAGTCTTGCGATGTTGCGCTGGGCCTGGCGTTTGATGTGCAGGCGTTAGCGCGCAGGTGAAAGCCGAAGGATTCGCCCGTTCGATTCGTCGGTGGCGAGGTAGACGGCCCCATCGGGCCCTACGTCGACATCGCGGATGCGCGTATTGAGCGCAATGCGTTCTTCACCGGTCACCTTGTCTCCGTCGAGAGTGACGCGAACCAGCATCCGTCCCGCAAGTGCGCCCACGAGCAGCGAGCCCCGCCACTTGGGAAAAAGATCAGCGTCGTAAAACGCCATTCCCGAGGGCGCGATGGATGGCGTCCAGTGATGGATTGAATCGGTCAGCTCCGGGCGTGTAGACGGCTTGGCGATCGGGATGCCGCTGTAATGGCTGCCCCAGCTCACCAGCGGCCAGCCGTAATTGCGGCCTGCCGCCACGATGTTGATCTCGTCGCCGCCGCGCGGCCCCATCTCGTGAACCCAAAGGGCGCCTGTTCGTGGATGGATCGCGGCTCCTTGTATATTGCGGTGGCCGTACGAGAAAATTTCCGGACGGGCTCGCGCTTGTCCCACAAAGGGATTGTCTTTGATGGGCGAGCCATCGCCATTCAAGCGAACAATAACACCAATGGTGTTGGTTACATCCTGCGCCGGGTCGAACTTGCCGCGATCACCCAGTGTGAGAAACACCGCGCCATCACGGGCAAAGGCGATGCGTGACCCGAAATGCTGCCCGCCATCAACCTTCGGCGTTTGGCGAAAGATCACGCGCACATCGCTGAGTTCGCTGTCGTTGGCCAGCCGCGCGCGCGCCAGCGCCGTTCCCGCTTCTCCGCCCTGACTACTCTCTGCATACGAGAAGAAAATCGTCTGGTCGCGGGCGAAGTTTGGCGATGGCGCAACGTCGAGAAGGCCGCCTTGTCCTCGCGCAGCTACGCGCGGCACGTTCGCAATCGGCTTCGAGATTTCGCCCTTGCGCGTGACAATGCGCAAGCGCCCGCTTTTCTCAGTCACCAGCATGCGCCCATCCGGCAAAAACGCGAGACCCCACGGATTTTCTAATCCACGGGCGACGACTTCGATCGCGACCGTGCCGGTTTGCGTGGAGACTGACCGCATGTCCTGGGCCGCTGCGGGCAAGGCGACAGCGAAAGCAAAAGAGGCAAAGGTGAAGGCTGAGAGGCGCACTCGCATGGGGAGCTCCAAGGTTCGCGAGCCACAATAACTAGGAGATGGACTGGGGAAACCAAATTCGTTCGCGGGCATGTTGCCCACGCGCCCGTTACGCTTGGCGCTGTCTTTTTGGAACCGGCTGTTTGCGCTGTCGTTGTCCTTAAGTCCGGGGAGACACGCATGTTGAAAAATGTCGCAAAAAGTACGGTACGCATTACCATGATGTTGACCGTTTTATCCAGCGTGGCCATCGCCCAAACGCCACCCGCGCCCGCGCCCGTTCCGGCGCAAAACACCACCAAACCAAAAGCCGCGGATGAAAGCGAGGCGGTGCGGATTCGCGGACTTGTGGAGACGACTGACACCAACGGCGTCGTTGTTCAGCTCAGTCAGGGAATCTCCATCCGCGTTGATATCTCATCGCAAGCCCCGGTCTACGCAGCGGCGAGGTTGGCCATCACGGATATAAAGGTTGGCGACAGCGTGGGCGTTCGCACGCTTTCGGCCAATACTGCGGGCGACGCCGTGGCTGCAACGGAAGTGATCGTGATGCCTGACGAGGGGACGTTGAGCCCGATCGGCATGAGCGTCACCGGCGCCTTCAAGTCACTCGACAAGGATGGCGACCGCCGTGTTCTCATCGTCACCGATGGCTCCTCCGAGCGCAAGGTCACGGTCACGAATGAGACAAGCGTCTGGCGTTTGCGACGCGCGAGCGTCTCGGAGGTGAAACCCGGTGTTTCGATTTCGATTCTGGTGGGCCGAAATGATGCTGGCGTCGCCGAGACGCAGCGCATTGTCTTTGGTTCGCCTCCGGCTGGAACGATCCTTCCGCTATAGCTTGCGTCGCGCTGTGAGACCTGGCGGGAGAAACGCGCGATTTACGAAGCCCCGCAACCCCTTACCTTGACTATGTTTCGGCATACCCTAGAACCGCCTCCCGGTGGTCGCGACTGCTGCGGTGGTTCAGGGAGATGGTAATGCGTGTGGTGCACACCGTCGGCAAGTGGGGGCGCTATGAACCCGCGCGGCTCCGGGGTGTACAAGCGCCATGAGCTTCGACGCCCTTCTCTCACCCGTGATCCTTTTCTTCGTTCTTGGCGCGGCAGCCGCTTTCGCGCGCTCGGACCTGTCGGTCCCCGAAGCCATCGCCAAAAGCATGTCGCTTTATCTTATGGCGGCGATTGGCCTCAAAGGCGGCGTCGAAGTGAACGCCAGCGGCTTCACCATGCAAATGCTGGCCGCCGCTCTCGCGGGTCTGGCGCTCAGTTTTCTTTTGCCGCTGCCAGCGTTCATTGCGCTGAGACGATTTGGCAAGCTGGACGCCATCAACGCTGGCGCGGTTGCCGCGCACTACGGATCGGTGAGCGTCATCACCTTTGTCACCGGCGTTGAGGTGCTCGGGGCGCGGGGTATGCCGCCTGCTGGCTACATGGTGGCCGTACTCGCACTGATGGAGACGCCGTCCATCATCGTCGGCCTCTGGCTGGCCCTTAGGGGCTGGGTGGGGGGGCAGAAATCTGCAGGGGATCTGTTGCGCGAGACGCTTCTCAACGGCTCGGTCGTGCTTCTGGTGGGCAGTTTTGTCATCGGCCTCATCGCAGGCAAGCAGGGTTTCGCGCCCATTGCGCCCTTCTTCGAGGCGGGTTTCCGGGGGGTCCTGTGCCTCTTTCTTCTCGATATGGGCCT
Source organism: Beijerinckiaceae bacterium (assembly GCA_947498445.1). GTDB lineage: Bacteria > Pseudomonadota > Alphaproteobacteria > Rhizobiales > Beijerinckiaceae > Terripilifer. Next base: position 16,861 of record CANMLK010000051.1, read on the forward strand.
TATCGCGGCGCGTCGTCTGCGCCAGGCCCGCTCCCTGACAGGTCGCGTCGCCCTGCTGGCGATTATTTTCCCGATTCTGAACGGCGCCATCGGCGTTGCTGTGGGAGGCGCGATCGGCCTTGACGCAGGCTCGGTTGCCGCATTCGGCATCCTGGCCGGCAGCGCATCCTACATCGCCGTTCCCGCCGCCATGCGCCTCGCGTTACCACAGGCCGACCCCGGCCTGTATCTCGCGATGTCGCTCGCGGTGACCTTCCCCTTTAATATCACAGTGGGAATTCCATTCTTCACGTGGCTCGCGGTTCGGGTGGCGGCATGATGCAATTGGTCTCGCGGCGCAGGATTGAAGTGTTGGTCGATGCGCCTCTGGCGCGCAGAATCGTTGCTTTGGCCGCCAGCGTCGGCGTGACCCGCTATACGTTGATGCCAACGCTGGGGGGAGCGGGCGAGGGCGGCGCCTGGGCGGACGACCAAATCTCGGGAGCCCAAGCCAAGGTGATGTTTCTGGCCGTAACGACCCAGCAAAAAGCGGAAAGTCTCATCGAAGCGCTCACGCCGCTGCTCGAAAGTCACGGGTTGATCCTGATGATCAGCGACGTGAACGTGGTGCGCGGAGGTAAATTCTAGGTCGGCGCCCGTCGACCAGTTGCGCAGTTCATGCCCGAGGCTAAAGTAATGCTCGAGCGATTCGTGCTGTGGGGCTTCGACATGTTGCGATTTGGAATAGTTTGCGCCGCTGGATTAATGCTGGCTGGCTGTAATGCGGCCGGGGACGCGGACCTTAACTTGCGCGCCTACACGGCTTGCCTCGATCAATCAATTGGTCAGACAGCCCGCAGCCGCGGGGCTCGGCAGGCCGCAGTTCAAAAGGCGTTCAACACGTGCAAGCCGCAGGAGCAAGCGCTTCTCGCTGCATCCACCGCCCGGATCGGAGCCGACGGAGCGTCAAAGGCGGTGTCTGAGGGCAAATCCGCTTATTCGCGCCGGCTCGTTGCGGCCGGGCGCTGACGATTCGCCCGTAGACCGGAACTGAGAAAACCAAAAGAGGCCGACGTAAACACCGGCCTCTTTTGATGGCGCGGGCCATTTGGAGACTCAGGATTGGAAGCTCGCTGAAACGTGCCGCCGCGCGTCGTCTTTGCGCGCGGTGATTGCGAGGACTGCCGCTAGAAAAACTGAATAACAAAAGTTGGCAGAAGAAACGTAGCCGCCATGAGAGCAGCTGCGATTGCGCCCAACACCCCGCCCAGGAACGCCAGCATCAAGGCGCCTGTGATGATGGCAGCCGAAGCCAGAACGATTGACACCTGCAGAAGCGCCGTAGCGACGTCAAAAGCGTCGCCCCGGGCCTTTTGAGTATCGCGTTGTTTCGTTGCTTCCAACGCCTTCGCCATCAATTCGCGACGTCCTTCCCCGGTCTCAGGCTCTGTCTCGTATCGTTCGGCGTTCTTGCGCCATTCCGCGATACGCGTTTCCATCACTGCCCGCGCGGCGGGGCTGGCCTCGGCGAGGCGCGTCTCCATTTCCTCAGCGGCAAGGAGCGTCGACGTCCTTCGGATCGTCTTTGCCTGATAGAAAGCCCAAAGGTTGGCGGATTGGACATTGTACTCGACCGCGTCATTATCCGCGTTGCCCCCGCCAAGATCTGAAAGCGCGAGGCATAGCGCGAGGACCGCGATCAGAAGGGCGACCCGCTTGTTCACTTTTGCAGCTTCGTCAATCTCGACGACGTCGGCCATTTGAAACTCATTTCATCCGTTTGATTGCCAAGAATTGATCCAGAACAACAAGCTGCGCAAGGCATCACATCACTTGGATGAGAGGTTTCAACAGAATTGACTGAACCTTATGGCGCCTGGTCGCCCCAGCGGCTCAGCTCTGCCCACTCACAACCCGCGCAAAAGTTCTCCGCTTGCGCTATGCGAAGTGTCGCCGCTCGCTAAGGCGTCACCAGGTAGTTCGTATTATAACTTCCTGCGAAACCGCTGCTGCTAAACGTGTGGCGTATAAATCCAGTCGGCGCTTTGTCGCTTTGTATTTTTCTAAAATGAATCCGCAGGCGTCAACGGACGATATGTAGTCCGGAGTTAACCATACGTCACAACAGCGATCCTGATGGGGATGTCCCGCTCAATGTTGAAAATTGCGGTTCGGGCCTTGCCTCGTTTGATGATTACGCGGCCTTTGATGTCTCATCAAGTCCGAAGTGGTTGGCGTGATGACGTTGCAGTGCGTCGCGCAGGGTGGGCAGTTGGTCACGGGCT
>CANMLK010000052.1 GCA_947498445.1 Beijerinckiaceae bacterium
GCGTGTCTAACCCTTGCGTAAAGCTCCACTGTCTTCATCCCCCAGCCCCCGATCCAACGATCAAGGGCCTTTATCTGCCGTACTTTTAGTCCGGCGCGACCAAACAAATCGGCCGCTTCTGTGAGGGATTATTGCTCCGGCTTTTACAAGCGAGCACACTGAGGACTCCCTCAAATCCGTTTATGAACAGGGATTGCGGGCGGTAGAATCCTTCGCCACAGCAGGTGCTGACGTCATAATTATGGGCGGCGCGCCCACCAACATTTCGCAGGGGGAAGAAAACCTCCAACGTGTACTCGCCGAGATGACTCAGGACTACGGCGTGCCGGTTTCTTCGAGCTCCATGGCCCAAAGGCGCGCACTAAGAGCCGTCGGCGCCCGCAAGGTTGGCACGATCAATCCAGCCGTACCGCGCCAGATTGGAGACTCCGCAAGTGGGTCCATCGAAGGCGACATGATCCTCTTGGGGTGCAAGCATGCGAGGGCGAGGCTGCAGGATTATAATCGTATTCCGCCCGCGAAGGCACTTGAGCTTGGTCGCGAACTCATGCTCGAACATCCAGATATCGACACGTTGATTTACGCCTGCCCGCACTGGGCGACCATCGAGTCAATTGAACCTTTAGAACAGGAGTTCGGGATAAACGTCATTACCGCGCTGCAGGCGATCATCTGGGAAGGATTACGGCTTTCGGGTGTATCTGACAAGGTCACGAATTACGGGCGTTTGTTGCGGGAACATTGATAGTTAGCTCCGCTTGCTGCGGAAGATCATCGACGGTCAACGATGCCAATCGCGGGCTGGCCTCCGCCACTTATTCCGGTCGGATGTCGTTCGTGTCAACTTCGTCCGCGTCACGTAGTCGAGACCGCGCGGGCGCCGGCCCGCGTCTCCGAGGCTCCGTGCAACAAGATAGCTATCCGACGCAGCACCTTTGCGCCGACGTCATTGCTTAAAGAACCCTCGACATATTGTTGCGAGGATATTGCTATATTTCGTCGAAGCTGCTTGCTTCAGCCCGCAAAAGCTCGCGGAATGCACAGGATGCCGTCGTCAGCCGCGCGTTGAACCTCTCAACTAAGCCAATCGTTCTCGTGACCCTTGGACACTCCAGCAGAACTGACGCTATTAGCGGATGGCTATTCAGCGGCACTGAAAGTCTGGGAACCACAGCCATAGCAACGCCGGCTTCAACAATTCCAAATGACGTCGACAAATGGCTCGCCTCGAACATCCAGTTTAGTTGCAAATTGGAACGTGACAGCGCATGATCGATTAAGGCTCTGTTGCCGCTGGCTTGACTGATAATCAATGAAAATTCACGCAAGTCCGACCATTTGATCCTTTGTTGTTTGGCGATGGAATGATCTACATGACAAGCGAGTACGAATGGGTCGTCGATTAATGGCGTAAAACGCAAATCCTTCTGCGTCGCGCCAAGGAAGTTTATTCCGAAATCAGCTTCGCCGGTGGCGACACATTCCAGGGCGGCTGGGCCGGGCAGATCCAGTATGCGAACGCGAACACCAGGATAATCGCGGGCAAACTTTTCAATGACGCGTGGAAGAAACCGACACGCTGCTGTCGGGATCGCGGCCACCCTGACCAGCCCGGAATCGGCGTTGCCGGAAATGCTGAGCGAAGCAATCGAGCTCTCGAAGTCATGAACTATGCGGCGCGCCAAGGGCTCAAATTGTGAGCCAATGCGGGAGAGAGAAACCTTACGTGTCGATCGCTCGAACAAAATCGCATTCAGGGCTTGCTCGAGCAATCTGATACGGCGGCTGATCGTGGGCTGCGACATGTTGAGGCGATGCGCGGCCTTCTCAAAGCCGCCCGAATCCAGCACTGCCAGGAAAGCGCGAAGATCGAGAATCTCGCAATTTATACGCATATCGCATTAATGGCGCCGATAATCGAATTTTTCAACTGCAAATGATTTCTATATGCTGAGGCCAAATGGCCTCCTTATCCTGTAGGCGGCTTAATGCGGAAGTGATGGCTATCGGTTCGCAGAAGGACCGGGCCAGAAGAGTTCTGCAGGGAGGGCGGGCAGACCATGGCGGAAATCGTCGCTGCAATTGGCGTTCCTCATACGCCAGGCTTTCCGGAGCTCGTCGCTCGCCTGGGTCCGAACTGCGAAGTCGCGCGACTGTTTGCGGAGGTTGAGCGCCATCTGGCCGCTGTTCAGCCCGATGTTCTTGTGATCTTCGATTCGGACCACCTCAGTACTTTTTTCTATAACAACCTTCCGACCTTCTGTATCGGCGCGGCGGATCAAACGGCCGGTCCGAATGATCACACAAAGATGCCGCACTATAACATCGGTGTGAATTCGGCCTTGGCGAAGAAGATTCGCGGTTACGGAATCGGGGCTGGATTCGACCTTTCGTTGAGCGAAGAGTTCGAGATAGATCATTCAATCATGGTGCCACTGCATTTTGTGACGCCACGAATGAACATACCGATCGTGCCCATTTTTATTAACGGGCTATCACCGCCTTTGCCGGCTGCACGCCGCTGCTTCGATCTAGGTGAAGTGGTCCGCCGCGCCATTGAATCGTGGCCGGGAAACATGCGTGTCGCAATTTTGGCAAGCGGAAGTTTTTCCCTGGAGATCGGCGGCCCGAGGATTTCGCATGGCAAGAGATCGGGCGTACCCGATCCTGGATGGGCGAGCAGCGTTCTTAAGCGACTGGAAAAAGCCGAGGTGAATGAGCTTCTTAACGAAGCGACGAACGACAGGCTTCTGAAGGCTGGGAACATAGGCGGCGAACTACTTAACTGGATTGCCATGCTTGGTGTCATTGGTCGACACCGTCCACGGTTTATCGAACCTCAGATCGACCATGGACATGCTTACGCCGTCTGGCGATGGGATTGAGATGATGACAATCTATGCCGTTAACAAGGTGTGCTACCGGATTCTGCGCGAACCAGCGTTCCGGTCGGACCTTGCAGTGGATCCCATCGCCGCCCTGTCATCGGAACCCCTTTCAGAGATCGAACGCGATCTTCTCATAACTGGCGAAGTCGGGAGGCTGTATGAGCTGGGGGCGCATCCATTTCTACTCAGCCACTTGTCGAGGTTCGGGCTCTTTGGATTGACGGATCTTGTCTATTCCGAGCGAATCCGCGCGGTCGGGTCGGGCACGGAGAACCACACAGGCGGGTTACCATCATGACCGCTCATCATGTAGTCGACTGATAGAAACCAACAAGAATTAAAGCGTACGAAGCGAGTCATATTAATTACACCGGTGAGGAATAGCTCAATGAGAAAGCCAGCCCACCTAGCCATAGCTGCGATCCTCCTCAACCTTGGGGGCTTGAAGGCGGAAACTCCGAGGGAATTTTATCAGAATAAGAAAACGATCAACTTGATTGTGAGTACGGCGCCTGGCACCGGTTATGACATCTATGCGAGAGCGATAGCTCGGACGATGACAAACCATATTCCCGGCTCGCCGAATATCGTTGTTCAGAATATGCCCGGCGCAGGCGGCCTGAATGCAACCGCGCATCTGTTCAACGTCGCAGCGAAAGACGGAACTGTCATGGCGACCGTTCAAAGCGGGATTCCTACGGAATCCGTATTTCGACCAGATGTGGCCAGGTTCCGCTCGACAGAATTTTCATGGATTGGAAGCGCAAACCGCGAAACAAACATCATGATCGTGTGGAGCCAATCGCCCTACACAGATGTGGAAAGCCTCCGGCGCAATGAAATTTTGCTGGGCGCTGTCGGCCCTGGAACGACTGGCCTGGATATGCCGCTGCTAGCGAACGCCCTGTTCGGTTTCCGTTTTAAGATCGTATCTGGTTACAAGGGCAGCCCCGACGTTAGATTGGCGATGCAGCGCGGTGAGGTTCATGGATTCGGAGGCGACACATGGAGCACTGTTGCGGTCGATATGAAGGATCTTCTGGCGGAGAAGAAGGTTTTGGTCGCCCTGCAATACGGTTATCAGCGTCACCCCGATCTGCCGAATGTGCCGTTGCTGATGGACTTTGCGAAAAACGACGAGGATAGGCAGGCTCTTTCGCTGCTGATGGCGCGTCAAGAATTCGGAAGGCCCTTCCTGGGGCCGCCTGGCATTCCTCCCGAACGGCTCGACGCATTGAGGCGCGCCTTTGACAAGACGATGAGTGACACCCAGTTCAAGCAGGACGCGGAGAAGCTTAGGCTGGAGGTCTCTCCACTTACAGGTGAGCAGGTGGAAACCCTCGTGAAGCAACTCGCAGCGACGCCGCAACCTGTAGTCGACAGGGTCAACAAACTGCTGGCGGGCAGCGCTAAATAGTTGGGGCGCCGATGCCTCGGACTCTCTGGTTACGGCGGAACCGGATGCATCGCAATGAGAGGATTGTTTTCATGCAGACCAGTGGAGGCGACTCCGTAGGCAACGCAAAGGCCCGGGTCGGGATGTTGATACCGTCCAGTAACCGTTTGGCGGAGCCCCAATTTTACGCCTACATGCCTCCAAGGATCGGGGTTCATACCGCGCGGATCCAAATGACCGGGAAGCACAGGAAAGGTCTGCAACAGCTTCTTCCAGAGGTGGCGAAGAGTTCGCAAGCCCTGGCCGACGCCAAATGCGACGTTATCGTCTTCCATTGTACAAGCAATTCGATGGAGCATGGCCCAGAGGGCGAGCGCGCCATCCTTGAAACCATATCAAAGAATTCATCGGCCATTTCAGTGTCAACGGCCCAAGCAATTCTTTCCGCCCTGCGTGTCTCAAACATGCAAAAGATCACGCTGGTGTCCCCGTATAATCAGGCAACGAATGACCACGAAAAGCATTATCTCAAGGAGTTTGGCATCGAGGTTGTATCAGATGTCGCACTGAACCTCCCAGTCAGTGACGGGTTCATATCTGTCACCCCTGACGATTGGCACCGGACGGTCATGAACAATGCGCGGGACGACATCGACGGATACTTCTTGAGCTGTGCCAACGCCACGCACATCGAAGCGATCGAACGACTCGAAGCCGATCTTGGAAAACGTGTCGTCTGCTCCAACCAGGCGACTATCTGGTGGTGCGCGAAAAAAATGAAGCAAAAGATCGAAGGCGTCGAATGGAAGCGACCAATGGGTCGCTTGATAGAACTCGATCCTGATTGAACGAGCAAGACGAAGGCTACATCGTTTGCCACAAACTCTGGAGGTAGAAGCTATGGATGGCGGCGACGTTACAACAAGCGGAACCGGGCGCGAAAGCGAATGGCCGAGTAACGTCGGCAAGTTGACCGACGACATTGTAAGCGCCGCTGAAGAGATTGATGAAAGCGGACGGATCCCTTCACGCGTTCTGCAACGCATGCATGAGGTTGGTGCCTTCCGACTCCTTATTCCGCGGTCTCTAGATGGTTTCGAGATGAACCTGATCGGGTTCATGGAAACGATAGAACAGTTCGCCAGGATAGATGCGAGTGTGGCTTGGTGCATTGGTCAGGCATCCGGATGTTCATTCTCCGCAGCATATCTAGATCACGCAGTAGCGAGAGAGATCTTCGGCCCGGTGAATGCGGTCGTTGCGTGGGGACCGCCATCTCAGGACTCGCGGGCGGTGATTGTCGAAGGAGGCCATAAACTGTATGGCTCGTGGATGTACGCCAGCGGGAGCCGGCAAGCGACATGGCTCGGTGCACACGCGAAAATTTTCGACGCGGCGGGCGAGCCTTACCGTGGTGCAAGTGGGGCGCAGGTCGAGAAGACATTCATGTTTCCCAGCAGCGTTGCCCAGATCGATGACGTCTGGCAAGTCTTAGGGCTACGCGGAACCGGTAGCGACACGTACTCCCTGGACGGCCATTTTGTCCCTGACACTCATGCTTACTTACGCGACTCCGATATGGCCCGGCGAGAGCAGGGACCCCTTTACCAGTTGCCAATCCTGGGCACATTCGCCATCGCATTTGCTGCTGTTGCCCTCGGGATTGCGCGCGCCACTATGGATTCCTTCGTAGATCTGGCGACTGTCAAAACGCCGAAGGCAAGATCGGTATTGCTGCGCGATAGCGTAGTTGTCCAACTTCATGTCGGTTCATGCGAAGCAAGGCTGCGTTCCGCAAGATGCTATCTAGAGCGGACGATAGAGATCCTGTCAGATTCATTGGCCTCGGGTCACGGCGTTTCAACGTCAGATCGTCTGAATTTACGCATGGCTGTCACGCATGCAATTCAGGAGTGTCGGGACATTGTCACGAAGACTTATGTCGCTGCAGGCGCCGCCGCGATCTTCGAGAAGAATGGGTTCGAAAAGCGTTTTCGGGACATGCACGCCGTATCGCAGCAGATTCAGGGTCACGCCGTGAATCTGGAGACCGCCGGCCAGGTGCTTCTCGGAGTGCCTGGCGTAGCGCCCCGTATCTGAAAGTTTCGGCAGTTCGCACTTTACGGCGCCGAATCCATTCGAAGAATGGCAATTCGCGCCCATGGCACCAGCCCGCCAATGAGTATTGAGGAGTTCGGCAATGGATGAAGCGAGAGACGTTCCTGAATTCCGGTCATTTGGAGGGAATGAGCCCCTTTCGACGGAGTCGGATACCCGCGAGATGCTTCGAAACGCAGCCAAGTATCGCGACCAAAAGAAGTTGAACGATTACTTCATTGTGGACTTGGATACTCACCACATCGAGACCGGCTCGTGGAACGAAATCGTCGAGTTCATCGAAGATCCTATCCTGCGAGAGGAAGCCCTCAGCGCCAAGCGAAAGCCGGAGAGTCGACTTGGCCCAGTCTTGTTCCACGCGAACGGTGGAATGTTCTCGCAAAGCGTCAGCGGCCGAATTCCCCACTCAAATCTGGCTTCCGGCGAGCCGCGCGATGACCTGTCCGTTCATGGCGACGTTGTTCCGCTACGCCGCGCGATGGATTCATTTGGCATTGACCGAATGGTCATGTTTCCGAATGCGCTTCTGCAGGTGGGGACGCACCCAAACGTCAAAGTGGAGGTCAATCTAGCGTTCGCATACGCGAAATTCATGACCGAGGTAGTGTTGCCGGGAGACCCCCGCCTGAAAACCATGGCCTTGTTGCCGTTCAGCGATCCGGATGCCTGCGTTCGGATGATCGACATGTACGGCGACCATCCCTCTGTGATCGGATTCACAATCACAAGTGTCAGGCACAATCCGGTTCACGACAATAAATACATGCGCGTGTATCGCATGCTGGAGGAGCGCGGCCTCCCCCTGAGTTTCCACGCCGGGTACAACTGGCAAGACGGTTATCTTCGCCAGTTGGACAAGTTCCTCACCATGCATGCGATCTCGTTTGTGCTGTGCAATATGGTTCATATGACGAACTGGGTCATGCATGGGTTATCCGAGCGGTTTCCGAAACTCAATGTCGTCTGGATTGAATCCGGTTTGGCCTACGTTCCTTTCCTGATGCAACGGTTGGATAACGAATATCTTATGAGACAGAGCGAAGCGCCTTTGTTGAAGCGTCTTCCGAGCGAGTACATCAAGGAAATGTTTCATTGTTGCCAACCGATGGAGCGCACAAACCTAAAACTTCTCGAAGCAACCTTCGAAGCGATTAACGCTGAGTCTCAGCTTCTTTTTTCTTCCGATTGGCCGCATTGGGATTTCGACTCGCCTTCCATTATCACCGATCTTCCATTTGTTTCTGAACAGGGGAAGCGGAACATCCTGGGCGAGAATGCGAGGCGCATTTACAAAAAGCTCTAACCCTTCAGCGAACAGGTTCGTAACATGAAAGACATTTACGTAGATGATTTTGACAAGCTCAAGCATGGCGAAAGGCGTCTGATCACCAATGGCCGTCTTGAGATCGGCGTGTTTCGTGTCAAGGATGCGATACACGCTTTTCTAAACGTCTGTCCCCATCAGGGCGGTCCTGTTTGTCAAGGCAGGGTGATGCCGCGTGTCGAAGAGCATTTGTCAGACGACATGAAGAGTGTTGGGATGAGCTTTTCCGATGATGAGTTCCATCTCGTCTGCCCATGGCACGGCTATGAGTTCAAGTTTCAAACTGCTTCTCATGTAGGGTCGTCGAGTATATCAATCCGAAGATATGCGACAAAGGTTGTGGAAGGGCGAGTATATGTCAGCGTCTGACAGCAACAAAGGGGACAGTTTGGTCTGCTGGAGCGGGCTCATAGAAGCCTGTGTATCGATAAACGAGATGATCGGTGATGGCAGGGGTGACCAGATCCCTCCTGAAATCGCGACGAATCTTCTGACCTGCGCTACTCTTCTTTACGCGCAGAATTCACGTGACGTGAGGCGGTTTCACGACGTCTTCCTTCAAGATGTGACGGTCACCCCAACAGATGTGGTTGTCACGGTGAGCGCCATGCTTCGTGCAGCAGACCTAAACAGTTTTGATCTCGCAATGTGGTTTACCGCTCGACCCCCCGAATCAAGATCTTAGATTAAGCCTGCATTCTATAAACAGGGGCTTGTTGCCCATCGTTCCGCATCTATTCAAACGTCGTAACGACGTTACCGAGCAGCAGGGAGGCTACGTCATGAGGTGCTTTGTACTTGTTGCCACTGGCCTGTTCATCCTTCCAGCTGCAGCCGACGACATCGAGAAGTTCTATCAAGGAAGGCAGATCCAGATGTTTGTCGGCAGCGCTGTTGGCTCTGGCTACGATATCAACGCCCGCGCGGTCGCCCGTCATTATGGACGCCATATTCCCGGCTCCCCATCGGTCATCGTCCAGAACCAACCTGGCGCCGGCGGCCTTATTATGACAAATTCATTGGCCAATACGGCTCCGAAAGATGGAACTGCTATAGGAGCTACGATCAATGGAGTGCCCACAGCGCACTTGCTGCAGCCCAGCGCGGTCCGGTTTGATCCAACAAAGCTGAACTGGATTGGAAGTTCCAATAGGGACTTGCAGGTTTTGTATGTCTGGCATGACGTTCCCGTTCACAAGCTCGAGGATATTTTGACCAAAGAGGTCGTTGTTGGCGCCACGACGCGTGGAACGTCAACTGTCGACTTTCCACTTGTCGCAAATAAGATATTGGGCTTACGTCTGAAAATAGTGAGTGGATATTCCGGAACGTCGCAGATTCATAAGGCGATGGAATCTGGCGAGGTACAGGGGGTTCCTGCGCTTGCATGGGCCAGTCTGAGAACGCTTAATTCGGACTGGATAGCCAACAAGAAAATTAAAATATTAGCCCAATGGAACATGCCGCCGCGCGACGAACTGCCTGATGTGCCGAGTATTTCGTCTTTGGCGAAGTCGGACATCGATCGTGCAGCGCTTCGTTTGCTGACATCGCGTCTCGAAGCGGGGCGGCCATTTCTCGCGCCAGCTAATGTGCCGGCTGACCGGGTTGCAGCACTCCGTCAGGCATTCGATCAGACCATGAAAGATCCGGCTTTTCTGACAGAGGCGACGAAGTTAAACCTCGACATCAGTCCAATGACCGGTCAAGAAATCACTAGCCTGGTGGACGAACTCTCGGCCATACCGGAGTCGGTTATCGAAAAGGTGCGTAATGCTCTCAACGAGAAATGAGAGCACCGACATTCATTTAGGAGATTCGGATTCTGCTTCTGTGAGCTGATGAATCGACGAGCATAAAATGTTTCCCGTAGGAATTCGTCTGTGACGCAGAACGCGGCAGAACGAACCCGTATCGGGACAGGGAGAAGTTCAATGCCTAAGGATGGGACGATACCAAAATTTCCTCGCGAAATCGCACCGAACACATATTGGTTCAGCACGTGCCTGCCGTTCACCGCGAACGGTCGCGAGGTCCATAATCACAACTCATGCTTTCTCGTCGTCGGACGCGACTGTGTCGTTCTTGTTGACACGGGCTTGCCCTTCTCATGGATTGAACTGAAGGCTCAATTGCTGAATGTGCTTGGTGAAAGAATGATCGACTATGTCTTCGCTACCCATCCGGAGTCGCCACATATGGGCAATCTTGGGCCGCTGTTGGAGCTGTTTCCCCAGGCGAAGGTTGTCGGAGACCTGCGAAACTATCACCTCTACTATCCTGAACTGACAAACCGCTTTGCGCATAAGCGCGAGGGCGACGAAATCGATCTCGGTGACCGCAAACTTGTCATGGTTCCGGCTGCGGTGCATGACCTCAAAAATACGCTTTGGGGGTACGACACGCTCCACCAAATTCTCTTCGTTAGCGACGGCTACCCGTACACCCATGAGCATGAAGCGGGGCAATGCGCGCTGACGTCGGAGGAACTGCCGCATATTCCAGTGCCGGAAGATACCGGGCCTGTCATCGAAGGCGCTCTTGGGTGGACGCGTTACGTTGACGCGGAACTTGTCATCGCGGACCTCGTCGAGGTTTTGCGCCGGTACCCGCCAAGAATTGTCGCCCCCGCACACGGCGGGGTGGTCACAAATCCTGAGCAATTGACCGAAGTATTCAAAGGCGGGCTCCGTAGAGTAAATGGAGTTGCAACATGAGCCGGGTCGAGCAGCTTGCCGACAACATTTTTGTCTTGTCCGATCTGGAGCCGGCAGATCGCTCGCGAAGCTGGTTACCCGACGATGCATCGGGGTTTGAGCCATTCAACAAGTTTGTGTTTCTGGAGGGAGATCGAGCCCTTCTGATAGAAACGGGACCCGCCGCGCACCAAAAATCTATTGAAGAAAGCCTGCGGGAAATCGTGAAGGACCGCCTCATTGTTATTTTGCCGACGAGGAGCGAACTTGAATCCATCGGCAACATGGGTGCGGTGATTGATAATTTCCCTCGCGTGGAGCTGCTCACGACCACTCGCGCCCTACCGCCGCTGGGTCTTGCCCATATGAGGCCGGATCGGCGCGCCAACGTGAAGGCGCAGCGCATCGTGCGGGGCGAGAAGCTTGCAGGCGTGGGCTTTCCCACGCTGGAGACGATCAGCCCGATCATCCGCATCCTCAATACGATCTGGATCTTTGATCGCCGGACTGGCGTCCTCTTCACGTCGGATTTTTTTTCGAACGAGCTTTTGCCAGATCCTGATACGCCCACGATCCGCCGAGATGAGAATGGGCTAACCGACGCCTCTTCGGTTCGTCGATCTATACTGGCTCGATTTGATTGGCTGGCGCGCGCCCGGACTGATGCCTTGAAGAACCAATGGGACGCCCTGTTCGGGCAGATTAAGCCGACTGCGATTGCGCCGAGTCTTGGTCGTGTGGTGTTTGGCGAACAGGCAGTAGAAACCGTGATCGCTCTCAATAGGCGCGCGCTATTTTCCTAATGTGACACTTTCAGCCATTGCAATACTGCCTAGAAGACAAGCTCGGAGGATACACAATGACGACTGGAGGCGGCGCTCGGCGAACTATCAAACTTGGTCTCATGTATCATCAGGCCGGTCATCATATCGCTTCCTGGCTACATCCCCAATCCTGGCCAGACTGTGGGATCGATCTTGAGAAGACTATTCAGATAGCCAGGATGGCGGAAGAAGGTTTGTTCGATCTCATTTTCGAAGCCGACACGCTTTCCGGCGAGCGATACACGCCCCAGACGCTCCCGATGACTGCGCAGGCCATGCGCATCGATCCCATGACTTTACTTACGGCGCTGTCCGCGGTCACGGAACAAATCGGACTCGTCTGCACAGCATCGACGACCTATGATCAGTGCTATCATGTCGCACGTCGCTTCGCGTCGCTCGATCTGGTAAGCGGCGGTCGATCGGGTTGGAATGTCGTCACCTCGTGGAATACGACGGAAGCACGCAATTTCAGCACCGGCGTTCACCTTGAGAAGGACGTTCGATATCGTCGTGCGCGCGAGTTCGTTGAGGTTGTGCGGGGCTTGTGGGATTCCTGGGATGAGGGCTCCAAGCTTATCGATCGGCAAGCGTGTAAGTTCTATGATCCGGACGGCCTTCACGTTCTCAACCACGAGGGGGAGTTCTTCAAGGTTCGAGGGCCATTGACGACTTATCGCTCACCGCAGGGTCAACCCGTGGTGTTTCAGGCGGGCGCCTCGGACGATGGCAAGCAATTGGCTGGGGAAACAGCGGAAGTAATATTTACGGCGCAGCAATCTATCGTCGAAGCCAGGGCTTTCTACGCCGACGTCAAGAGGAGGGCTGTCGAAGCTGGTCGCGATCCCGCGCATTTGCTTGTGATGCCAGGCTTTGGCGTGATGGTGGCTAAGTCACGGTGGGAAGCTGAGGATGCCTATCAGGCTCTGCAGGATCGCATCGTGCCAGAGGTAGGCGTGATGTTGCTTTCGCGATATCTGGTTTGGGACTTGAGTTCGTACGATATCGACGGCCCCATCCCTGAACTTCCGGACAATCGGAACATCCCGTCACGCGTAACCCTTCTTGTCGATACGGCGCGACGCGAAGGCCTCAGTATTCGGCAAGTCTATCAGCGCATTGCAGGTGGGCGGGGCCATTATCAGGTCGTCGGATCGCATAGGGACGTCGCCGACACAATGCAGGAATGGTTTGAAACAGGCGCCGCCGACGGTTTCAATGTGCTCCCGCCTGTGTTCCCAGTTTCTCTACGTGAGATCGTCGATCTCCTCATACCAGAACTTCAAAGACGCGGGCTCTTCCGCCGTGCCTACGAGGGCAAGACCCTTCGTGAAAAGCTGGGCCTGCCGAGGCCCATATCGAGATACGCGGCAAGGTAGAGGTGATCGCCCAGTCCCAACTACGCATGCGCTAATCAAGTCGGAGGTCGGTTTATCGTTCAAACAACAATTGGGAGCACGTAATGATGGGGTGCAGGTCTAAAGACGGAACTCAGCGTCGCGATGCGCGCGTATCGAGTTCTTGGAGCAAGCGAATTCTTTGCCTCGCGCCGATCCTGCTTGCAGGGCTGGGTCCCGTTTCCGGCTACGCTCAAGAGCCATTCAGGGGAAAGCAGGTGCGCCTGATTGTTGGGGCTCCTCCTGGCGGGGGATACGATGCTTACGCCCGACTTCTGGGCAATCACATCGGGCGGCATATCCCTGGAAATCCCGTCGTGATCGTGCAGAACATGCCTGGTGCGGCTTCGATCACGCTTGTGAATCATCTCGTCAACGCCGCGCCGCGAGATGGCGGTACGATTGGCGCCGTCTTAAATTTGACCGGCACGTTCCCGATGTTGTTTCCAACTCATGCAAAATTCGATGCGCGCGATCTCAACTGGATCGGAAGCATGCTGCGAGAGACGGGAATTGCGCTAGCGAGAACGGACGCGAAAATAAAGGACCTGCGGGATGCGACAAACAAGGAAGTCGTTGTTGCTGGCTCCACGGGAGCTACGAACAGCTTTCCTTCATTTTCCAACGCATTTGCTGGAACGAAATTCAAGATCGTTCTTGGATATCCGGGCACCCGTGACGGGATGCTTGCTGTCGAACGCAAGGAAGTCGACGCGCTCGTTGGCATCACGTACGCAAGCGTCAAGGCCACATCGGCCGAGGCGCTGCAAGATGGAAAGATCAATCTTTTCATCCAGTTTGGTTTGCGCCGTCACCCCGATTTGCCGGGGGTCTCATGGATTTTCGACCATGCCAGAACCGACGATGACAAGGCGGCGATGGAGCTGATGTTCAGCCCGCAGGAATTTGGTAGGCCATTTGTTCTGCCGCCGGCCGTTACGGCTGACACGATCAAGATGATGAGGTCAGCGTTTGACTCCACGATGACGGACCCCAATTTTCTGGATGAGGCCGCACGGAGGAAGATGGATATTGATCCAGTTACCGGGATTGACATTGCGACCATGGTTGCAAAGCTTGCAAAAACGCCGCCGCATATCGTGAATTCCGTTAGGGCGTTGGTGGGCGATGTTCCGTAATTCTGCTCGAAGAAGCCGTCATGGCTGATGTTGGCCAGGTTGAGCGTGTGGTCATCGTAGCAACGTCAATCGGCGATTTGGTTAGCAAAAGCGAAAAAGGCGAAGGTGCAGAGCGGCCGTGCCGTCGGTGCAACGAGCGAGTAGGGGAAGAGATCAATGGCACCTTGATGCCGAAGCGCTTCACGGCATTCATATCAGGACTGCGTCAGTGCCTGCGGCAGTGAGTCCAGTTGGTAGGAGGGACAACATGATACATCGGAGTTTGGCCTTCAGGCTTGGAGTCGGTTTGTTGATGGTGGGAGGGTCGACCAGCGCGTCAAGTCAAGGCGTTCAAAACTTTTATGAAGGAATGAATGTTTCGATGACGATCGGGTCTGGCGTAGGGGGCGGATATGACGCAGTTGCGCGCGTCGTCGCTCGCCATATCGGAAAATACATTCCAGGAAAGCCAAATGTCGTGGCGCGGAATATGCCGGGCGCTGGCGGCCTCACGCACCTCAACTATATGTTTAACTCCGCCGCCAGAGATGGTTCCGTCATAGGAGCCCCTTTCAACACTGCGCTCGTTCTCCCAGTTTTCAAGGATCCGGCAGCCAAATTCGATCCGCGAGAGTTTACCTGGATAGGAAGCACCGACAAGCAGCAGGGCATTTGCGTCACGTGGGGAAACGTTCCGGTGCGCACGCTTGCGGACGCTCAAACACGCGAAGTGCTCGCAGGCTCAACGGCGCCGAACGCTAAACCGGGAACTTATCCGTTCCTACTCAACACTGTGCTGGGCACAAAATTCAAGATCATCGGCGGCTACACGACCTCCGGCCTTCGACTTGCACTGGAGCGCGGTGAGATCGAAAGTATCTGCGGCATGGCGATCCAGACTCATCTGGCCGTGAATCCTCACTGGTTCAGGGACAAGCTTGTCAACGTGCTGGTTCAGTTCGGGATGAGCAAGCACAAGGAACTTCCAGACGTTCCGCTCGCAACTGAATTCCTGAAGAATGAAGACGATATTAGATTGCTGAAGTTCATCTTGATACCGCACGAGTTCGGCCGACCCTTCCTCGCTCCTCCCAACGTCCCTTCTGAACGGCGCGACGCGCTTCGCGCAGCCTTCACTAGGATGCTGGGCGATAGCGAGTTCTTGACGGAATCGGCTCGGTCGAAACAGGAAATCGAGCCGCTTTCCGCGCAGGAAATCGAGTCGCTTTTAAAGCAAGCCTATGCCACGCCGCCGAGGATCGTGGACACAGCCGCGAAGATTTTGAGGGGGCCTGAATCCGTGAAATGAACGTCTTGTCGAAGCTTTCGACGCGCAGCCCGCTTTTCTTTTTAAGCATTTGTAGCTGGCTCTCGCCAGCCGCGACCGCATGTCGGGGACCTGAGTTCGCCCATCGGTAGACGCCGATGGGCGATCGTGCTTTCAAGATTTCGGAATTCGACCCCTGCGTGAGGCGCTTGACTGGCTCACCGTATACCTCTCGAGTCTATTGGCCCATCTCGTGATGCGGGCAGCAAGTACTCCCCACGACCTGACCCTGGCAGGCCTCTCCGCCAATGAACAAGTCCCGATTCATTTCAGCCTCCTTTCGGAAAGGTGGAGAAGACAGGCCCCTTTATTATCGTGCAGGATGGTCATGCCTTGGATCGACCTTGAAGTTGGGCTTGTCCAGCACGGTGTCGCGCGACGGGTGGGGATAAGAATTCTCGGCGCGAATGTTGTTCGACCTCTAATGCCGTCGATCTTGTCGTCTTCGAGGCCGCGACAAATGATTTCCTTTTTAAGACCTGACCCCACTGACGGGCCTCATCGAGGCATGGATGCTTGGAGACGTCCTCGGTGTCACTAGTTGAAGACGAGGCACGCCCCGCATGCAGCAGACGCAGGGGGTTTGGTTTCTGGTATGTTTCCAATTAGAATAGCGAAGCTTCGTCTTTCCTTGAATGGCGCTGCGGCCCATCTCGTTGGGGTCTAACGTGAGTAAATCTTCCGGATGCATAATCTACGAATGCCGAAGCCAGGAACTGCGAGTGTCGGCAGGCGAAGGTGGAATTTGTGACAAACACCTGTTGCTGTTTCCTGCGGAGCCGCGCCCACGATTGCGATCCCTCGCGCGGCGTCTGCAGGCATTGCGCCACGTCACGGAGGACGAGCATCGCGGCGCGGTCACTCGCATGGGGATAAGCGGACACAGCGCGGGACGATAGTCGGTTCACTAGCTGGCATATGAGGCGCTTGCGTTCACCCAGCATGCGCCGAGCACCGCGTTTTTCTAAGCTCCGCACAGTCTGCAAACTCGTCCGTGCCCTCGATCCACGCCGATGTCGCTTGAGGCCGAGAAGACCGGCCGCCGGCGCGGGCGGTGGTCTAGGGACGGCAATTATGCCGTCGGCAACCGATAGATCCGCTCACCGCCGTTAATCTTCTTGGACGTGACTTCGAGCCCAAGCTTTTTCTTCAGCACCCAGCGTACATCTGCAGGTAAGATGAAGAGTGTGCCAGAGGCCGCTACGGCACGGAACTGACCTCAATTGCTGTTCTCGACTGGTGTCAGAATACAGACATTGGCCGGCACTACATCGCGCCCGGGAAGCCGATGCAGAACGGCTTCGTCGAAAGCTTCAACGGGAAGCTGCGTGACGAGTGCCTCAACGAGACCGTGTTTTCAAACCTGGCCCAGGCCAGATCAGCAATTCAGCTATGGAAGGAGGACTACAATTACCGACGACCGCATTCAGCACTAGGCAAGTTCACGCCCGCCGAGTTCGCCAGGAAATTAATGCTGGAAATCGCGGCAGCGTGAGGCCACAAATCAAAATCAGGACTCTCCGAAAGAGCGGAGGAGACTTGGGTCTCAGGTCACCGTGTAGCCCATGTTTCCTAGACACGCCCATCGGCGCCCAGGAAGAAAGCGCCACCGCAGCCCAACAAGCATAGCGGAAGTGTTACTCGAGCTGTAGAGATATAGCGTCCGCCCGTTCGCGATATTGCCGAGCCGCTGCGCCTGAAGGCAGGTTGCACCTGCACCGCAGGCGTCGCCACCTGCCTTGGTGATGCAGCTCCTGCACCGTCTGGCCACGAGATCCCCAAGTTGGAGATCATTTAAGATTCAGCCATGGTTACGCTACTTCGCAAGTTCGATTGCAGCTTTCACCGTCGCAAGCACTTCCTTGGGAGTCGACAGCATCTTTTTCACGGCGGCTTCGGTTTCCTCACCGCTCATAGGATCTATCTCAAGGCCGGATTTTGTCGCCGCGCTTCGAAAAACGCTATCAGTCATCGTCTTGCTAAAAGCGTCGCGCAACAACGCCAACCGGTCCAATGGCACGTCGGGTGGCCCAGCCACAGGCCTGCTCAATGCAGCCGCAAGGGAAATGAACTCGGCAACTTGTTCCTTCGCGGAATCGCCTCTCACTAGGTCTGTCAAGAGCGGCGTATTCGGTAACGCATCATCTTTCGCAAGACCAACCTGAACAAGCGGTACAAGTTTGTTCCCGCGAACCGCGTCCGCGAAAGTTGCCGAGTAACTAGACCAAGTGTTTGATCCGCGGCCGTGGAGCTCGCCTCTTTCCATCGCCACATTGATCCTTGACCCACCTTCGTAACCGTACACCACTTTGAACTTGGTTCCCATGAGGCTATTGACAATCAACGGGAGCGCCGAATCGATAGATGCTGGTCCAGTCGAGCCAACGGTGACTTCGTACTGCTTGGCTTGCTCAATCGTGCTTATCGAAGACGTGTGCCAGACAACTAATACATTTGCCGCCTTACTGAAATTTCCGATCCAGCTCATCTCGCGCAGCGAAGCTTGCATGCCCGTTCCAACTGTTGGCTCGTGAACGGTCAAGCCCTGAGGCACAACGATCAGGTATGTCCCATCTCGCGGCGCCAACCGAGCGGCATGATTGAAGACTCTTAAGCCTCCGGCGCCTGGCAAATTGACAACAATCACGCGCGGTTCTCCCGGCAAGAATCGGCCGATAGTCTGCGCGGTAAGTCGCGCCAGCAGATCATAGCCGCCTCCCGGCGCGGTATGCGTCGCGATCGAAAGCGTCTTACCGGAAAAGACATGCGGATCTGCGGCGTGAGCTGGCCCATTCACGACCAGATGCCCCACGAGCGCTCCGACACTCGAGACAATCCTTGCTGTGGTAGGTGCGCGTGTCATGGGCTGACAACTCCCTTTCTTGGCTATGCGGCAGCAGTCGAACCGCCTGTGTCGCCGGCTCGGCGATGGCTTCGGCGGCGTGATCATCGTTCTTCTGAGCCTTGACGTGGGGCCACACGTATTCAGGCGACATCAATCGGACGGCATGGCCTTGCGCGACGAGAGCACGTCCCATGTGATACGCGCCGCAAAATGCCTCCATGGCGATCACGCATGTCAGGAGTTTCGAACAGAAGGCGATAACTGTTTCGCGCCGCATGCGGCGTCGTATCGCCACCCTGCCGATTGAATCCAAACCGACGACGCTGCAGCTGTTCTTGCCAAGAAAATCCCCAGAATTGCGATTTCCATGTCTCCGCTCCTCATGGTTGAGCCGCCGCCAGTCTAGTATACTCTGATCAGTTCATAACCCGAAAATCCTTTGGATTGATGACACGAAAATTGTCGGTTACCGAACTTCGGAACAGCGACCAGTTTCGCGGGACCTTTTCTCGCAAAAAGCCCAGCGTTGCATCTGCGAACTCGGCGCATGTCGCGTAGGTCTTGTTGTGCGTGACATTCCTGTGCATGACGCCCCACAGTCGCTCTATCGGGTTTAGGTGCGGGCAATAAGCCGGGATGAAATGGAGCTTGATCCGGCAGCCGGGCCG